>NZ_CP006934.1:358651-717302 GCF_000565215.1 Spiroplasma sabaudiense Ar-1343 | reverse complement strand
TTTATTTTTTTGAAGTTATAATATGAAAAAGGGGAAAGTCAAATGGAATTTAGAGCAATAATAAATGGAAAAAAAGTACTAAATGATAACTGATTAGAAATTATAAACCCAAGCGATCAAAAAGTTGCAGGTAGAGTAACAGCATTATCTGAAAAAGAAATTAGCGAAGCTTTTGAAGTAGCTCGAAATAGTCAGCTTAAATGGTCTCAAACAAAATTATTAGACCGGATAATGGTTTTAAAAAAATTTCGGGATTTAATTGAAAACAATTCGCTAAAAATTGCTCAAATCATGAGCTTAGAAATTGCCAAAGGATTAAAAGATTCGCAAATAGAGGTTCAAAGAACTTTAGAGCTAATTGATTATACTTTTGAAGAGGCTAAACGGTTAAATCCGTTGGCACTAACCGGGGAAGAATTTGGCGTTGAGAATAAATTGGGAGTATTTTCACGTGTCCCAAAAGGTGTTGTTCTAGCGATTTCACCATTCAACTATCCAGTTAACTTATCACTGGCTAAAATTTTTCCAGCTCTTGTTACCGGGAATACAGTTGTTTTTAAGCCGGCCACGGCTGGAAGCTTAGTTGGAGCTTTCTTGGGGGAACTAAGTTTAGAAGCTAATTTGCCACCAGGAATTTTTAATGTAGTCACTGGAAGAGGTCGTGAGATTGGTGACTTAATTACAGCCAATCCACAAATTAATTTTATTTCTTTCACGGGTAGCGTTGGAGTTGGAGAACACTTAAAATCAATTTCTCAAACAAAAGACTTTGTTTTAGAACTTGGAGGTAAAGATCCAGCTCTAGTTTTGGATGATCAAAATTTAGAAATAAATGCCAAGGAAATTGTTGCAGGAGCATTTGGTTATTCTGGTCAAAGGTGTACAGCGATAAAGAGGGTTTTAACAACAGATGAAATTGCTGATAAATTAGTGCCGCTGTTATTAAAAGAGGTTAAAAAACTAAAAGTTGGTTATCCAAATGATAATCCTGATATAGTTCCGATGATTGATGAAAAATCAGCAGAATTTGTTCAAACTTTGGTTGATGATGCCAAAGAAAAAAAGGCAAAAATTATATTTGGGGGAAACCGTAAAAAAAATATGTTTGAACCAACTTTAGTTGATTATGTAACAAAGGATATGAAACTAGCTTGAGAAGAACCGTTTGGACCAGTATTACCTATTTTAAGGCTAAAAAGCGTTGGTGAAATGATAGAAATTGCAAATGAATCAAATTTTGGATTACAGGCAAGTATTTTTTCCCGAGATATAAATCAGGCTATTAAAATTGCCAAAGCTCTTAATTGTGGAACTGTAAATATAAATGGCAAATCCCAAAGAGGACCTGATAGTTTTCCTTTCTCAGGAATTAAAGATTCAGGGATGGGGGTTCAAGGAGTCAGAGAAGCACTCCTAAGTATGACAAGATTTAAAGGAATTGTAATTAATTACAAATAAAGATAAATATGAAAAGAAAAAAAACAACAATGGACCATGTCCAAAGATTTTTTAATCGACTTTATAAAAATTTAGAGCGAACAGCTGGAATGAGATTACATCACACCAAAAAAGATGATTTACCAGATATTGATCGAATGAATCGAATAATGGATGTGTTTTATAAGAATCCATGCTTAAAAATCCATGATAAAGAAAATATTTCGATTGTAAACTTTGAATCAAGTGATAATGTTAAAATCGAAGCTTTGGTTTATAAACCAAATCCAGATTCTAAAAAATGAATTATTGGAAGTCATTGATTTGGTGGTCATAAATACTGATCATTGTACCACGCTCTAATATTAACTAAAATGGGTTACAATGTTATTGCATATGATTTTAGAAATCATGGTAATAGTGGTAAGTCTCCAGTTACAATGGGAGCAACAGAGCATCTTGATTTTTTAGCAACTCTTAATTGATTAATGGAAAACGAGAAAGAAATTGACTCTTTAGGTATTATGGGAACAAGTATGGGTGCCTATGTGACAGAATATAATAATATTATTAATGCCGATTTATTAAGATCTGTGAACTTGAAGTTTGCGATAGCTGATGTTCCCTATGGTTCAATTGAGACGCTTTTTTGAAAAGTTAAAAATCAATATTTAAAACTGATACCAAAAAAAATGGCTAAAAAACGAATTAATAAACTGATTGATAAATTAAACAAAAATAATAATGTCGACCTTAGGGCCTCAAATTTAATTGAAAAATTAGAAATCGATAAATTAGTTCCAGCAGCTCCGACACTATTTTTGCACGGAAAATATGATGCTGTCACTCCGGTAACAGATAGTTATGATTTATATATATTTTCAGAGAAGTTGATTCCGGGTAATGAAATTTATACTTTTAATAACTCATCCCATACTCAATCAACGAGATTAAATTTTGAAACTCAATCACAATTAATATTAAATTTTGTTAATGGATTTGAAGATTCTAAAATTGATTTACAGCCAATATTGGATTTTTTTGAAATCAAAAACCCAATTGAAAACCGTAATAGAATTTAAAAACTTTATAGAAGTTTTTTTACTAAATGATCTAAAAGTAGAATTTATTTTCTAAATTCTACTTTTTTATTTTTTAAATGTCAGTCTTCCCAGCGAATGAATGCCTTAAAAAAATCACTTAAATATGCTATAATTATCTATATAAGTTACGAAAGGAATTGAAGATTAAAATGATAAAAAAATTTACACTATTTACTGCAGTTATCTATTTAATTATTTTATTATCTTCAATTTTTGTAATAGATCAGACCGTTATTGATAAAGAGGCTTTTTCAAATGGTAACTATGAGGTTTTGAGTACTTCAACAGGTTTCTTCAATTGGTTTGGGATATTAGCGATTGCAAGTGGAACTTCAGCAGCTTTAGATTTGCAAAAATTAATCACAACTATTATTTTATCGGGTTTCTTACTTATTATAATTTTAAGTTTTATCTCGCTAATTATAGTTTCAGTAGCCTTTAAAAAGGGAGTCTCAAAAAATATTAAAATTTTTGGAACAATATCGTATTCAATAGCTATTATTTTATTAATCGCCATTCAAGTAACTTTCGGATTTTCAAATTTTAACTCTGATTTTGATGAAGCGGTTTTTTCAAATAAGCCAATTTCAATTTTTTTCTTTTTAGAAACTACCAACCCCCAAAATGGGCTAAATGCTGTTCAGCAAATTAATCCAGCAATATTTTTCCCGGTATTATTTTTTGCGATTACTAATATAATTTTAATATTTTGCCAAAAAAGTCGTCTTCAAATTGATAAAACTCAAAATAATCATGTTAAAGAAAATTTTACCCAACCACAACCAAAAGCATCAGAGACTTTGAGAATGGGCGAGGACTCGATTGATTTAAACTCAAAAATTAATCGTTTACGCTCAGATTTAGCGAAGAGTCCAGCTGAAATGGAAGGGTTTACAGAGGAGAGTACCATTACAAATACAATCACTCAAGAAGAGGAAATTAAACCCCAACCAGTTTTAAAAGAATTTGTAACTCAAGAATTAAATCAAACTTTAGATGAACAAATTGTTGATCCTCTTATTATTGTTCAAGACGAAGCAAACAGTTTTAAACCCAAAGAACCACTACCAATCATTGAAGAATCTGTTTATGAGCCAATTTTAATAGATCCCTATGTCAAAACAATTACTCCAAGACGTGGTGGGAAACAAAAAGCTCAGCAATTTGAAGATCGCGGACCAATTGGGGTTACCTTCCATGACCCACTCCGTGGATTTAAACGCAATCGTGATTTAATTAAACCCGAGTACGAAAATAAAATATTTTTAGGGGATTCAGATAGAATATGAGAAGCTATTCGTCACGCTAATAGAGATATTTTGAAAAAGCACCCAGCATCTCTCCAAAATCAAGCACCTCAAAAAAATTATTATCAGCCAAATGAAGCTGAAATTGAAAAAATTAAAAGTATCTATACTTATGATAAAACCATTGACTGGGGAGATGACGCCTAGTCTAACTAAGCTTAATTTTAAATAAGACAACTTAGTAAAAAATAAATTCCAAAAGGAATTTATTTTTTTTATAATTATTTTATTTACATTGTGAAAATTTATTTACCTGTAAAAATATTTATTTTATAAAAAAATAAATAAAATGACTTTTTTTGTTGACATGATAATACACATTTGATATTATCAATAAGTCGCGATATTGCGCCAAATGATCTTTGAAAACTAAATAGAACAATTTACAACAATCATTAATTGTACAATTTAACTTGTATCAATTTGTTTGAGTTTAATAAAATAAAGGATAGTCAGAATCAAATATAGTCACGTTTTTTTTAAATGAGAGTTTGATCCTGGCTCAGGATGAACGCTGGCGGCATGCCTAATACATGCAAGTCGAACGGGGTGCTTGCACCCAGTGGCGAACGGGTGAGTAACACGTGTCTAATCTACCTTTTAGAGGGGGATAACAGTTGGAAACGACTGCTAATACCGCATAATACACCACTATGGCATCAGAAGGTGTTGAAAGGTCCGTTTGGACCGCTAAAAGATGAGGATGCGGCGTATTAGTTAGTAGGTGAGGTAATGGCTCACCTAGACGATGATACGTAGCCGAACTGAGAGGTTGATCGGCCACATTGGGACTGAGATACGGCCCAGACTCCTACGGGAGGCAGCAGTAGGGAATTTTTCACAATGGACGAAAGTCTGATGAAGCAATGCCGCGTGAGTGATGAAGGTTTTCGGATCGTAAAGCTCTGTTGTAGGGGAAGAATAGCTAGGAGAGGAAATGCTCTTAGTCTGACGGTACCCTACCAGAAAGCCACGGCTAACTATGTGCCAGCAGCCGCGGTAATACATAGGTGGCAAGCGTTATCCGGATTTATTGGGCGTATAGGGTGCGTAGGCGGCTTTGTAAGTTTGAGGTTAAAGCCCGGAGCTCAACTCCGGTTCGCCTTGAAAACTGCTTTGCTAGAATACAGGAGAGGTAGATGGAATTCCAAGTGTAGCGGTGAAATGCGTAGATATTTGGAGGAACACCAGTGGCGTAGGCGATCTACTGGCCTGTTATTGACGCTGAGGCACGAAAGCGTGGGGAGCAAATAGGATTAGATACCCTAGTAGTCCACGCCGTAAACGTTGAGTACTAAGTGTCGGCATTATGTCGGTGCTGCAGCTAACGCATTAAGTACTCCGCCTGAGTAGTATGCTCGCAAGAGTGAAACTCAAAGGAATTGACGGGGACCCGCACAAGTGGTGGAGCATGTGGTTTAATTCGAAGCAACGCGAAGAACCTTACCAGGGCTTGACATCCAGTGCAAAACTACAGAGATGTAGTGGAGGTTAACATTGAGACAGGTGGTGCATGGTTGTCGTCAGTTCGTGCCGTGAGGTGTTGGGTTAAGTCCCGCAACGAACGCAACCCCTATTATTAGTTACTAACATTCAGTTGAGGACTCTAATGAGACTGCTAGTGTAAGCTAGAGGAAGGTGGGGATGACGTCAAATCATCATGCCCCTTATGTCCTGGGCTACACACGTGCTACAATGGTCGGTACAAAGAGTCGCAATCTCGCGAGGGGGAGCTAATCTCAAAAAGCCGATCTCAGTTCGGATTGAAGTCTGCAACTCGACTTCATGAAGCCGGAATCACTAGTAATCGCGGATCAGCAACGCCGCGGTGAATACGTTCTCGGGTCTTGTACACACCGCCCGTCACACCATGAGAGTTGGTAATACCAGAAGCAGGTGTCCTAACCGTAAGGAGGGAGCCTACCAAGGTAGGATTAGCGATTAGGGTGAAGTCGTAACAAGGTATCCGTACGGGAACGTGCGGATGGATCACCTCCTTTCTATGGAGAGATTTTAAGTAATGAAGCTGAAAGTGACTAAGTGTATTAACAGCTTCGACTATCTTTTATGTTCTATTTAGTTTTCAGAGATTATTTGAATAATTTGGCAACAAATTATTGATAATCTTTGAAAAAAGAATTGTTCTTTGAAAACTGAATATTAGATGAAAAAATACAATTTTCTTATTTGTTTTATATAAATAAAAAATTAGACATCAATTGTTATTAAAAAAACTAAAATTGAAATCATAAATTTGCAATAGGTTTTTCTCTAAAAAGTATAGTAAGGGCATATGGTGAATGCCTTGGAAAATGGAGCCGAAGAAGGACGTGACTACCTGCGAAAAGCATCGGGGAGCTGGAAGTGAGCTTTGATCCGGTGATATCCGAATGGGGAAACCCAATACGATTCATCTCGTATTATCCATGACTGAATTCATAGGTCATGAGAAGGGAACCTTGGGAACTGAAACATCTTAGTACCAAGAGGAAAAGAAATCGAATGAGATTCCGTCAGTAGCGGCGAGCGAAAGCGGAACAGGCCAAACCGGTCTACGGACCGGGGTTGTAGGACCTTAGTTAGAGTTACAAAATTAATGTATAGCAGAAGCTGTTGGGAAGCAGCACCGCAGAGGGTGATAGTCCCGTATGCGAAATACATTAATCTCGAAGAGGTATCCTGAGTACGGCGGGGCACGTGAAACCCTGTCGGAATCTACCCAGACCACTGGGTAAGCCTAAATACTACCATTTTACCGATAGTGAACCAGTACCGTGAGGGAAAGGTGAAAAGTACCCCGAGAGGGGAGTGAAATAGTTCCTGAAACCATATGCTTACAAGAAGTCAGAGCCCGTTAATGGGTGATGGCGTGCTTTTTGTAGAAAGAGCCGGCGAGTTACGATATCGTGCAAGGTTAAGCGGAATCCGTGGAGCCGTAGTGAAAGCGAGCCTTAATAGGGCGTTTAGTACGATGTCGTAGACACGAAACCGGGTGATCTAGCCATGAGCAGGTTGAAGTTTGGGTAAAACCAAATGGAGGACCGAACCAACGTTCGTTGAAAAGACCGTGGATGACTTGTGGCTAGCGGTGAAATTCCAATCGAACCCGGAGATAGCTAGTTCTCCCCGATATAGCTTTAAGGCTAGCGTCGAGGTTTAGGACAATGGAGGTAGAGCACTGAATGTATGATGGCCCCACCTAGGGGTACTGAATGCAATTAAACTCCGAATGCCATTGTTTCATACTCGGCAGTCAGTACATGGGTGATAAGGTCCATGCACGTGAGGGAAACAGCCCAGATCATCAGTTAAGGTCCCAAAATGTATACTAAGTGTGTAAGGATGTGGAATTGCACAGACAGCTAGGATGTTGGCTCAGAAGCAGCCATCATTTAAAGAGTGCGTAACAGCTCACTAGTCGAGTGATTCTGCGCCGAAAATGTACCGGGGCTTAAGTATACTACCGAAACTATGGATTGGCGCGTAAGCGTCAGTGGTAGGGGAGCGTTCTAAGGGCGATGAAGTCAGACCGTGAGGACTGGTGGAGCGCTTAGAAGTGATTATGCCGGCATGAGTAACGTTTGGGGGTGAGAATCCCCCATGCCGTTTGACCAAGGTTTCCTGGGCAAGGTTCGTCCACCCAGGGTTAGTCAGGACCTAAGGCGAGGCCGAAAGGCGTAGTCGATGGACAACAGGTTGATATTCCTGTACTACTATGTAGAGTGATGGAGTGACGGAGAAGGATAGTGGAAGCCAGCTGTTGGATATGCTGGTCTAAGCACAAAGGGGTGTACGTAGGCAAATCCGCGTACTTTAACTCTGAAGTGTGATGGGGAGTGAACGCTTCGGCTAGTAGCGAAGTCCATGACTCCATGCTTCCAAGAAAAGCTTCTAGCGCTAATCTACATGGTACCTGTACCTAGAACGAACACACGTGGTCAAGGAGAGAATCCTAAGGCAAGCGAGAAAACTGTAGCTAAGGAACTCTGCAAAATCACCCCGTAAGTTCGCGAGAAGGGGTGCTCACTTTATGTGAGCCGCAGTGAAGAGGAAGGGGCAACTGTTTAGCAAAAACACAGCTCTCTGCAAAGTCGTAAGACGAAGTATAGGGGGTGACGCCTGCCCAGTGCCGGAAGGTTAAGAGGAGTGGTTAGTTTCGACGAAGCCATGAATTGAAGCCCCGGTGAACGGCGGCCGTAACTATAACGGTCCTAAGGTAGCGAAATTCCTTGTCAGGTAAGTTCTGACCCGCACGAAAGGCGTAATGATCCCTTCGCTGTCTCGGCTACAGACTCGGTGAAATTTTAGTACCAGTGAAGATGCTGGTTACCCGCAACTAGACGGAAAGACCCCGTGGAGCTTTACTATAACTTGATATTGAATCTTGGTGTAACATGTAGAGGATAGGTGGGAGACTATGAAGCAATCACGCTAGTGGTTGTGGAGTCATCCTTGGAATACCACCCTTGTTACATTGAGGTTCTAACCTCGGTCCGTTATCCGGATCAGGGACAGTGTCTGGTGGGTAGTTTGACTGGGGCGGTCGCCTCCTAAAATGTAACGGAGGCGCTCAAAGGTATTCTCAGTATGGTTGGAAATCATACATAGAGCGCAAAGGTAGAAGAATGCTTAACTGCGAGACTTACAAGTCGAACAGATGCGAAAGCAGGACTTAGTGATCCGGCGGTCCCGTGTGGAAGGGCCGTCGCTCAACGGATAAAAGTTACCCCGGGGATAACAGGCTGATCTCCCCCAAGAGTTCACATCGACGGGGAGGTTTGGCACCTCGATGTCGGCTCATCGCATCCTGGAGCTGAAGTCGGTTCCAAGGGTTGGGCTGTTCGCCCATTAAAGCGGTACGCGAGCTGGGTTCAGAACGTCGTGAGACAGTTTGGTCCCTATCTGTTGTGGGCGTAGGAAAATTGAGAAGAGCTGACCCTAGTACGAGAGGACCGGGTTGGACGCATCCCTGGTGCACCTGTTGTTCTGCCAAGAGCATAGCAGGGTAGCTATATGCGGAACGGATAATCGCTGAAGGCATCTAAGCGAGAAGCCTCCTTCAAGATGAGTTTTCCCATTGTTTAGCAAGTAAGATCCCATGTAGACCACATGGTTGATAGGCTGGGTGTGTACGCACGGTGACGTGTTTAGCTTACCAGTACTAATAGATCGAGAGTCTTTTTAGAATCAAGAAAAATCTAAAAAGTTGCAAATTTATGTTAAATCTAATGTTCAGTTTTGAAAGAATAATCACCTTCAATTTCGATTAAAGGATATTATTGTTTCAAAAAAACCGATCTGGTGCTCATAGCGTAGAGGTCGCACCTGTTCCCATGCCGAACACAGAAGTTAAGCTCTACTGCGGCGACGATAGTACGAAAGTGCAAAATAGCACAGTGCCAGTTCAAAAAAAACCTAGTTTTAAACTAGGTTTTTTTATTTTTTACTTTTTGAATACAAAACTAAAAAATAATTTCCTATTCATTTTGAAAAACTCTAAGTTTTATCGGCTTTTTTTAATGTTCAAATCAAAGTGCAAATTCACAGTTATGCTAAAAAAGGAGTATTTTATAAATAGATAAAGATGAGGACAAAATTATGAATCAAGATAAAGCTTTTAAAATACACAAAAATCAAAATGAAATTAAATCAATTATTGCAACTCAAAATAATGATTTAAAAAATGAAAATGCCAATATGAATGGAAATACACCAAGTGGTCAAATGATGAAGTTTGCTTCAATTACCAGTAAAGAATTTGCACTAACTAACGTTGTGGACAAAAAATTTGCCCAATTACACGAGCAAGGGCTAATTCATATTCATGACTTAGATTTTTATATTACTAAATCTGCAACATGCGTTCAGTATGACTTAGAAGAATTATTTGAAAAGGGTTTTAAAACTAGAAACGGATTTATTAAGACCCCGAAATCAATCGGGGTTTATGCAGAATTGGCAGCCATTGTCTTTCAAACGGCTCAAAACGAAATGCATGGTGGTCAGGCTATTCCAGCTTTTGATTATTTCATGGCTCCTGGAGTCAACAAAAGCTTTCTTAAAATTTTTATTAGATTAATTAAAGATTTTCATGAATTAACGAATTCAAAATTTTCATTTGAAGAACAACTTGATGAATTAATTGAAAAGCATTGTTTTAATTTTGACACATCAAAAGAAATAAAAGAAAAATTTCAAAAAGACTTAATCTCTAAAAAAATTGTTGCAAATGAGAAATTATTTAATAAAATCGTTGAGATTTCTGAAAGACATCTTGAAAAAGAGACTATGCAAGCAATGGAAGGATTTATTTATAACTTAAATACCCAGCACTCCCGAGGAGGAAATCAAGTTGTTTTTTCATCAATTAATTTAGGAACTGATTCACGCAAATCCGGTCGATTAGTAACCTTTATGTTACTGGAAGCTTTGAATAATGGTTTGGGAAATGGTGAAACTTCAATTTTTCCGATTGTTATTTTCAAGGTTAAAGAGGAAGTTAATTACGATGAAGCTGATGTTCAACGCGCTTTTGGTTTAAGTCAAAGCCAATGGTCAGAAGTTAACGATTGAAAAACTCCTAACTTTGATTTGTTTTTAAAAGCGATTGAAACAACTTCGCGAAGATTGTTCCCAAATTTTATGTTTTTAGATACCCCATTTAATTTCCACGAACTTTGAAACATAAATGATCCCCAAAAATGAAAGTATGAACCAGCTACAATGGGTTGTCGTACACGAACTTTTGAAAATGTTAACGGAGAAAAAACCCCCTTAGGTCGAGGGAACATTTCCTTTACCTCAATTAACTTACCATTTTTAGCACTTGAATATTTGCAAGAACACAACCTTTTAAAAAATGAAAAAATTAATTATCAAGAAATAGATCAAGAAAAAATTAAAAATGACTATTTAAAAATTGTTGAAAATAATGCTCAAATTGTTGCTGAACAACTATGGGAGCGATTTAATTACCAAATAACTGCTCAAGCAAAACAATTCCCATTTTTAATGCAAAATAATATTTTAAAGGGGGGCTCAAAATTAAAACCCAGCGATAATGTTGCAACAGTTTTTAGTCAAGGAACTCTGACTTTAGGATTTGTTGGTTTAGCTGAGGCCTTAAAAGCGCTCACCGGTTCCCATCATGGAGAATCACCAAGTGCTCAAGAATTTGGTCTAAAAATAATTGAAACAATTAACCAAGTAGCTACACAATGAAAGAGAGCAAAAAACTTGAATTTTGGAGTTATTGGTACCCCCGCAGAATCAGTCGCTGGGAGAATGGCCAAAATCACAGCAAAAAAATTTGGGATTATTGAAAATGTCACAAGTCGAGAATATTTCACAAATTCAAACCATGTCCCAGTTTACTACAATATTAAGGCAATTGATAAAATTAAAATAGAGGCAAAATACCACCCTTTAACACTTGGGGGAAGTATTAGTTATATTGAATTGGATGGAGAGGCTAGAAAGAATTTGCACGCAGTTTTAGGAATTATTAAGGCGATGAAAGATAATGAAATTAATTATGGCAGTTTAAATCATCCAGTTGATCGTTGTAAGAATTGTAACTATAGTTCATTAATACGGTTGGCCTGCCCAAACTGTGCAAGCTTAGAAATTTCACGAACTCGTCGAATTACTGGTTATTTAGTCGGAGATTTAGATGGCTGAAATAGTGGTAAGCAAGCAGAGGAGCGCGAAAGGGTTAAACACAAATTAAATAATGAAAATTCTAAAAATTTTTAAGGAAACCATAAGTGACGGCCCAGGATGAAGATATTCCATTTATGTTTCTGGTTGTTTGCATGCTTGCAAGGGCTGTCATAATCTTCGAAGTTGAAGTTTTAAAGTTGGCAGAGAATTTGATCAAGAATATCATAATGAAATTATCTTTGATTTAAAGAGTAATCCATTATTAAATGGAGTAACTTTTTCAGGAGGTGATCCAATGTTTTCTCCAATTGAAGTATTGGAATTAATCAAAGATATAAAATTGCAAACCGGCTTAAATATTTGACTATATACCGGTTTTACAATTGAAGAATTGTATGAACAACGCTTTGAAAATTTAGAAAGTCAAGCTCGCTTTGAAATTCTCTCAAATATTGATACATTAGTTGATGGACGGTGAGTTAAAGAATTATATGACCCTGAATTAGAGTTTCGCGGAAGCAGTAATCAAAGGATAATTAATACAAAAGAGTGATTTAAAACGATTTAAAAGAAATTATTTTTATAATTTCTTTTTATTAATTTTTTAAATTAATTTTAAAATATTTAATTAACTTGGTATAATATATCAAATTAACAGTATAAATTATTTAATAATTATAAGCAAAAAATAGTAGGGTGAATTATGAGAAAAGTTCTAAAAAGTTATTTAAAGTCATTTATAAAAGCCTGAGTGGAAACGTTTGGAACCATTATTTTTGTTTTGACCCTAACTGCTGTTGTTGTTGGAATGGTGGCAACGCCTTTACAACTGACAAGTAAAAATCGTGGAATTGAAAATGAAACTAATCACTGGGACAATTACGTGACACCAAAAACAAGTTATTTTAATGATAATTTTTTATTTAGCTATTTTTATGAGGGAAAATCTTATAATCGACCAAATGGAGACTCAATCATTGCTAACCCATTAGGAGAAGGAAAAATTCTTTTCAGTACAGCGGTAATGAATTATTTAAAACCAATTGTTGATCAAGAAAAAGAGGGCAATCATGGCGAATTGGGTAAAGAAATTCGTAACATTTTTGCAACTTATCAAAAAGGTGGGGCTGCTTTATTTAATGAAATTAGTGGCCAAGAAATTTTTAGTGCTGAATTTCAAGAAATTCTAAGCGAGAACTACTACAACGATATTAACTATTTTATTGTTGAAAATGTTTTAACTAATCAAAATGAAAAAATTGACATTTCCTATGAACTATCATTTTTTTTGACCAAGCAAGATGTTGGTAATAATAGTTTTGAACTAGATTTGCGTCAAGCTGATAACACCAAAGAGCAGTTAATAAATGGTACTCCAATTAATCAATTAATTATTTCAAAAGGAAGAACTATTGAAACCAATTCAATGAGTGAAATTGTTCTAACTGAGAAATATGCCAAAACTAATAATATTAAAATTGGAGATAAAATTAGTCTTCCTGGAATTAATTCAACAACTTTACCAAAAGAGCTCACTGTGGTTGGTTTTGGAACAAAATTTGACACGCTAACTCCTAGCTCAAATTATTCAATGTTGACAAGTGATCCAGACAACTATTCTTATGGCTTTGTCAGTTATGAGTTTTTAGATCAACTACGTAGTGAAACTTGAAAAAGTGATAGAAATAATACGCTAAAATTTGACACAATTATTAGAACCAAAAATATTATTCCTGGTTTAAATGTTATTAATTTATTCGCGGTTGATTTGATGAATTCAAACTCGATTTATCGTGAGGGAGAAAATTTCATTACTGCACAATATGATTATCCAACCATTAATGCCTTGAGTAATATTAGAATTCAAGTAATTATTTTCTTAGTTTTAGCAGTTGTTGTGCTAGTATTGGCATTTATTTTCATAAACTTTGTTATTAAAAAAGAAATTAATAATACCCGAGTTCAATTAGGGATTTTTAAAGCTTTTGGTTATAAAAACTCAGAACTTTCATGAATTTTTGCAACCAAAATGTTGATAACTATTTTTATCGGTGTTTTTGCAGGATATCTTATCTCAATTCCGTTACAAAATTATGTTTCTGGACAGTTTAGTGGTAGTGTTACTTATGCATTTAGTAGTGTGTACTTTTCACTTTGATTTGCAACAATAATTTTTGTAGTAATTCCGTTATTATTTACACTAATTTCTTATTTACTGACTTTAAGTTATTTGAATGAGTCAGCATTGAAATTAATTACCAATGCTTCAAAACCACCAACAAAATCAACCTTTAAAACAGTGATGAAATGAGTATTTTTCCCAGTTGGGATTACTAGTCTAGTTTTAACAAAAACTGCTCAGTCTTTGAGTTATCACAATAGAGGATTTACTTGAAGGCTACAACAATCATTTACAGCCCGAGGAAAAGGGAAATTTGTGATGGTTATCTTAATTTTCTCATTTTCAGCATTACTATTTACCCTTCAATTGGGAGCTAAAGCTGTAATGGGCTCAGCAATTAGTCAAGGATATGAAATGGTTCAAGATGGTGTAGATCACCGCTTTTCTTGAAAAAAACTTCCAGAAATTGATTATAAGGATGGCAAAGTTTCAATAATAAACTCAGACTGAAGAGAGAGAAACTCACAAAATATTGGCTATACTGGTGACATTCAAACCTCATTAAAATCACACTCAAGTAACTTTAGAGAAAATTTTGCTCATGTGTTAGATTTACTAATTGAGGATAGCATATCAAATCCAGCATGAATTTTTAACCTTCAAAAAGTTTATTCAAAAACAGATTTAACCAATCCTGAGTTAATTAACCTTCAAAACCTTAATAACCTTGATGATTTTGCAACAACAGATGCTTCTAAAACTGCTATGGGAGCAACTTTTCAAAATGCTGAACAAGAATACAACAACTATTACTTGAAAGATATTTCAAGAACCCTTTGTTTAATGACAGAGGCAGCACCAATTGTTAACAGCAGAATCCCACAAAAAGCTAGTGGAAATTGCAACGATCTAAGTATTTTAGAAGCTAATTCAGCAATGAATTCAGATGACAATACTAAAGTTGACTTCTTCCAAGGGGTATCCCCAGACGTTAGAGCAATGTTATCAATGGCTCTAACAGCAGAGCCGGATGCTAATGCCGTGGTAACTCCAAATCAAATTTATATTGATTCTCAAAAAGAGTTATTACAATATAAAACTGATGTCTTAGTTAATGATTTAAATTCTCAAAAATTTGACTTAGAGTTAGATTACTTTGATGATAATTTAGGTAGAACACAAAATATCTATAAATTTAGCGGAGTAAGTGATAGTCAATTTAACGAATTAAAAACTGCAAATTCAGATCCAACAGTAATAAACTCAATCGTTTCATATCGAATTGCTAAGTTATTGAATTTATCTGTTGGTAGCGAGTTTAAGGTTCGTACAAATACTACCACAAAACAAGAATTAACAATTAGGGTTTCGGGAATAAATCGTTCAAATGCTTTTGGGACATTGATAATTGCTTCATATGAAAATTACTTTAACGCCTTTAAAACAAGCGATGAAAATGATAATGAAGTAATTAACGACTTAAAAACTAATAAAATTGTCTATGGAAACTCAATTTGATCTAAACAACCACTATTTAATGGTGCTATTGATATTGATAATATTGGGCAATCAATTGCAAACCTAAAATTTGCTAAAAACAATGTTGCTATTTCCGTTGGTAAGGATACCCCAATTTTTGGAACTATTTTTCAAGAAATTCTTAACGGGATTGGTGAACAGACTTTTGCTTCTGGTCCCGAGCGTTTTGATGTCTTAACAAATGGAAGTTTACTGGCTTCAACAGAATTATCATCAAGCATACCTTTGAATTTAATGACAGCGACTCTGGACACTATTCTAGCGCGCTCAACAGTATTAATGACGATTTTTATCTTATTGGTAGCATTCTTGCTAACAATTATTTTAGTCGTAATTATGAATATTGTTGTTGATGAAGCAGCAGTTATCATCTTAACAATGCGAGCATTAGGTTATAAACCAGGGGAGATTAATTGAGTTGTTATGGGTAACTACTTAATTTGAACCCTAATCGGCTTCCTAATCGCATATGTTCTATCGGTGATTGTTTGAACCGGAATTTTGGAATTTGTTTGACAGTCGTTTGGAATATTAATACCATTCCCTTCAGATTGACAAACCCCAGTCATTTCATTCTCGATTTTAGCAGCTATAATGGTTGTGGGATGAATCACAGCAATGCTAAAAATTTCAAATCGACCATTAACAAATATTACAGCCTATAGTTAGAAGCATTTTCAAAAATTGTTTCTAACTTTTTGTTGTAAAATACTATTAATTAACAAAAATATTTAATTATAACGGAGAATTAATGAGAAAAATTTTATTGAACTATTTAAGATCATTTAAGCAATATTTCGGTCAAATGATTGGAGTGTTGCTATTTCTTGTTATCCTAAGTGGTGTTGCGATTGGTATGATGACAACGTCATTACAAATTCATACCCGAACTCAAGCAGTTAATAGGCATACTAATAAATGAGACTTGTTTTTTGAGTCCAACCAAGATTCTTTTACCACAGAATTTGTTTACCAATTTTTTTATCAGGGTCAACAAGTCAGCGAGGGTGATGAGGTATTTCTATCAACCCCGAACAGTTGTGATGATTATAATTTTTTGAGTGAGAGATTTAGAGATTACTTAATTGCTCTTGAAGAAAACAATTTAGATGATTCTAAAACAATTGTGGCAAACGAAATTAAAAAAGCAATGGGGTATTTTTCCCAAGGTGCTTTAGTTAACTCAAATATTAAGGATTCAAACGGATTTTTTTATGGGAAAGATTTTTTTTCTAAGGAATTTATGGATTACTTACATGGAGATAACCCCTCAAAAATTAATTTTAATTATGAAATACCATTTTATGTAGCTTATGAAATAAGTAACAATAATTTAAATCGTGACAAAATTCAAATGACTTGATCTCTGGATTTGCCAACATTTAGTGCTAAAACATCTTCAAATTCTGATTCTAAAGTTGTTCATTTAAAAAATGGTATCTCAAGAGATTTTAATAATTTTAATAATAATGAAATATCTCAGGTTATTATCCAAGAAGGTCGTAATGTTAATGCTGAGAACTTTGGTCAACGAGAAATTGTTTTAACAGACAAGTTTGCTCGTTTAAATAATTTAAAAGTTGGATCTCAAATATTTTTAAATACGGGCTGAAATGATGGCCTTCAAATAAAACAAGATTGAAATGTTGTGGGAATCGGAATCAAATACGAAGATTTAGCAACTTTTGGAAACTTTGCTGATGCTAGCCGAGATATGAAAAACTTTGGCTACGGTTATGTTGATGATAAAATAATTGGAGACATTATTGAACAAAACTGGATAAACTCATTAACTCCAAGAACAAAAGTTGAAATTACTAAATATATTAACTTTAAAGATCCGAATGCTGATTTAAATATGATTTTTAAAACTAGCCAAATTAACGAATTTGGTATTTATGAAGCAAATATGGTCAATTTTAATACTTTAAACAAATTCAAAAATCAATTTATTATCATTAGTGTTGGAGCTCAAATGATTATGAATATTATTATCGGTTTTTTAATGGTGACTTTGGCTTTTATTTTTATTATGTTTTTAATTAAAAAAGAATTGCAAGAAAATATACGCCAAATTGGTATTTTCAAGGCCTTCGGTTATCAGAACTCAACTTTTGCAATAATTTTTTCGATTAAAACAACGATAATAATTGCTATTGGCGTCTTTTTTGGTTTATTTGTTTCATTGCCCCTACAAAATCTTGGTTTTAAGGCATTTGATATTAATATTATGTTTTTTATTGAAAGATTTTATTTTAATTGATTTTTCTTAGTTGTTCTACTTATTTTCGTGCCATTATTTTTTGGATTAGTATCATTTATGTGGATTTTACTTTCAATGCAACAGACTTCTTTGGAAATGATGGAAGGTGGCTCAAATAAGAGTAAACAAAATAATATCGCTATTAAAATATTACAGTTTATTTTTTTTCCATTTTTAGTTATTAAGCTGATAAATAATCAAATCTCTCGTTTTTTGGAAGTGCGAAGTCTTGGTTTTGGATGAAGAGTTCGAAGAGCATTTACTGCTCGCTCAATTGGGAAATTTATTTTGATAATGACATTATTTAATTTTGCATCAGTAATTTTAATTTTACAGTTTCAAGTGCGGACTTTTAGTGAGGACTTAACACCAACAAGAGACAAAAAGTATGTTAATTCAATCGATCACTCATTTGAATTCAGCAATTTCCAAAATATTGATTATAACTCTAAGACGAAAAAATTATTTTTAACTGAAACAAATAAAATATATCCAAGCCCAATAAACTTTGAAAAATACAATGATAAAAATAGTTTAAAAGCCATATTAGAGGAAACCTCAACAAAATCAAGCAACCAAATTAATTGGCTACTAACAACAGTTTCTAATGAAGCAGCAAATAATAGCAATTATATAATTTCTGATAGTGAAATTACTGGAATCACAACCAATTCAGCACCAATAGTGAAAGATTTATTTTTAGCAGATTTATCAAAAATAAATCCGCGCCAAAATCATGACATTGATTTGATTCAAAAAATTCATATAATTAACCCAGATTCTTTAAAAAAATCATTATTTTTTATGACTGCAAGTGACGAAAATGGTTTAAAAAATAATTACTTTCTATCAGATGTTGGTAAAACCGCCTGTTTAATCAATCAAAGGGACTTCTTACAAAATGAGGGGAATCATTATTACAAGAAAGCATTAGAAAAAAACACTGCACAAATTGCACTAGAAGAAACTAGGAAATTTATAAACGAAATGATTCAGGATAATAATATAAATTGTAATGATAATTACTTTTGAGACCCATTGGCGTTTAATGATTTAAAAGTGACTAATAATTTTACAACTCAACCAAATTTTAAAATGAATAACTGGGAAAGTGCCAGCACTTATTCAAAAGATATTCTTAAATTAGCCTTTTTAAGTAACCCTAAGTCGCGAACCTTGGTTCTTAATAATCAGATTTTTATCAACAGTACTAAGGAAGCTTTGGTTTACAATTTAAAAGCGCTTCCATTTGAGCAAAATATTAAAGCCGAAATGAATTTAGTTTTAACAGATACAAGAAGCAACACAGATGGCTATTTTGATGTAATAAAAAATAGTAGTTTGAGTAGTCGTGATTGAGATAATTTATCCAATAATCGCGAAAGTGATAATAATGTAAATGCAATAATTAGTAAGTTAACAGCCAAAACATTTGGTTTTAAAAAGGGTGACGCAATCGAAGTTGTTATACAAACCGAAAACAAGGTAAAAATTTCATTGGTTGTTTCAGCTATTAATAACGATGATATTTACTCTCATGACATCATTGTTGACGATAATACTTTTTTTAAAAATTATGGTGATGATTCTATAAATAACAGCAGTGGGAATCTAATAAATAGTCTGGTTTCTACCAATCCCTTATTTAAATTTAGCAATTACCAATCTCTATTGGAAATTGAAAACACGTCACTAGTTACCAAAACCCTAACAAATAATATCGACGAGTCGACACCGTTTTTTGGAACGATTTTTAGTGATTTTATTGATTATCCAATGGGCAATATCTTCGACAATAAGCCGATTTTAATGACAAATCCATTAAATTATTCTGATGGAGATGGACCATATTCAAATTTATATTCAATAGAAAGGCAACACTCTCTTGATATGTCCCGTAATCTAATCGTTATTTTGAATATAGTTTTAGTCATGATAATTGCGATTTTTTCTATTATATTGATAGTTTTGATATTGGCAATTATTGATGAAGCTTCTAAGATAATTCTGACATTTAAATCAATTGGATACTCGGTTTTACAAGTTAACTGAATTGTACTTGGAGATTATGTTATCTGAAGTTTGATTTCTTTATTATTTTGCTATTTAATGGCCTCAGTAATATTTTATGGTTTCAGTATTTATGCATGAAAAAATATGAGCCTACTTGTTGACCACCATATAAGCTTTAAAATTCCGCTTATAACTCTTGGAATTTTGGGAATTGTGATTTTATGCGGATGATTATCTAGTTATGTTAAAATAAAAAAGAAGAAAATGACCGAAATTACCGTCTAATTTTTACGGGGGACTTTTATGAAAAAAATAATAAAAAGCTATTTAAAAACTTTTTTTAATGCATGAATTGAAACAGTTGGCTCGATTATTTTCACAATCTTGCTGGCTCTTATATCAATTGGCTTAATGGCTCCATCTGTTCAAATTATGAGTCGAATTAATAATGTTGAAAGAAATACAAATAAGTGAGATTTTGAGATGGATAATGACTATAATTATTTGTCAGCCGAAATTGTTTTTAAGTATTTTTATTCGCATGAAGATTTTCAAGTAAATGATAATTTTATCTTGAAAATAGAAAATGATAGTTTTAGTTTTTTTACTCCCGAATACTACAAGGCCTTGCACCACCAAATTGGGGTGGGGGATATTGATCGTCCTTTAAAAATGGAAGAAATTGAAACAAATAGAATTTATGTTGATATTTTAAATGCAACCTTAAATGTATTAATGAATTCAGAAAATGGCCTTCAAACTAGTTCGCAAATTAAAAAAATAAATAGCAGTAGTAGTTTGACTTATTTTGATATTTTTACTTTTGATTTTCAAAAAATGTTGGGCAAAGATAGTGGTAATTTTGGAAGTGTTCAATTGTATTTGCAAAGACAAATTTTTGAAAGTATAGCCAAAGAAAATCAGGCAGTCATCGATTATAAACCTAAAATTTATTTTGAAGAGAAACCGATGTTAAATTCACGTGGCCGATCAATTGAAGTTAGAAAAATTATTGAAGACTCTAAAGCAGAGTTAAACAATGTTGTTTTAATTGACGGTCATATGCCCAATTCAAACGCTGTAATACCAGAGATTTTGATAACGGATTTGTTTGCTAAGTCTAATGGACTAAAAATTGGTGATGTGATTAAACTGCCGCTAGGTTTTTCTAACGGGTTAATGCATGATGTTGAATTTAGAATTTCAGGATTTGGATCAAATTTAGAATCATTGGTAACTGGAGAAAACTTTTTATCGTCTTGAAAAACGAGTCAAAATTATTTTTTTGCTTTTTTAGATGAAACTGCTTTTGATGAAATTTATTATAATTTTTATGAAAATCAAACTACAAAAGCTCTTACCTTGCAAACTCAAACTCTAATAAAATTAAAAGACCCAAATTTTAACATTGAAAAATTATTTATAAATGAATCGCAGGGAACCACGGTATTTAACAATTCTGAGAAAATTATGTTTAGCATAAAGGAAAGTTTTTTTCATGAAACTCTAAGCATCACAAAAATTCAAGCAATACTTTTTATCTTAATTGCAGTGATTCTTTTATTGCTATCATTTATTTTTACTAATTTCTTAATTCGCAAGGAAATAAATGATTCTCTAAAACAACTTGGAATATTCAAGGCAAGCGGTTATAGCAATTTTCAATTAGCGTGAGTTTTTGCGATTAAAGTGACAATTTCAATTTTCATCGGAATTTTAATTGGTTTTTTTATTTCTTTTCCGATTCAAATTTATGTCTTAGCTCTATTTGAAAATCAAATTATATTTTTTGTGAACCCAATTCTTTATTCTTTGTGATTTTTAGCATTGATATTAATACTAATTCCGCTTTCATTGATGCTTATGAGTTATTTGCTAATTTCGTTTTTTTTAGGAAAACCTGTCTTATATTTAATTAATAATACCGCGAGAATAAAAGAGCCTTCCAAGTTTTCAACAACTATGGCCTACATTATTTTCCCTATTTTTATTTGTCAGTTCATAAGCCAAAAAATAAATCACTATTTATCTAGCAAAAGCATAGGTTTCAATTACCGATTAAGAACTGCCTTTACTCAAAGGTCAAAAGGTAAGTTTATTACAACAATATTTTTATTTTCACTTGCCTCTATGCTATTTTTATTTCAATTAGGTTCTCAAAGCTTAATTGAGCAGAATTATAACCGCTATACAAATCCATACAATCAAAATTTGAGTCATTTTTATCGTTTCAACTCTCAACCAAATGTCGTGTGAAACCAAGAAGATGGTTTTAAAATCGAAGAAGAAGATGATTTTATAGACAATCCAATTAAATACATCGGTTATCAAAATTCAAACTTTAATGAAGTTGTTAATCAAAATAGTAATGATTTTGAAACAAAAATTAGTTTACTAACCAGTCTTGTAACCGAGGCGATTAAAAGTAATAGTGAAAATTTAGTAACTGATATGATGATTGTTAATGGCACTTCACCGGATGCTTGAGAAAATTTTGGACCCTCAATGACGAAATTTTTAAAAACAGATTTAACAGCAATTGAGAGTACAGATAGTTTTGAAAGTTTACCACAAATTGGCAATGCCGCTGATTTTAAAAAAACAGCACTTTTTTACTCCCAACAGAATAGCGATGAAAAAAACAGCACTTTCAGACTAAGTGATTTCAAAGCCATATCCCAGCTAGCATTTGCTCAAAGTTCAGGCTTAAGTTATGCCAACGAGGCATATGAAAATTTAGTTGCTCAGGGTATTGAAAATAAAATTGCGATTGAAATTGTTCGCAAGGGAATTGATGAATTAATTTCTATTCAAGACTTTCAAAGTTTTGATATTTCAAATAAAGTTGTGGGATCCTTAATGCGACAAAGTCAAAAAAATATTGATTTTCAAATTGGAAATCTACCTGAAATGACAAGAATTTTATTTGAAGCCGCATTTTCTGCTCCAACAAATTCATCAACTTTAATTACAAGTAACCAGATATTTTACAATGAAACGACTGAATTACTATCTTATAGTTTTTCAGTAAAACCACTAATGAAGCCTAATTTAGATTTGGCAAATTTAGAGTTAATTGATTTTGGTGATGATAAAGTTGATTTACAAACCGCATGAAGAATGAGGTTAACAAAAGCGGATACTTTGAAAAATATGTCAAATCAATTATTTGATAATCCCTTTGAGACAAAGGTAATCATTTCGCAATTATTTGCCAAAAAATATGATTTAAAAATAGGGGACTCTTTTTTGATTGCTCCAAAAACAAGACCAGGGTTAACGGGTATAAACCGAGTAAAAGTTGTTGATATTAATCTTGCAAACACTTACACTGATACTATTTTCGCTGACTACAACTCCTTTTTTAAAGTAAATTCCAACGGGATTCTTAACCCTGAGGATGAAAACCATTTGATTTTGAAAAACCGCTTATTTTCACAAATGGAGTTATATAATGGTGAAATTGATACTAACAATTTTGCAGATACTTTCTTAAATTTGGAACTTAATGCAAATTCTTTAGCTGTGAGATATGATTTTGGAACTCCAATTTTGGGGTTTTGATTTAAGGAAATATTGCCTCTGGAACAGTTATTTGAAACTGATGATAGTTTACTAAGAACTCCTAGTTTTTTAACAAATCCAAGTCTTACAAATAGATTAAGTAATTCCAACGTAGCTTACTTAAGGCTCACGCGAGTTTTTGCAAAAGATTTGATGAGTCAAATTAGTTCAATGATGTTGATATTAATAATTTTAAGTTCGATTTTGTTAATAATATTATTTGTGGTAATTATGAGCATTGTTATTGACACTTCAAGAAATATTATTTTCACAATGAAAGCTTTTGGATATCGAAATTCTGAGGTGAATTGAATTGTTATTGGAAACTATGTCATATATTCGCTTGTGGCATTTATGATTTCATATTTATTTTCGTTAATAGTTTGAAGAGTGGTCTTGGATATTGCATGGTCATCATCTCAAATTTTAATGGAATTTCCTTGAAGTTTTTGAGCTCCACTAGTCACATTTTTAGCTTTAGGTTTTGTTTGTTTTTTTGGATGATTGGTAGCTCAAATTAAAGTTAAAAGAGAATCAATTGTCAATAATTTAGAGTAGGGGGAAATGCTTTTGAATTTTCTGGATTATTATGATGCCATTGTTGAAAAATATATGCAAAAGGTAGTTAAGATAAACTATAATAAATATCAATTTAAATGACCTTATGAAGATTATTTTAGAATTTTTAACCTGCCAAATTTAATAACATTTTTAGAACGGGAACTAAATTATAAATTTGGTAATCTCTTAATTGAAGAAATTGAAAATAAATTGGAGACAATAAGAAAATTAGTAAAAGAAGGTTATGATTTCTCGGTAAGAATAATATACGAATTTAATAATTTTGAAGATCAGTTAAAACAATATAAAGAATATTTGATATTTTCATATAGCAAAATTAAAAATTTTATCAGTTTAGTCTTGATTAAATGAATTTTTCACAATATTATTCACGAAGATGTTTATATTAATGGCCAAAATTTGGATATTGATAAATATTATGATTTAGAGCTCTTAAAGCTGAAGAATAATTTAATATTAAATAAAATCAAACTCACAAAAATATTGCTGAAAACTAATATTATTGATAGTGAACTGAATCGTATTATAATTGAAAAAAATCAAGAAGTATCAATTAACAATAAAGCGGTTCAAGTACTTAAAGAAACAAAATAATTCTTTATAAAGCAAATCATTAATGATAGTATTATATTTAAGGAGAAATAAATGATGTTAAATCAATTAAAAGAACTACAGATAAAATTTAATGAAAAAATTGTAAATTCTTCATCTCGCGGTGATATTGAAGAATTAAAAAAAGAATTTATTGGTAAAAACTCGCCACTAAATTCAATTTTGCAAGAATTAAGAAATGCCGATGCCCAAACCCGTCAAGAAGCCGGAAAATTGGCAAACGAAATTAAAACACAGATTTTAAATACAATAAATGAATTGCAAGAAAAATTCGATCAAGATGATTTGAAATTGCAGTTGAGTTCAGAAAAAAAAGATATTTCTCTTCCGGGGATGAATTTATCTTTTGGATCTAAGCACCCATTAAATTTAGTTATCGAAGAATTGAGTGAAATATTTTCGGAATTGGGATTTGAGATGGTTGATGGAACTGAATTTGAGGAAGATGAATACAATTTTCAACGCCTAAACTTACCTGAAGGTCATCCAGCAAGAGATATGCAAGATACTTTTTATGTAAATGAAAAACAAGTCTTAAGAACCCATTGTACGAATATGTCTTCGCGAATTCTATCTAAATTAAGTCAAACAGGGTCAGAAATTAAACAACATGGTTCTGTAAGTTTTGGTAATGTTTATCGCCGTGATGTTGATGATGCGACTCATTCACATCAATTTATGCAAATTGATGCCTTTTTAATTGGCCCAAAAATATCTTTTGCAAATTTAAAATGAATTTTACAATATTTATGCAAGAGACTATTTGGAGATCAAGTTAATATAAGAATGCGCCCCAGTTATTTCCCATTTACTGAACCAAGTGCAGAAGTTGATTTAAGCTGTTTCAAGTGTCTAGGCCAAGGGTGCAAATTATGTAAAAATTCAGGATGAATTGAAATTCTAGGCTCGGGGATGTTTAACGAGAATGTCTTGCGCTTAAATGGAATAAACCCACAAAAGAACACTGCTCTAGCTTTTGGTGTTGGAGTAGAAAGAATTGCAATGCTAAAATACGGAATCTCGAATATAAGAGATTTTTATGAAAATGACATAAGATTTTTAAATCAATTTCATTTTTTTGGTAACTAGAAAGAGTTGAATATATGATAATTACAAGAAATTGACTAGAAAAATACATTGATTTAAAAGGTATCCAAAATTCGCAAATTTCAATCGCCTTAAATTCTTTAGGTTTTGAAGTTGAAGAAGAAAATGATTATAGTAAATTAAATGATGATTTGGTCTTGGGGCATATTGGATTTTGCGAAAAAATTCAAGGAACCCACTTAAATTCAACATTTGTTGATACAGGAACCGAATTACCACATTTGATTTTGTGTGGGGCTGGAAATGTTGCAGAAGGACAATTTGTTATAACTGCATTACCGGGAATGAAAATCGCCAATGGATTAACTATTAATAAACGAGAAATTCAAGGAAAAACCTCAGAGGGAATGATTTGTTCATTAGAGGAAATCGGTTTAAAAAAGGAATTACAAACCCCAAAGGAACTTGACGGAATTTATGAAATCCATGCAAAAGAAGATTTATATAAACTATCAGGATCACCAATTTTAAAGACAATTGGTTTTTTGGATTATACTTGGGAGGTAGACTTAACATTAAATCGCAGCGATGCCTTATCTGCTTTTCAAATCGGTAAAGAAATTGCTAATTATTTTAAAAGGGACTTTAATTTAGGTTTTAATGATCAATTAGAAGCAAAAACGTTTAAGCACAACATTGATGTAAAAATTTCGCAGGAATTGAGTGAAGATATTAATATGATCGCCTATACAGCGGTTGAAACAAAGAAAATCTATTCACTAAAAGATGAAAATTTATTTTTATATTCAAGTGATGAACTAATTGCCAAATTTAGCGGAATTAAAAAGGAAGAAAATTTCTTTGAAGACATTGCCAACTTAATTGCTTTTGAATCAGGTCAACCAGTGGTTATTTTAGATGCCAATAAAGTTACTGAGAATTTAACTATTGTCAATTCGGGAACCTCAAAAGATCCTCAAGTTGAAATAAAAATGGGTGACAAGTTAGTTTCTGTTTTGGGAAAGGGTATTGAAAAAGATTTTTTACCAAAGGAACGAAGTAAAGAACTAATAATTTTGTATTTCAACATCAATCCGATTTTAATGCGTCGTCAGCAAAAAAAATTAAATATGTCAAACTGTGCCTTGCAAAGATATATGAAGCCAATGAGTCTAAATATAATAAATCAAGCCTGAGAAACAACGATTAATTGATTATTGAAATATGATTTTATTGAGAGTTTTCAACCACTAAAGTTTATCAAACAAACTCAACAAGAAACTCAGAAAATATTGCTACCAGCCAAAAGGATTCGTGAATACCTTGGTTTTAGCCTTAATTTGAAACGTTTACAAAAACTTTTTAGTCATTTGGACTTTGAAATTAAAATTACCGGAGAAAAAAATAATATTTTTGAATTTACATGCGATCCAAAAAGACTTGACCTAAATTTTGAAGCTGATATCATTGAAGAAATTGCTCGCTTATTTGGTTATGATAACATCAAACCAATAGCCCCAAGTATTGTAATGACTGGAAAGGCAAAAGATTTGTCAAGAACAGTACAAAGTAAAATTGGAAATTACTTAATTGGAGCAGGGTTCACAAATATTAAAACCTACTCTTTAATTAAAGAGGAAGATGCAAAAAAATGGGATTTATTCAAAATAGATTACCCAATTCAACTAATGTCACCAATTAGCAAAAATCATGAATTTTATCGTCAATCTTTGTTTAAATCATTTATTGATGTAATAGAAACAAATTCTAATAAAGGTAACAAAAACACCAAGTTTTACGAGATTGCAGACGTCTACAACTTACAAAATGTTAGACAGCGCCATTTAGCTTTATCTTTAACTGGTGACTTTATTGACGATAAAATTTCAAAAATCAAAATTCCAGGAAGTTTTGATTACTTAAAATCTGTTACAGAAAATATATTAAAAGTAATGAATGTTAATCTAGAACAAGTTAGTTTTGAGCAAAATGAAACAGTTGTAAATGAAATTCACCCATTTATTAGCTCAAAAATCATGTTAAACGGTAGTTTAATTGGATTTTTATTCAAACTAAATCCTCGCAAAGAACAAGCATTAAAGGTAACTAGTGTATTTTTAATGGAACTAAATTTGACTCAAATTGAAAAACAAAGTCAAGGAATAATTGAATTGAAACCAATTTCAAAGTTTCAAAAAACCACGCGTGATGTTTCTTTTGAAATAAATGCTGATTTAAATTTGGGAAATTATTTCAAAAAAATTACCCAAAACCTCGAGAACTTAATTGATTATAAGGTAATCGATGTTTATGAAGACGAAGTTTTAAAGGCAAATAATGCAAAAGCCATTGCAATGAATTTTACATTTAACTCCTTTGATAAGCAATTATCAGATCAAGAGGTCGGTGAAGAATTTGATAAAATATTAAATAACATTAGTGGATTAGGATTTAAGGTTCGTTAAAATGAGTATTTTTACAAAAAGAGAGTTAAATCTCAAAAAACAAATTCCCGTAAATCTTGAAATTGAAATTGGTAATGATGAAGATTACACAAACTTTTTAATTGATAAATTTAACGGAATTTCATTTAAGGGCTTGCTTAAATATTCTGATACTCTAGAAAATCTGACAATTAGCGGAAAAATCAAATTTGAATTAATTGCCATTGATGCTAAAAATGGGGGAACTTTTCCATATCATGATTTGGTCGAATGAGAAGAAAACTATACATTCAACGATAAATATAGTGACCAAGAAAACTTAATTTTGGGAGATCAATTTGAATTAAAAGACTTGATAATTGAGCAAATTCTTTTAAATATTCCTGTTAATTTGTCAAATAATTGTGATACAATTTCTAAGGTTGGTAAAAATTGAAGTTTATTATCAGAAGATCAATTTAACGAACAACAAGAAAATCGCGTCGATGAGCGCTGATCTAAACTTCTTGATTTACAAGAAAAAGACAAGAAACAAAAATAGCATTAGGAGGTGGAAATATGGCTGTACCATTTAGAAAAACCAGTAAGGCTGCGAAAAATAAACGTCGTAGTCACTTGGCTTTAGTATCAACTGCAATTGTTTCATGCCAAAACTGTGGTGCTATGATTAGACCACACCGCGTATGTAGAGAATGTGGAAACTACAAAGGTAAAGAAGTAGTAAGAGTTGAAGACTAATTTAACTTAAAATTTTAAATAAGCTTAATTCCGTAAACGGAATTAAGCTTATTTTTTTTGCCCAAATTAGTTTAAAGTTTTTCAAAAACACGGGTCTTTTTAGAGTATTTTTGCGAATAATGCTGTAATTTGGGCATTTCTATTTATTATATTATTTATTAATTTTTCTTAAATAAATTTAAAAAATGTTGTTTATTGTCAAAAAAAGATATATAATGTTTTCAAGTGGGAGAAAGTGGGGGATTTTGTGTTATTAGGTACATTTGAGCACAATTTAGATGAAAAATCTCGACTAACGATTCCTTCAAAATTACGAAATCAATTAGGTGATACTATTTATATTTCAAAAGGTTTTGAGGGTTGTTTAGAGGTTCGAAGTCAAAATGAGTTTGAAATTTGATATAAAGAAATCTCTCAGCACAGTTCCACTAACTCAAATGCAAGATTGCTAGCAAGACAAATATTTTCAAATTCATCAGAAATTGATTTTGATTCAGCAGGGCGAATCAAAATACCAACAAATCTTCTTAGTCTGGGCGATATCAAAAAATCAGTATTGATTTTGGGAATTGGAGATAAAATTGAAATATGAGATATTGAAAAATATAGAGACTACAGCAATCAACACTTAACTGACTTAGAATCTGTTGCAAATGAACTAGGCGGAGCAAAATAATGCAAGAACATCATGTTTCGGTATTATTAAATGAAGCAATTGATTTTTTAAATGTTAAGAAAAGTGGTATCTATGTTGATGCTACTTTAGGGCGAGCAGGGCACAGCAAAGAAATTTTAAAATGTTTAACAACAGGGAAACTATTTGCAATTGATCAAGATGAAACCGCGATAAATTATAGTCAACCAATTCTTGAAAAAATAAGTGAAAATTTTAAAATCTTAAAGGGCAATTTTAGGGATCTTGAAAGTTTACTTGCTTTTCAAGGCGTTTTTGAAGTGGATGGTATTTTATTTGATTTGGGAGTTTCCTCACCACAATTTGATAATAAAGATCGTGGTTTTAGTTATCGTTTTGACAGCGAACTTGATATGAGGATGGATCAAAAATCAAATCAATTAACAGCCAAATCAATTGTAAACAATTGGAGTTTAAGTGATTTAATTAGAATTTTTCGTGATTTTGGTGAAGAAACATACGCCGTCAAAATCGCAAATCGAATTATCGAGGCTAGAGCAATCAAAGAAATTCAAACGACTTTTGAACTTGTTGAAATAATTAAAAGCGGTCTACCTCAAAAAGTTCTAAAGGAAAAAAAGCATCCAGCTAAGAAGATTTTTCAGGCTTTAAGAATCTGTGTAAACAACGAACTTGAAGTTTTAAAAGATGCTCTTAAAAGCTCTTTAAAATTGTTAAAAAGTGGAGGAACATTAGTTGTTATAACCTTCCAATCCCTTGAAGAAAAAATTGTAAAAGAAATTTTTAAAGGGGTAACAATATTTGAAGAAGACAAAATTTTAGCAAAATTACCAATTAATGTACCTAGTAAAAGCCTATTTGAGTTAGTGAATAAAAAGCCTTTCAAACCCAGGGAATTAGAATTAGAAAATAACCGTCGCGCTCACAGCGCAAAACTATGAGCAATTAAGAAAAAGTAAAAGGAGGAAATATGTATGAAAAATGAAATTTACGCAGCTTTAGAAATAACTAGAAATGAATTTCGTTTTGCTATTGGAAAATATCAGATTAACAAAGTCTTGAAAATAATATATAAGCACCAAGAATTTGGAAATTGATTAAATGCCAATAATGAAGTTATTGATATAAAAGCAGCAGCCAACCTTTTAAATCGTTTAGTCCAAGAATATGAAAGAACTTTTGAAAAGAAAATCCTGAAAATAACAGTAGTAATTCCTGAAAAAAATACCGAGATTAAAGAAGCGATTTCAACTTTAAATTTAGCAAATGGAGGTCCGGCTCGAATTGTTACATCAAAAGACATTAGCCAATTAAATAGCGATGCCAAAGATGTTAACTACTCAAATAATCGTAAAGTTGTTTCAATAAAACCCACTCGATATTTGGTTGATGATACTTTTAAAAAAGGAGTTGCTCCGATTGGGGCTGTTGCTCATAAACTAACAATGTATGCAAATGTTTACACTGTGCCAAGCGAAGTTTACAACTCACACTTAAAGGTAGTTTCAACGGCTGGATTTGGTGTTTTAAATTGCTTAATTAAAACCTATGCTTTGGCTCGTCAAATTGTAAATGTCGCCAGTTTAAGAAGCAAAATTTCTTTACTGGTAGATTGAGATTTAAATGCAATTTCCTTAAATATTTTTGCTCAAGAAACTTTGCTTCGAATTGCCCCAATTAATGTTGGATTAGAAAAAATTGCTGAAGAAATTGGTGCAAAAATTTATGCAAAACCCGAAATTGTAAAAAAATACTTATTTAAAATTGTTGATTTTAAATCTGATAATTTAAGCGATACAATAATTTATCGAAAATATTTAACAAAAGAAAATAAAAATTTTGAGCTTACAATGAGTGAGTTTAAAAGAATTTTTGTTGAGGTAATTGATGATGTAATTCGTAAATTGAATTTAATAATAAAACATGAGGTGGTTCAAAATACTGATAACCAGTACAATATTTATCACACCGGAAAAATAACAGAAATTTCAGGATTTGAAAACCTATTATCTCAAAAAAAATTAGGTGAAAATCAAATGATTTATTATTCTGATGTGATTGGTGGAAATGAAATATGAATTACAGCTCTTTGTGGAATTATGATTCAAGAACATTTAATTAATAAAAACAATTCAAGAGTTGTTACATCACTTGGAGAAGAAAACTTGAAAGATCCAGAACCAGTACAAAGACCAGAATTTAGACCTAACCATCAAAACCAAGCACCAATTATAAGAAATGGAAATTATAATCCCGCAATGCAACACAATCATGGCTTTGTAAATCAATTCCATAATGCAAATCCAATTCAACATAATCATAACTTTGTAAATCAATTTAGTAACACCAATCCAATTCAACATAATCAGGATTTAAATAACAACCAACAATCACAAAAATTAGTTGAACCGAAATTTCAAGAAAACTTAAATTTTGGACAACAAAATGGTATTATAAAACAAACGGACATTAATAAACCAAATAATAACGGTAATTATGCGTTTCAAAATAATTTGTAAGGAGAAAATAAATGAGCGAAATTAATTTAAATGTAAACCAAACTGCCAAAATTAGAGTAATTGGTGTTGGTGGTGGTGGTTGCAACGCAGTAAACCGAATGGTTGAAGAAAATGTTCAAGGTGTTGAATTTATCGTTGCAAATACGGATGCTCAGGTTTTAGCTGCAAGTAAAGCTGAAACTAAAATTGTTATTGGAGCTGAAATTTCAAAGGGCCTAGGAGCAGGAGCAAATCCAGACGTTGGTCGCCAAGCAGCAATTGAAAGTGAAAATAAATTAAAAGAAGTTTTAGCTGGAAGTGATTTAATTTTCATCGCCGCTGGAATGGGTGGGGGAACTGGTACTGGTGCAGCCCCAGAAATTGCTAGAATTGCTAAAGAAACCGGAGCGCTAGTAATTGGAATTGTAACAAAACCATTCCGCTTTGAAGGGCGCATGAGAAATTCATACGCAGTTCAAGGAATTTCTGAGCTACGTAAATATGTTGACTCAATAATTATTATTTCCAATGATCGTTTATTAGATATTATTGGAGGAATTCCTGTTGCTGAATCATTCCGTGAAGCAGATAATATTTTAAAACAAGGAGTTCAAACAATTACAGATTTAATTGCCGTCCCATCTGTTATTAATTTAGATTTTGCAGATGTTCGTACCGTAATGCAAGGTAAAGGAAATGCCTTATTTGGAATCGGAATTGGAAAAGGACCAGATAAAGCAATAGAAGCAGCTAATAAAGCAATAACTTCTTCTTTATTAGAAACAAGTGTAAGAGGAGCCAAAGATGCAATTGTTAACGTAACTGGTGGCAAAAATGTTTCTTTAAACGATGCATATGATGCAGTTGATATCGTTCAACAAGCAAGCGGAGAAGATTTAAATATTATTTTTGGAATCGCTATTAATGAAAACTTAGACGATGAACTTATTGTAACTGTAATTGCAACAGGTTTTGAGGATGAATATCGCAATTCAGAGGTTAACTTTCAACAAAACCATTTAAATAGTCAAGTACGCCAGCAAGTAATTAATGCTAATCCAAGTGCTATTAATAACTATGAAAGTCAACCAACAAGACAAAATAATGAACGAGTTGTTGAACCGATTAGTAAACCGATAGATAATTTTAATGATGAATTTGAAGATGAAAATCCAATGATGAATGCATATGATCGTCGCACGCCTTTAACAGAACGTCAAGATCCAAAACGACCAAGTTTTGTTCAAGATGATAATGAAATGGTTTCTATCCAAAATCGAATGGAACGTTTCCGCGAAGAAGATCGTGATACTCCCAAAAATGAACCAGTCAATGTTGCAGATAACAGCGATGATGATGGGGACTTTCCAACTTTTTTAAGAAAAAAATGGTAGTTAATTATGGGATGAAAAAAAGATAAAAAAGTATCAAAAGAATCAGAACAAACAGAATCAAAATATCAGCCACTTCACGAAAGACCGCTTTCAATGAATTTGAATTTTGTTAACGAAGTATTTGATGTTAGTCATACTACACATTTCGAACCACAATCTTACAGTGAAATTCAAGAAATTGCTGATGCCTTAATTCGTTTTCGTAAAGCAACAATTAGTTTTTCAAAACTGAGCGCAGCTGATAAAGTAAGAGTAATAGATTTTTTAACTGGAGTTATGTACGGACTTGAGGGCGACTATCGAAAACTGGATAATAAAATTTATCAATTTGTCTTAAATCACTAATTTTACAAAAGAGTACAAGCTCTTTTTTATTTTTTTGGAGGTAACAATGGAAGATCGTATAATAGCTAGAAAAATAATTCGCATATTTAATAAGGCCACAAACTTAAGTTTTTTGAGCAGCTCAAAGACAAAAGTTAACTACAACCTTGTTAAACTATTTAATAGTGCTTTTGATGAGCAATTTAAGACTAATCCATTATATATTGGTGACAACGTAAAATTGGAGGATATTTCTTTTGTTTCTCAGGATGGGATTAAGTTATCAGGAACAATTTATCGAAACCCAGTAAAAACCAAAAAATGAATTATTGGATTGCACGGTTATTCAAGTTCTGGAATAGCTAAGTTATTTTCAATTTGAAACTATCGCGAATTGGGTTATAACCTAATGGTTTTTGATTTCAGAAATCACGGAAACAGTGAAACTGATATTATCACACTAGGTTATAAGGAAACTTGAGACTTAAAAGCGGCCATTGAGTATTTAAACTCAAATGAGTCAGTAGAATTAATTGGTATTTCTGGTACTAGCATGGGGGCTTTTACTTTAAATTATTTTTCAATTACAGAGTTGGAGTTCATTAAGAAAAACAATATTAAATTTGGAATTTCAGATTCAACTTATTTGAGTGCACCAATTGCACTGGATTTTTTAATTAATAATCAAGTACCAAGCATTTTTGGTAATTACTTAGGAATGGTTAAAGAAGATATTATTAATATTTATCAAGAAGAATACGGGGTTAACCTAAAAAATTTAGATTATCCAAATTTAATCCCCCAGAATTTAAAAACATTTCCAATGCTTTTAATTCATACTTTAGATGATGACGTAACAAGTTATCACGACTCAGAAAAAATTTATTACTTAAAAAATTTATCTGAAAAATTACCTAAAAACGAGTTAAAATTATTTAATGCTGGAGGTCATACAAAAGCAATTGTCAAAAATTTTGAAGAGTATATGAGTGTCTCAAACCAGTTCATTTTGAATAATCAGAAATAAAGCATAAGGGGCAAGGTAATGGAATTAAAAAGCAAAACAGTTCTAGTGGAATTAAATAATATTTCCAAGATTTTTAAAAAAGGGGCATGAGCCGTTAAAAAAATAAATTTAAAGATTTATCAAAATGAAATTATTGTTTTTTTAGGAGCAAATGGAAGTGGTAAATCTGTTTTGGCGAGCATTATTGCCAATGATCTTGCGCAAACTTCGGGATTTATTGACTATTATTTTTTGCAAGATTCAGTTTCAAACTCAATAGGAGTCCAATTGAGAGACCAAAACTGACCTTCAGGTTTTTTTGTCAAGGATATAATTGAACTATATAGAAATATTTTTGAAATGCAAGACGAAGTTTGAGTTCAAACATTAATTGAAGTATTTGAAATCAACACTTTTTTAGATAAACAGTTAGCTAAGTTAAGTGTAGTTAATTTGCAAATGTTCAACTTATTTTTAGCATTTTTTCACAAGCCAGAACTTGTCGTTGTTGATGAAATTTCCTCATCGATTGGTTATAATTTTAGAAACCGAATTTTTGAATTTTTTAATAAGTACATCCAAAATTATAATGGAACTCTTATTGTTGTTTCTCCAGACCATGATTTTATTGACCACTATGCTTCGCGAGTTATTTTCTTAAATGATGGCCATGTAATCGATGACAAAAGTGTTGTGGAAATAGCTTCAAAATATAATACAGCGGTCAATTATATAAAAAAAATGAGCACAGAAATTGCCTCAAAAGCCATTAAGCCTCATCCTGATCCGTTTTTTAAGCCAATAATTAAAGAATACAATACCAAACTAAACCATTTTAAAAAGCAGGTTGAGAAAGATTTTAACAAGTTTGAATTTGTCAAAGATAGCATTTTTCAGATTATGACCGAAAATATTGTTTTTTATTTTGAAGAGATTGAAATAAAAATAACTGAATTGGCAAATGATAGCCTGGAAAAAGACAATATAATCGGACTTCGCAAGTTATTGAAAACCAATATTAGGAAGTCGCGTTTAGAATTAAATAAGTTAAAAGCTTTTTCTCAAAAAAACTCACAATTTTTAAAGTTAAAGCAAGTGATAAAAGAAGCTAAAATATTTATTGATTACCTAAACCAAAAATTAAAAGCGGTTTTTCGTTCCAATCAGGTTATTTTTGGTGGGAATATCAAAACTTTAAGATCCTTAAATAGTGAACAAAAAGAATTGCAATTTTTGAAACAAAAATATATTAAACAAGAATTAAGATTAATCAAGCAAGAAAGAAAAAAATATAAAAAAACTAAAAAAATAATGATAAAAAACAATTTTAGAAAAGAAAGTGGCTATGAGAAAAAATCTTAGAATCTTTGGGAAATTATGAAAAATTCAGTTTCGCAATTACTGAACAGATATAACAAACATTGTTTTGGGATTAGTTTTAACAACCTTTACTCTTTTTTGTTGATTATTATTTACAGAAAAAGGGGTTCAAACTGACCGCTTCTTACTTGCTTCTGCGATTGGGGTTTCTGTTGTTAGAAATTCTTTATATAACTTTGGGCGAACAATTAATGATTTTAATAACAAGCATTTGGTTCAAACTTTTTTACATACCCCGATTTCAAAAAGAATAATTGGATTATCAATGATTATTTTTAATTTGGTTACAAACATTTTTGTAATTGCAATTTTGTTTGCTCTTGCAATGTGCTTTCCAGATCAACGTATATACTTACAAAGTGTCAATTGGTTAATGTTTTTTAGCTCATTATTTTTAATGGTGTTAATGTCAAACTTAATGGCAATTATTGTCGTCTTTTCTTTCAAAAATAATGAAGTAATAATCTCGATTTTTATTTGACTTTATTTTATTCCTTTTTACATGCTAGGTCTTGGAGTGCCTTACTATTTAATTAACTCAAACACTTCGCTCAATATTATTACTTATTTTTTTCCTCATCGTTATGTTTTAAATTTAATGCAAGCTGGCTGAATCGGTGACACCACAATGTCTTACCCGCTAGGTGATGGCACTTTTGCTAAAAATGGATTTGGATATTTAAACCAATTGTGAATTCCTTATTTGGCAACAATTATTCTTATTGTAATTTTTATGGCGATAATAGTTGTAATTTTTTACAAAAATTTTTCATATAATGCTCGTCGCTATAAAGGTTATCCAGGTATTTATAGACATCTAAACCATATTTATCGTATTCAGCAAGCCACAAGCAAAGAACAACTTGAAGAAATTATAAAGTATCAAAACAATAAGAAACATTCCGGTAGTTTGCCAAATAAAGCTCCAAGAAGGGAAATTAAATAGTGAAAAGAAATCTCAAGACAATATGATTACTTTATAATATTCAGTGAAAAAATTGACTCCGAGGTTATATTAATATTTCGTTGGGAATTGGTATCACGGTTTTTACCTTGGTAATTTGATTGTCATTTAAACAAAATGACCCATTTTTACTAATTTCAGCAATCGCTGTTGGAATTGCTCGAAATTCAATTAGCACTTTTTTAAGAACCCTGTAAGATTGGAAAACTAAGAGCTTTGAGGAACGCTTAGGGAGAATGCCAATCTCTAAATTTATTCTATTTTTTGCAATTTTTTCTTTTAACTTTGTTAATTGCGTTTTTGTGACATTCTTAGTTTTTGGAATTGGACAAACTTTTTTTCCAGAGCAGCGCCAATATTTAAGTCAAATTAACTGGCCAATGCTAATTTCTGGACTATTTTTAATATGATTATTATCAATTTTATTTAGTTATGTAATTTTTATCGCTTTTCAAAATCAGCAAGTAATGCTTGCAGTGGCAACGATGCTATACTTTCTAATAACTTATCTACTTGGACTAGGATTTCCTTATCATCTAATAGTTCAGTACCAATGATTAAAAATACTATTGTATTTTATTCCTCATCGTTATATGATTAATGTGCTTCAAGCAGCCTGGGTTAATGCTCCCAGTATGAAATATGACTTTTATAACAATGGTACTTTAACTTGATCTGTTGATTTTGGATTTGGTGGTCATTTATGAATCCCATACCTTGTAACCATAATTTTGATTATTGTTTTTGTAGCAATTATTTTTATCTACTTAATGTGGGTTCATCGTTTCCGAGAAAAAGATAACGTGGGCTTCAGGGCTTTTAGAGCCCAAAGTTTAAAACATATTGAAGATTTAAAAAATATTAATGATTTAAAAGACTTAGAAGCAATTCGAAAATCACGAGAGTGAGAAATTAGGTTTTATAAAATAAAACTTCGAGCAGAAAATTGAAAAAGCAAAATAAATGTTGACAATAAATCAAAAAATAGTGATAATAAAACTAATTAGAGGTGTTAAAAAATGAGTTCATCAAATATAAATAATGAATATTTTGCCAATCTCAAATTCTTACAAGATGAAAATCTTCATCTAAGACAAGAAATTGAGGTTTTACAGGCTAAGCATAAATATCTAGATGAAGGTATTGCCAAAACTAAGGAAGTTTTTGATGTTGCAAATCATAATGCTGAAAAGATAATAATGCGGGCTTTAGATTTTTCTTATAATGTAAAACAAGCAATTACAAAGTTACTATTAGATTTAAGAAAGCACAAAAAAGATGAGCAAGTTTTTTTACAAATAATTGAAAATTTTTTAGATAAAAATGAGAAAATTTTTTCTTTTGATAAAAACGAAATTTCAACTGTTGCTAAAATTATTAAATCGGAATTGTTAGAAACTAGTTAACAATTTTAATTTTTTTAGTTATAATATACTAAGTTAAGATAACAATTTAATTATAAGTTTTCAGAGATTTAACGGTTGGTGCGAGTTAAAAGCGGAGATTAAATTTATCACTTAATTTTTTATATAACCAAGAGATAAATTAAGGCAATTAAATTGCAAACAAGGATGGTACCGCGCTAATTCGCTCCTTTTTTGGGGTTTTTTTTATTTTAGAAAGGGCTAAAAAATGGCAAATTACAAAGATACACTTTTAATTCAGACAACTGAATTTGAGATGAGAGCAGGTTTAAAGGATAAGGAACCTGGAATTCAAAAAAAATGAAAAGAGCAAAATATTTATAATCAAAAATTAAAACTAAACGATAAAAAACCGCTTTTTGTTTTACACGATGGTCCTCCATATGCAAACGGAAGCATTCACGTCGGCCACGCTTTAAACAAAACTCTAAAAGATTTTATTGTGCGTTGAAAAAATAGTAGTGGTTATAAGTCTCCCTATATTATGGGATGAGACACACACGGCTTACCAATTGAAACAGCTATCGCTAAAACTGGAGTTGATCGCAAAAAAGTTGCTCCAGAAGTTTTTCGAGATTTATGTCGAGACTATGCGATTGAGCAAGTTGAAAATCAAAAAAAAGGTTTTGCACGTTTAGGAATTTTTACAGACGATAGTGTTGTTTACAAAACACTAGATCATGACTTTGAGATGTCGCAACTGAAGTTATTTGCTAAACTTGTTGATAAAGGATTAGTTTATAAGGATTTAAAACCAATTTTTTGATCACCTTCAAGTGAAACTGCATTGGCTGAGGCTGAAATTGAATATAAGGATGTTAAATCTCCAAGTATGTATATTGCTGCCAAAATCACAGATACTAAAGCTTGAAATTTGGAAAATGATTTTGCTGTTGTATGGACAACAACACCGTGAACGATTCCAGCAAATCAACTAATTGCTGCAGGGCCTGAAATTGAATATGTACTAATAAAACCCGAACAAGATAATCGAAGATTTATTATTGCTAAAAATTTATTAGATTCTGTTAGTGAAGTTGTTGGTTGAGAAAATTGCAAAGTAATCAAGACTTTCCTAGGGACGGACTTGCAAGAAACTAAGTACGCTCATCCCTTATATGAGACCAAAATTTCAAAAATTGTTTTAGGAGAACACGTTACAAGTGATTCGGGAACAGGTTTGGTTCATACCGCTGGAGGTTTTGGAGAAGATGATTTCCAGCTTGTAAAGTCTCAAAAAATGCAAGCGTTTGCCCCAATTAATAATTCAGGTCACTTTGATGTCACAATTGAAGATAAAGATTTAGAGGGAGTTTTTTACGCAGACGCCAACAAAATTGTTGGAACAAGACTGACTGAAAATAATAACCTTTTAAAAATGAAATGAATTACGCACTCATATCCTCATGATTGAAGAACTAAACAACCAGTAATTTGAAGAGCGACTGCCCAATGGTTTGTTGGTCTAGAAAAAGTTATTCCTCAAATTGTTGAGCAAATCAAAAATGTAAAAACCAAACCTGAATGAAGTCAAAATCGCTTGAAGTCATTGATTGAAGATCGCAAAGAATGAACTATTTCACGACAAAGACTTTGAGGAGTACCAATTATTGGTTTTTATAATGCCAAACAAGAGTTGGTCATTAACAGCGAGATTGTTAATTTTGTAATTAATATTTTAGAGAAGGAAGGGGTTAATGTTTGGTTCTCAAAACCAGCAGATTACTTCTTACCAAAAGCTTACCAAAAGCAGAATTTTACAAAAGAAACTGATATATTGGATGTTTGATTTGATTCAGGGTGTTCTAATTTAGCACTTGAAAATCGCTTTAAGGAATTAAAACGCCCATTTGATGTCTACTTAGAAGGAAACGATCAATATCGTGGTTGATTTAACTCAAGTATAATTAACTCAGTTATTTGAGATGGACAAGCTCCATACAAGCAATTAATTACCCATGGAATGACCAATGATGAATCTGGTAAAAAAATGTCTAAGTCAATTGGTAATACAGTTGACCCTTTAGAAATCGCAAATGATTTAGGCGCTGACATTTTGCGTCTCTGGGTTGCTTCAACTGATTATACTGATGACCAAAGAATTGGGTCAGAAATTTTAAAACAAGTAGGGGAATCTTATCGAAAAATTCGTAATACAATTCGTTTTATTTTAGCAAACTTAGGTGATTTTGATTATCAAAAAAATTATCAAAAAAACCTAGAAGAAGTTGATTTGTTTAGTTTGCATAATTTATCAGAATTTAAGCAAAAAATAAGTCAGGCTTATGAAAGTTACCAGTTTAACACTGTTTATCAGTTACTAAATAATTATGTTAATAACGAATTATCTGCATTTTACTTGGATTTTATTAAAGATATTTTATATGTTGAAGCTACAGATAATTTACGTCGTCGACAAGTTCAAACAGTATTGTGAGAGCAGTTATGAGTACTTATTGACACAATTCGACCAATCTTAGCACACACAAGTGAAGAAATCTATCAAAGTTTACCTGCTGCTAATAAATTAGCTTCAGTACACTTGTTAGATTTGCGCTCTCAGAACTTTATTGCACCAGCTAAGTTGGTTGAAAAATGGAATAAATTATTGATTTTCAGAAATGAAGTAAATAAAGCCTTGGAAATTGCTCGTGATAATAAAATAATTAAAAAAAGTTTTGAAGCAGAAATTAAAATTGAATTAACAAAAGAATTTACTGAAATCAAGACCATAACTGATTTGAGTCAAATTTTAATTGTTAGTGAAGTAAGTTTTGAAAGTGTTGGTGAACCGACATATCAAGGAACGATTGGTAAAGTGACCGTTTCTCTAAATTCAGGTTCAAAATGTGAACGCTGTTGAGGAATTTTTAAAACCTTAAAAACAGCAGACTTATGTCCAAGATGCCACAGCGTCATCCAAAACCTATAAGGAGGCTTTTATGTCTAAATGAAGTTCATTTAAGAAATTTTTAAAAGAATATGACTATAATTGAAAATTCAAACTTTTAGTTTGCCTACCATTGTTTTCGGCTTTAGTTGCAATTGATTGAATAACTAAAGGGATTGTGGTTTCAACTATGACTTTTGGTGAAAAAAAGCAAATGTGACCAGGGTTTTTAAATTTACATTACACAATTAACCCGGGGGCTGCTTATGGAATGAATGCTAACAATCTGGCTTTAGCTGTAAGCATTGCAACCATTGTAACGATATTAATGTCTTTATTTTTTGTCTTTATAAATGATCGAGTTTGACTAGTGGGAATAACAATTCTATTATCTGGTAGTTGAGCTAATTTATTGGGACGAGCATGAGCACCAACAATTCCAGCAACTTCAGGTTATCCAGCAATTGTTGGAGGAGTTGTGGACTTTCTAGTTTGAGACTTTAGCTTTTTGGGAAGTTCAAATTATATATTTAATATTGCTGATTTATGAGTCAATATCTCAGTTGTTTACTTGATTGTCGTTGCTTTACCATTTACAATTGTAAAGTATGTTAAAGAAGCGAAGGCGGCCAAAAATATTGAAGCTGATTTTGACGGACGAGAGTTACTCAAACAAAAACTACCAGAAAATCCAGATCCCAAAAATAAGCCAACTTTAAAAGAAAAAGAAGGCGATTTGAAAAATAAAACCAAAAAAAGCAAGGAAGGTTAGAGAATTTGGAAAAGATAATTTTACTTGTGAAAGAGACTGAAAGATTAGATAAATTTTTGTTTACGAGCTGCCAAGAGGAGTTCGATTTTTCGCGTTCTTATTTACAAAAATTAATTACAGATAACTTAGTTGAGGTAAACGGAGAAGTTAAGCCTGCGCGCTATAAATTAAAGCCTCAAGATGAAGTTAAGCTATTGATTCCAGAAATCAAGCCATCAGAAATCAAACCTGAAAAATTAGACATTCCAATAATTTATGAGGATAGTGACATTATTGTGGTTAATAAACCCAATGATATGGTCGTTCATCCAGCATTGGGAAATTTATCTGGTACTCTGGTAAATGGCTTAATGCATCAAATTAAGGACTTATCAACAATTGGGGGAGTCCAAAGACCAGGAATTGTTCATCGACTTGATAAGCAAACCACAGGACTTCTTGTAGTTGCCAAAACTGACAAGGCTCATAAGAATTTGACTGAGATGCTAAAAAATCGCGAAATTAGAAAAGAGTATCTTGGTATTGTTCAAGGAGTCATTTTAGAAAACGAAGGAATTATTGACGCCCCAATTGGTCGTCACCCTGTTGATCGTAAAAAAATGGCAGTTATTGACAAAAATAGTAAATATGCTAAAACTACTTTTAAGGTTTTAGAGCGTTTTGAAAAAGCAACTTTAATTAGTTGTGTTATTGAAACGGGCCGTACACATCAAATAAGAGTTCACTTTAATTTCATCAAGCATCCGATTGTTGGAGACCAAGTTTATGGATTTTTAAGCGATAAGAAGTCTTCGTTTGGGCAATATTTGCACGCTGCTAAATTAGAATTTAACCATCCAATCACAAATAAAAAAATGTTTTTTGAAGTTGAGCCACCAGAACAATTTAATGATAAAATAATAGAGTTAAGAAAGTTTAATTAGGGGTATACCATGAAATCAGAAATCGCTAATAATCGTTTTGCTTTAGTAAATTATTTTATTAAAAAAGAGGGTTATAAACCACATAAAACTAAAAATAATGATGAAGTTTCATATCTATATAACAATAATGCCAAAATAAAAGTAATTAGAATTAAGTCATCTTCAGGAGATGATGATTTTCTAAATGACACTATTGTTGACAAACTTGTGACAGATTTAAAAGAGGCTGCCAGAGCTCGAGCAGAAGTTATTTGAATTTATCTAGATGATACAAATTCAATGTCTGAAAAAAACACTAATTCTAATATCAAAATTGTTGGAAATGAAAAAAATTTAATATCTCAACTAAAACCATATTTTCCAAAAATTGAAACTTTGAAGTTTGAATCTGACAACACAAAAGATGAAATTGTTGTTGACTTAAAAGATCAAGAACAAGTTAAAAAATTTATTGAAGACTTAGATGATTCAAATAGTAATGTGAGCAAAAAATTCAAAGAGTTTCATAGTAAAATTCAAAGCGGCCAGTTAATTGGAACTTGAATTAATTTAGCTTTATTTTCCTTTTTACCTGTTTTACTATTCTTTTATATTACTTTTTGAGCCTCTGGGGCAGTTAGTTATGGGGGAGATAGTGTAAAGCTATTTCTTGGTGGAACAAATTACAATTTAACCATTTTAGGGGGGCAATTTTGAAGAGTTCTAACTTATGGAGTTGCAATTGAAATGTCTCCGAATGGATTGTTTATAATTTTAATTTTTTTAGTAGTTAATTTTGTTATTTTGCGAAAACTATCAGCATTTGCAGAAAATACGATAGGATTCATCAAGACAATGCTAATAGTTTTTATAAGTTATGTAATAGCAGGTTTGGTATTATCGGTTATGCTCCCTGGAAAAGTTTCAGGAGGCCCACTAATAATTTCAGCAATATTAATTGGAGCGATTTTTATCAAAACCTTAGGTAAAAGTGATGTCATTTCTATTTTGGTTAAACGTTCAATTATAATGCCGCTAGTTATTTTACTTATTTCACCAATTCTTTTTGCAAATGACTCACTTTATTGAGAAATTTCAGCAGGATTTATGATTGGTTGTGGTGTGACTATAATCTTTAATGCCAGCTATAAAGGGATGTCATTGGAACTTGCAACAGGGTACTTAATGACATTTGGATTTTTAGCAACTCCACTTATTATGTTATTGGTGCCAGCTTTTACCCCAGCTTATCACAATGCAACAATTAATGCTTTGGCAATGTATATTCAAAGTGGCTTTATAAAATTGGGAATGGCAAATTCAATTTTTGACAAAATTGGATGAGACTTGGCTTTTGTGCTGGATGGCAATGTCTTGGTTTTAATGTAGTTATGACAAAACACCGCGATGATTTTATTTCATGAGATGAATATTTTATGGCAATTGCTGAATTAAATGCAATGCGAAGTAAAGATCCTCAAACTCAAGTTGGTTGTGTTGTTGTAAATAATTTGAATAAGATTATTAGTTCAGGCTATAATGGCTTTCCCAGGGGCATTTCAAATGATGATTATCCCTGGGAACGAAATAGTTCAGATGAATTCCAAAATAAGTATCCCTATATTGTTCATGCTGAAATGAATGCAATTGTATCATCTCGTGATGACCTTTCTGGTTGTGATATTTATACAACTTTATTTCCTTGTCATCAGTGTACCAAGGTTATTATTCAAGCGGGAATTCGCCATGTTTACTTTGGTTCGAACAAATATGATGGAACCCCAGACAACATTGCTGCCAAAAAAATGTTAACAGATGTTAACATTACGTTTTCTCAAAAACCTCCTATAAAAGTTAAATTAATTAAGAATCTTTAAAATGCATTTTGATAAAAGTTTTTGCTTTATCGGGATGTATTTTTTTATATTGACGGACTAAGGTTTTGACATCATTACTTGCGCCTAGGGGAAGGGTAATTTTTAGTTCCGTTTCAAGTTCTTTAATTTTTTCTAAAAAGTGTCAGCGAGCAATAATGCTAGCACAAGCAACTGCCAAATATTTACTTTCGGCTTTCTGGCAAAAAGTAATATTTTGAAAAATATAGGGTTCCTTAATTTTTTCAAGATAGCTAAAATATTTTTTTGAATTAACAAATTCATCAATGACTATTTTATCGTTTTTAAAGTCAGGATTGTTTGAAATTAAATTTATTAAGGCTTTATTGTGACCTAGGGCTTTGAGAATATGACTATTTTGAACTTGGTCATAAATTTTGTTATATTTTTCATTTTCAATAATAACAACACTATATTTAACTTGTTCTTTAATCGCTTCAAAGATATTATAAATCTTAGAATCGCTTAATTGCTTGCTGTCATTAATTTGTGCTAGTATTTTTTTATCAACAAAGTCATCAATATTTACTCGACAAGCAACAACAACTAGCGGGCCAAAAAAATCGCCCACACCGACCTCATCGGTTCCGATTAAAATCTTTTCATCAAGAAAAATATTTGCTTTATCCACTAGGCACCTCACTTTATAATTATAAACAATTACTAAAAAATATGTATAATAATATTAAATGCTTAAACTAGTTATCAGCAAAGGAGAATTAAAATGTTAATAAATATTGGCCCGTGATGATTATATGATCTGTTAATTTTTACAGTTTTGATTGCCTTTACAATTTGAGGAATGAAAAGGGGCGCTTGAGTAATGGTTTACTTTGGTGGAGTTAATATTTTCGCAGCCATTTTAATCATATTCCTAGTTCCAGTCATTACTTCAGCCACGGTTTCTTTAATTTTACCAATCTTTAATTTGGATTTTTTAAAGGATTTAATTTCTAGTTTCAACGAAGTAATTCAAAGTACATTTGCAAAAATTTTAGGAATTTTTGGTTCTAGTACTGAAGGCTTAATCATAAATACAGATGCGCTTACAGAAAGTTTTTTGACTTCGGTAATTGCAGTTGTTCTCAACTTTTTCTATCAAGCAACTTTCCTAATTACAATTAATTTAATTGCAATTATCTTATATTTTACTTTTTTGAAAAAACGTCTAATAAGCATTAAAATTAACTCCCATGTCAATATTTTATTAGGAACCACCTTTGGTCTAATTATGGGCTTATTTGCTGCTTTTGGAATTTTTAGCTTTGCTTCAAATCCGCTTTTCAAAACCGAAAGTCATCGAATCGTTGACCAAAATATTAATACTTCAGATTTGAATTTTGAAAATTTTAAAAAAGTTGTTGAAAATGGTAATAGTTATATGCGCCGTGCTCCTTCAAGCTATGCTTATCGCTTTTTACCTAAATACGGTTTTTATTATAATACTGAATGTATTTCAAAATTTGTTGTAATTCCGATGCTTACAATTTACGAATTTAGCCAAAATAACCCAGAAACTGCCACAAACGAAGCAATTGACTTTATCAACAATTTATATGTTGATAATTATTCAACAAACAATTATTTTAAAACTGATGTCATTAATTGTAGTTTGTCAATGCCACCACAGTCCCAAAATCTTTTTAGAGTTGTCACTGAGGGTTCTTTTGCAGCAGCAGCACTTGCAGATTCGCTATCAAAAATTGAAACTTCTGACTCTTTAAAAGACAATGAAACTACTCAATTTAATTTTTCGTATGGTAGTTTTACTGATTTAAAATTACAATTAGAAACTTTCATGCAACAACACCAATTAACTCAGATGGGGAGAAGGGATTTTTCTAGATTTTATAAAGAAAACCCAACTGCAACAGATAACGAATTTATTAAAGTCGCAGATTTAATTGCAGCTGACAATGTTGCTTCGGGCCGCACCAACCACGTTGTTGATGTATTGAAAAGCGGAGAGAAAACTTATACATTTTTTAAAAATATTTATTTGGTTAATCAACTAAATCAGGAATTTGGGACAGCAAGTTTTTTACCAGCATTTTACTCAAGTTTAGGTCTTATTGCTGGCTTGGAACTTGTTAGCACCAGTAATGTAATAAACCCATTCACTGGAATCGACTACCATCATCAAATTAAGTACAATTTTTCAGATTGAGCTAAAATTGTTGATTATGCTTAATGAGGAAAAAAAGATGCAAAAAATTGGAATTGACATTGTAGAAGTGAAACGAATAAAATTAAAGAACCGAATAGTTGAACTTATCTTGCATTGTGCAGAAATAGAGATTTTTAAATCAAAGTCAAATAAGCGTTCTCAGAAGGAATTTTTGGCAGGGCGATGAGCCGCTAAAGAAGCATTGATAAAAACTTTGTCTCAACCAGTCGCAATGAATAATATCAATATTGCTTATCAAAATCAACAACCCGTTTTTGAAAATAAGGAATTTTCAAATTATCTAGTTTCTATTAGCCATGAGAAAAAGTATGCCATTGCCGTTGTTATTGGTTAATTTTAAAATTCAAAGAAGTGATTATAAGAAATCTCGCATTTTATTTAGGAGATTGGTTTATAATAATATTGGTGATTAAATGAAGCAATATTTTAGTTTAGTTAAAACAGTTTTAGAACAAGGTCAAGAAAAAAATGATCGTACAAACACAGGGACTATTTCTTATTTTGGAACCCAGCATCGTTTTGATTTAAGCGACGGCTTTCCGATTCTAACAACTAAAAAAGTTTATTTCAAAGCAATCGTTGTTGAATTATTATGATTTATTTCAGGGGATACTAATATTAAATACTTAGTGGATCGTAAAGTTAACATTTGAAACGAATGGCCCTATGAAAATTATAAAAAAACCGAAGATTTTCAAGGCGAAACCCTGGAGCAATTTATTGAAAAAATTCGCTTTGACAGCGACTTTGCACAAAAGCATGGTGATTTGGGTCCTGTTTATGGAAAACAGTGAAGAAATTTTAATGGAGTTGACCAACTAAAGGAATTAATTTGTAATCTAAAAAATAATCCTGATTCTCGTAGGCACTTGATATCTTCATGAAACCCCGCAGAAATTAATCATATGGCACTACCACCATGTCATAGTTTATTTCAGTTTTATGTAACCCCTGACGGTCGTTTAAATTTGCAATTATATCAACGAAGCGGCGATGTTTTTTTGGGAATCCCTTTTAATATTTCAAGTTATGCGCTTTTATTAATTTTAATTGCAAGAGAAGTTGAATTAACTCCTGGAGAATTTATTCACACAATTGGGGATGCACATATTTATAAAAATCACCTCGAACAAATTGAAATGCAGTTATTGCGAAAACCAAAGAAATTGCCTCAATTGGTAATTCTAGATCAGTCTAAATCAATTTTTGACTTAGATCCCAATGACATTAGTTTGGAAAATTACAATCCAGATCCTGCAATTAAGGGGAAGGTGGCCGTCTAATGATTAAACTAATTTGGGCTCAAACTAAGTCAGGAATTATTGGTAAGGATAATAAATTGCCTTGAAAAATTAGTCAGGAAATGGCTTTTTTTAAAGCAATGACAATAAATAAAGCAATTTTGATGGGAAGAAAGACCTTTGAAGCGATTGGATCTAAAGCATTACCAGACCGCCAAAACTTTGTCTTAAGTTCGCAAAACACCTCTAACAGTGATAATCTGGAATGAATCAAAGATGTAAATGAATTGATTCAAAAATACAAAAATAACAATAAAGAAGATTTGATGGTAATCGGAGGTTCTCAAGTATATAAATTACTTTTTCCTTTTGCAGATGAGCTAATTGTAAGTATAATAAAGAAAGATTACGATGGAGATACAAAATTTCCGGATTTAAGTTTTTCGGATTTTAGAGTTTACTCTGAGGAAGAATATGATGATTTTATCGTCAAGAAATATGAAAGGATTTTCTAAGATGAAAGAAAAACAGAAATTAGAGCTTGAAATTGAAGAGTCAAAAGTTACTACCAATGAATTGGTAGAGGCTCAAACTGATTCAAAATCAAAAAAAAGTAAGGCCGAAAAGAAAGCCAAAAAAGATGACCAAGGCTCAAAAAACTTCAACAAATGAAAGTTGTTTCTAATTTGATTTATAGTTTTAATGAATTTTAGAAAAGCTAAAAAAATGGCTCGTAGAATTAAACGAGACCCTAACTCTTATAGTGAAGAATATCGTTATCACTGGGTTAAAAAAATTGCCCGACGAATGTTATGACTTCTTGATGTTAAAATCCAAGTGGTTGATATTGAAAATTGACTAGATCGCGGAGTTATTTTAGCACCAAATCATCAGTCAAATTTTGATCCAGTTGCTTTGATTGCAATAAATGATTTTAGTCGTCAACAGCCATTAGCATTCATCGCAAAACAAGAATTGTGAAATGATAAAACTTTTGGTCGTTTCGTTAAATTAATAGATGCAATTCCATTAGACCGTCAAAATCCACGAAGCGCTTTAAATGCCTTTAAAGAGGGTAAAGAACTATTAAATCAATACCATAGAAGTTTGGTAGTTTTTCCCGAGGGAACTAGAAGTTCAACCCAAGAAGTTGGAGAATTCCAAGGGGCAAGTATGAAAATTGCTCAATCAGCGTATGTTCCAATTATTCCAGTAACAATTATTGATTCGCACTACGTCTTTGCTAAGCAAAGGCCAAAAAAATTAACAATTAAGGTTGTTTTTGGTAAACCGATGCTACCTGAAAAATTCATATCAATTAAAACTGATATCTTAACAAATAACGTCCGCAAAGAAGTTATAAAAAATATGGATAAATACCAGAATTTTGAAACAACTTCACCAGCTAAGAAAAAAGAAAAAAAGAAAAAATAATTTTCTAATAGGAGTTAAAATGAATTTTGCAGAATTAATAAATAAAAAGAAAAAAGGCCTGGCTTTAAGCAAAGAAGAAATTGATTACTTAATTGCCGGTTTTGTAAGTAACGAAATTAAAGATTATCAAATGAGCGCTATGTCAATGGCTATTTATTTTAAGGGAATGAATTCTTTGGAAACATCAAACCTTACTGGCGCAATGGTCAATAGTGGTAAAACTTATGACTTGAAAGCAGTTTCAGGCTTCAAAGTTGATAAACACTCAACTGGAGGGGTTGGAGATAAGACCTCACTAATTTATGCCCCGTTAGTGGCAAGTTTTGGATTGAAAGTGGCTAAACTTTCTGGAAGAGGCTTAGGACAAACCGGGGGAACAATTGATAAGTTAGAGTCTTGTCCTGGTTGAACAGGAGAGGTGAGCGAAGCTAAATTTGAAGAGATTGTTAATAAAGTGGGAATGAGCATAATTTCACAATCTGGGGAAATTGTGCCAGCAGATAAAAAACTTTATGCCCTAAGAGATGTAACTGGGACAGTTGACTCAATTCCACTAATCGCCTCAAGCATTATGTCTAAAAAACTTGCAATTGCAGGAAATGGAATCATTTTGGATGTTAAAATGGGTAGTGGTGCTTTTATGGAAACAATCGAACAAGCAACATTGCTAGCTCAAACAATGGTAGAAATTGGTAAAAATCATAACCGAAATATTGCCGCAATGATTACTGACATGGATAAGCCATTGGGACGTCAAATCGGGAATGCTAACGAGGTTCGTGAGGCTTATGAAACTTTACTTGGTAAAGGTCCAGCAGACTTAGTAGAGTTAACTGAGACAGCTGTGGGAATTACTTTATTGCAAGCAAAACTTTTTAAAGACTTACCAGCAGCTAAATTAGCAGCTCGTCAACGACTAGTCAGTGGGGAAGCGGCTCCAATCTTAAAACAGTTTATTAATGCTCAAGGTGGAGATTTTGGGGTAATTGAAAATTATGATAAAAATTTCATAACCAAAAATAAAATCGAAGTTTTGGCGTCAAAATCAGGTAATGTTCGCTATTGTGATACAGATCGCCTAGGGCTGTTAGCTATGAAAATCGGTGCAGGTAGGGCAACCAAAGAAGATAGCATTGATTATGCAGCGGGAATTAGTCTAAATAAGGGCTCAGGAGAGTATGTAAAAGCTGGAGAGGTTGTAATGACACTTATGACAAACAAACCGATTGTCAGTGATTTTACAGCCAGTGCTGAAATGACATTTGAAATTGTTGACAAAGAGTTTCATGAACCAGTGATTATTAAGATTATAAGTGACTTAAAAATTGATTAGAAAAAAATCGATTAGCAAATAAAGGCTTTATCTTTTTATTGATTATTTTTTCAAAAAGGGTATAATAATTTTGTCTTTTCAAGAAAATTTTATAATAATTTGTTTAGCCCTATCAAATTTAATTTGTTTAAATTTATTGCTTGAATTGACAAGAACAGTGCTCCGCCCGAGTACTTTTTTTATGAAATTATTCGCTTTTGCCTTGACAAGTCTTATATTTTTTTTGTATAATGTTTTAGGTTCTAAATTTTTAGAAACATGCTGACTTAGCTCAGTTGGTAGAGCAATTGACTAGTAATCAATAGGTCGAGGGTTCAAATCCTTTAGTCAGCACCATTTATGGAGGGATAGCGAAGTGGCTAAACGCGGCTGGCTGTAACCCAGTTCCGAAAGGTTCGGCGGTTCGAATCCGCCTCCCTCCACCATTTTTATTGGGCTATAGCCAAGCGGTAAGGCAAAGGACTTTGACTCCTTCATGCGCCGGTTCGAATCCTGCTAGCCCAGCCATTTTGTCTCGTTAGCTCAGCCGGTAGAGCAACTGGCTTTTAACCAGTGGGTCGCAAGTTCGAATCTTGCACGGGACACCATTTTATTATATTTTTTTGGATTTTTATCCCCAGGTGGCGGAATCGGTAGACGCACTGGACTTAAAATCCAGCGGGCTTTGTCGCCCGTGCCGGTTCAAGTCCGGCCCTGGGGACCATTTTAGAAATAAACTTGCACCATATGTTTACATGTGGTTTTTTTATGCGTTATTTTAAATGTATGGTTTTAAATTTTTTAAAAATGCAAATAAAAAAACTAGATTATTATCTAGTTTTTTTATTTATTGAAGTTGTAATTAAACTTACGGCTATTATAATCAATTTGTTGATTTTCCCCAGATTGATCAATACCACCATCTCCGGTTTCACCTTCAGTACCTTCATCACCACCACCGACTGGTTGGTAGAATGAGCTTTGATCTCTTAAAATTTCATCAAATTTAAGCATTAGGTTTTGTAAGGCAGTCGCTTCTCCGACTCCTCCAGTTGTATCATCAAAACCTTGAACTAGGTTAACAAATTTACCATCTCTGATAACAATAAAGACAGGAATGCTTGTAATTTTTAAAGTATCAATTGTTCAATCTTTTGTAATGAAGTTAGGATCTCCCTCGGGAATATTATGAATTTTATACTGAATTTTGTATTGTTCTAAAATTCATTCTTTAATTTTAATTCATCATTTTTTTGAATTAATTTTGTCCTTTTTTTCCTCAACAAAGTGGTGGAATTTAACTTGATTTACTTTAGTTCCAAAACCATTTTCGTATATATCTTCGTCACCTTCTTTTAAAGAATTGTTATAGTTATTTGTTAAATCGTTAAAATCTTGGTTATTCCCGTTATTGACATTATTGCTAAATGTTTCAATATCACCATCAACTTTTCCAGTCGTTGCTTTTACAAATGATTGACAAACCGGACAATCCTCGGCTCCAACATATAAAATAAAGGTCTCTCTTCTTTGGATTCAATCTTTAAAAGTATTATAGTTAGAAAGTTCATTAGTACACGCGACAACCGCGCTACTGCTAGCTGCTACTAAACTTGAAGCGGCTAAAACCGCTAGTAATTTTTTCATAATAACACTCGCTTTCATTTTTATTATTTTATCAAAAAAAAAGGAAAATATAATTAAAAAAGCATTTTTTTTAAAAAATAATAAAAAATATGATATTATTTATTTGCCTAGAAATTTAATTAGGGAAATTATAAATTCTTAAAAGGAGGGGTTATAAATGCGCGAAGGAGTTATTCTACGTTGTTCGATTTGTAAAGAAGAAAACTATATTGCAAAAAATGACAAAAAGAAAGAAAAAATTGAAGTTAAAAAGCATTGTTTTAAATGCAATAGCCATCAAGTTCATAAGCAAAAAAAATAGGGTTTTCCTATTTTTTTATTGTAAAATTTTAATAACAGAAAAGGAAGAAAAAAATGAAAATTGATAAAAAGACAATTATTAATGAATTAATGGGCCAAAGCGGAGTTGACGCAATGCTTTTGCATTCCCCACAAAACCGCTATTGGTTTAGTCGTTTTAACTCATCATTGGGTTATATTTTAGTGACAAAAACTAAAACTTATTTATTTGTTGATGGGCGTTATTTAACAGCGGCTCAAAACCTAAAAGATTTACAAAATATTGATGAAATTATTGGATTTGGAGCAGTCTATAAATTGCTACAAGAAAAATTAGTTGCTCACAATATTACAAAACTTGGCTATGAAAGTGATTGGGTTTTTGTTAAAGATGCCAAACTTTGACAAACTAATTTAACCGCAGAGCTTTTAGGAATTAATACTGAAAATATTCGTATTAAAAAAGATGACTGAGAAATTGAACAAATTCAGACTGCATGTGACATCACTAAAAAAGTGTTTGATGATGTCATTGCAAACGTTAAACCAGGAATGACCGAAAAGGAATTAGCAAGATTTGTCTCAGATTCTTTTCTAAAATTCAATGCTGATAAATTAAGTTTTGACACTATTGTTGCTTCAGGGATAAACGGTGCTATGCCCCACGCAGTTCCATCAGACAAAAAAATTGCCAGTGGAGATTTAGTTACCTTAGATATGGGTTGTTTTTACAATGGTTATGCTTCAGATCAAACTCGAACATTTGCGATGGGGGAAAAAATCGATTTAAAATTGAAGGAAATTTTTCAAATAGTTTATGACGCCCAACAAGCTGGAATCGATGCAGTAAAAGCTGGAGTTGAAGCCAAAAAAATTCACGAAGTATGTTTTAATTATATTGATCAAAAAGGTTATGGACAATGATTTACTCACGGGACTGGACATGGTTTAGGGATTGAAATTCACGAAGAACCTTATCAATCAGTTGCAGGTAATAAAATTTTAGAACCAGGTCATGTGATAACAGTCGAGCCAGGGATTTATATTCCAGGACTTGGAGGAGTTAGAATTGAAGATGATATTCTAGTTACAAGTGAGGGTTCAAAAGTTTTAACATCAGCAAAGAGAGAACTAATTTTTGTTAAATAACATTTAAGACCAATAGAAGAGGGTATTATGAAAAAACCATTAAAGCATTTAGCAATAATTCTTGATGGTAATGGGCGCTGAGCAAAGCAATTGGGAAAAAACCGTTCATTTGGTCACCAAAAGGGAATGGAAAAAATTGAAGATATTGCTTTAGGGGCAAGTCAACTTGGGATCAAATATTTGACCGTTTTTGCCTTTTCAACAGAAAATTGAAATCGCCCAGAAGAAGAAGTTGATTTCCTTATGCAAGTTCCAGATAAAATTTTTTCACAAAACCGTCTGGATTTTTTTCAAGAAAACAATATTAAAATCAATTGAATTGGACGCAAGGCAAAAGTACCAACTCAAACAAAAGAAGCTTTAGATCAAGCGATTAGTAAAACTGCAAATAATACAGGTTTAGTTTTATCGATTGCTTTTGATTATGGGGCATGAGAAGAAATTACAAATGCTGTTAAAAAAATCACAAATTATATTAAAATAAATAAGGTTACCAACTTAGATGTCACCGAAGAACTAATTAGAGAAAATTTATACACCCACAACCTACCAGATGTGGATTTATTAATTCGCACAGGCGGCCAAACAAGAATTAGTAATTTTTTGTTATTACAGTGTTGCTATGCTGAAATTTATTTTAGCAAAAAAATGTGACCTGATTTTTCGCAAAAAGATTTAAAAACCGCAATAACATATTATAATAGTGTTAATAGAAGATTTGGAGGTATCTCAAATGACCAAGCTGAATAAACCAGACTCTGCTCAGGTTGTAACTCCAGAAGAAAATAAAAAAGCAGCAAAAGGCGAAGGCTTTGCCAGCAAGAAGGAACTTTCAAATCTAAAGGTTCGCGCATGCTCAACAGTCGTTTTGTTAACTTTGCTATTGATTTATGTAGTTTCAGGGGCAATTTATACCTCGTTTATTAATTCAAAGGCATTTGATTCAACATATTTTGTAATTATTTCACTTTTAGGAAGTGTATTTTTAATTAGTATTAGTATATGAGAAATGAATCGCGCTTTAGGTCTGAAACATTGATGGATACAAACAATAATTATCTTGTTGGCATTATTATTGTTTGCGGCTCCAATTCGTTCATCTGATTTTTTACCAGCAGCAACACAGTCAAATCTAATTTTCATTGAAGGATTTTATTCGACTTGATTGAAACCGTGAATATTTTGAGTTTTAGCAGCTTGTAGTTTAATTGTCTTTATTGTTTATGCAGTAACCAAACCGCATTTAACAATTACAAGATCTCTGCTGGCTTTTATAATGATGATTGTAATAGTATTTGCCTATAAAGGCTTCACAATTTTGTGTCTATCAGTGACAGATACAGGAGAGGGATATAAAGCATTTTATAGTTTTAATACTGTAATTTGAATTTGAATGATTATAATTTTAACTGACACATTTGCTTATCTTGGAGGAATGAAGTTTGGTAAAACAAAACTTGCTCCTCAAATTAGTCCCAAAAAAACTTGAGAAGGAGCTTCAATTGGCTTTGTGGCTGGATTCTCAACTGGGGCGCTTTATGCGGTTTTATTTTTTGCCTTTAATGCTACAAGGGATTATGCTCCTTTTACAGCAACAATGAGTCAAAATAATGCAACCTGAATTGTTGTTTTATGATACATTCTAATTTCAGCCGCTTTTTCAATTATTGGCCAAATTGGTGATTTATTATTTTCTTGAATTAAACGTTCGATTGGTATAAAAGATTACTCTAGAATAGTTCCAGGTCATGGGGGAGTTTTGGACCGTCTTGATTCCTTCACCTTTGCCTTTTTTGTTGTATTCTTTATTACTATTTTTATTCGTTAATTTATGAAAAAAGTAATTTTATTCGGGGCAACAGGAAATATTGGTCAACAAGCTTTGGAACTATTAAGTAATAATTCTGATTTTCAGTTAGTTGGTGTTAGTGCAGGCAAAAACGTTGAGCAGTTAACAAAGATTTTAGATGCATTTCCGTCGATTCAAGTAGTTTATTTGAGCCAAAAAAATCAATTGTTGGAAAAGCGCTTTTTCAATATTAAATTTTATTATGAAAATGACATTGTCAAATTACTTGATTTTATGAGCCCAAATAATATTGTTATTAATGCATTATCGGGCTTTTTTGGATTACAAGCAACAATTGCAGCTGTTTGTCATTTGCAAACTATTTTACTAGCAAATAAAGAATCCCTTGTATGTGGAGGAAATTTAGTTGCCAAATTATTACAAGAAAATCCGCAGTCTCAAATTATTCCAATTGATTCTGAGCATGCTGCAATTTTTCAGTGTTTGGATAGTAATAATGCTTTTAGAAATTTATACTTAACTGCTTCAGGAGGAAGTTTAAGAGATCTCTCTTTAGAAGAAACAGAATTTGTAACAAAGGAACGTGTCTTAAACCACCCAAGTTGAAATATGGGTGAGAAAATTACTGTTGATTCAGCAACGATGATGAATAAAGCTTTTGAAATTATTGAAGCTCACCACTTGTTTAAAACTAAAGCAATTCAAGTGCTATTACATCCGCAGTCAATTATTCATTCAATGGTGGAATTTCATGATTTTTCTATTAAAGCTCAGCTAAGCATTCCCGATATGAGACAAGTTATTAATTTTGGGCTTTATTATCCAAAAATCTTAACTAACAATCTACTTCAACCCATTGACTTTACTAAATTAGTACAGCTCAACTTGCAAACAATTGATGCTGACCGATTTGTTCCAATTCGTTGAGCATTTCAGTGCTTAGATAGTTTTAATTCAAAAGCAATTGCCCTGAATGCGGCAAACGAAGTTGCGGTTGAAGCTTTTTTAAAGGGAGTAATATCTTTTAGGGAAATAACCAAAATTGTTGGTATAATCTTTAATGAAGCTGAAGATTATGAAATAATAGATTATGATTGTATTTATAATTTTGATTTAGAAATTCGTAAAAAAACAAGGCAATTAACTAGACATTAGAAAGCGGTGGTTATCAATGCCAGCATGACTTGAAATCATTTTTGGACTTGTGTTAGGATTAATAGTTTTACAAATAGTAATCACCCTACATGAATTAGGGCATTTTTTAATTGCCAAAATTTGTAAAGCCTATGTCTATGAATTTTCAGTAGGTTTAGGTCCAAAAATTTTTACAATCAAGGGTAAAGAAACTTGATTTACAATGCGTTGAATTCCCTTCGGGGGATATTGTTCGATTGCCTCTGATCGCGCTGACCCACCAGTGGGACGAGAAGAAGAGGAAAAAAACATTCCTGATGCTAGAAAAATGGATTATATTGCCAGATGAAAACGTTTTTTTATAATTTTGGGAGGAATTGCTGTCAATTTATTTTTGGCACTATTTTTAATTACAACAATTTATGCTGCTACTGGAGTCAAAAAAAATGACATGCAATTTTATGGGGCAAACTATGATGAAAACAAAATTGCCTACAATTTGTTAAAATCATCTCCTCAAGTAGAAGAAGTTAACCAACAGTATGTCATTTGAGGATGACAAGTTATTCAACAAAATTATAATGCAGATGCGACTCAACCAGTATCTCCTGAAAATGATGAATCAACTGTCATCTTATTTAATAATATTGATAGAGCAGCTTTTGAAAATGATGATTTTTTAAAACTTTCCTCAGATATTCCCTCAAAATTATTAATTAATGACTTTAAATCCAACCATGCGGTAACTTACGAAAAGACAGTCTATAACTTTGTTAATAACTTAAACTTTAAAGATGTTAATAATGAGTCAACAACCTACATTAGATTTGCTTTTAAAAAAGTGGACCGTTATAACGGGGCCGTCCAACAAATTAGTTCCCCAAAAGCAGTTAATGAAGAACATAATTTAGTTCTAACTGATTGAAGCGAAAGTTATGACCCTGCAAAGCTTAAGGAGCTTCAACTTGATAGCAACTTTTCAAAGAGTCATTTTGCTCCAGGGGATTCAGTTGGAATTGCACCTCCAAATCGATATTTCAAATCTGCTGGAGCTGGTTATGCATTTGGGTGACAGGACACTTTTGTTCAATCATGACAAATTATGAAAGCTTTTGGTAAAATGTTTACCTTTGACTTTTCAGGAGTGGCATCACCATTTCAAACCGCTAATCAATCATTGCTAAATTTTACTGCTGGACCAGCAAGTTTTTTCCTATATATTGCATTTATTTCAGCTAATTTATTTGTATTAAACCTAATTCCAATTCCTCCATTAGATGGCTATCGAGTATTAGAAAACTTTATTGAATTATGTATTCGTCGTGAAATAAGTGATAAATTTAAAATTCTGATAAGTGTAATTGGGATTCTATTATTTTTAATGATTTTTATTTTCGTTATATTTAAGGATTTCCTATAACTAGAAGGAGACAAAAATGGATCAAAAATTACAAGAATTTTTTTCAAGAATTAACATTTATTTAAATGATTCCCAAGCTCAGTTATTTTCAAAGGCTTGCTTGCTTGAAAATCCCGAATTTGATATTAAAAAAAACCGAGCTAATATAATAATAAAAATTGTTGATTTTTTGCCAACAAATTTTTTAATTGATTGGGAACCACAACTTTTAAAAAATTCTGTAATTCCAACTAAAATTAAGTTCTTTGTTGAAAACCAAGAATATAGTAGCGACTTAGTTTGAGAATATTTTCAGTATATCATTAACCATAAAGCAAATTTTAAAGCAGGATTTGTTAAAACTTTAAGTTTAGATTGTTTTTGTCTTGAAGGACAAACTTTAATCATTACCGCAGCTGATGAAACCGAAAAGCAACTATGAACTAAACACAAAGATTTTTATCTTAAAAAATTCTGTGATTATGGATTTAAAAATTTGAAAATAATTTTTAAAATTAATCCTAATGCCGTAGATTTAATTGCTCAAGTTGATGATGCCTATAAAAAGGTCAACGAAATTGTTGCTCAAAAAAAAGATACTGGACAGACAACATCTTTTAATAGCGTAGTTAAAAAACCATTTGGTGACAAAAAATCTTTTTTTAAAAAATCAACAATTAATTTTGAAGAACCAACTTATAATAGACTTGAAGAAATTGAGGATAGTGCACAAAACGTAATTATTCACGGAAGAATTATTAAAAAAGCAATTAAATTTTCTCCTAAAAGTGGCCGCAATATATATACCTTGGCATTAACTGATGATTCTTCTTCGTTGATGGCAAATTACTTTCAAAGAGTTGCCAATGTAGCAACACCATTTGATGAAGTAGATGGGGACCAAGGTGCAACTGAAGAGTTAATAACAGTCGGGGATTGAGTCGCACTTCAAGGATCACTTCGTTGAAATGATTATAGTAAGGACAACGTATTTTATATTGATAACTTTCAAAAATTGGAAAGAAGTGAAAATATTCGCCAAGATCATGCTGATGAAAAAAGAGTTGAACTCCATGTTCACTCTAAAATGTCTGTCATGGATGGGGTTAGTTCGATAACTGATTTTATTAATTATGCAGCTCAATGAGGCCACAAGGCAATTGCTCTAACTGACCACTTAAATGTTCAAGCTTATCCAGAAGCGGCTATGGCATTAGCCAAAATTAACAAAAATCGTCAGGATGCAGAAAAATTGAAAATGATTTATGGTGTTGAAATGACAATGCTCAGTGATGATTTGTGATATGTCAAAAACCCAAAAAATCAAAACCTTAACCAAGCAAAATTTGTTTTTTTTGACTTGGAAACAACTGGCTTATCACCTGAGTTTGATGAGATAATTGAATTTGGAGCGGTTACTTATAATCCTGCTACGGGAGAATCAAAAAAAATTGATATTTTAATAAAACCCGAACGTCAATTGAGTCGATTCACAACTGAGCTAACAGGGATAACAGATGATATGTTAGCTGACAAACCCGATATTAAAACAGCGTTTAAAGAAATTATGGAAATTATTAAAGACACAATTTTGGTAGCTCACAATGCCAATTTCGACCTTAACTTTTTAAAGTCATGATCTAGTAAATTAGGTTTTGGGGAAATTAATAACACCGTGATTGATACATTAAGTATCGCCAGAGTGGTATTGCCAAAAATTAAAAACCACCGATTAGGAACAGTGGCTAAAAATTTTGGAGTCTTATATGATGAAAAAATTGCTCACCGAGGTGATTATGACGCTGAAATTCTAAGAGCAATTTATGAGCGAATTTTAATGGAAGCAAAAAAAACTTTCACAATTGCAACTGATTCAGATTGAAATTCAATTCATCCAGAAGACAATAAAAATAATACCAATTATCTTAGAAGTCGTGGCCATCATACTAACGTATTGGCTAAAAATCAAGATGGATTAAAAGATCTTTACAAGTTAATCTCGTGATCACATACTTTTAATTTTTTTGGATCTCCAAAAATATTTCAAAGTAAATTATTGGAATTCCGTCAAAAAAATAATATCTTAATTGGCTCGGGTTGTGTTAATGGCCAAATATTTGACTTGGCTCGAACAGGGCGAATTGTTGATTTAGAAGCTGCAATTTTGAATTACGATTTTGTAGAAATTCAACCTTTAAGCGTTTATAAAAATTTAATTCAAACAAGTGACTTAACAAATGAAGAACTTGAACGAATCATCAAACTCATTATAACAGCAACTAAAAAATGTCAAAAAATTATTGTAGCAACAAGTGATGCACATTATGTTGATCCAAAATTAAAATCAATTCGCGAAGTTTTCATTAACTCCAAAGGACTTGGGGGCTCGAGTCATCCACTCTATGATTTCAAACAAAGAATTAGTGATTACCCAGATCAGCATCTTCGCACAACTCAAGAAATGTTAGATGAATTTAAATTTTTAAATGATGACAACTTAGCTTATGAAATTGTTGTAAGAAATTCAAATTTAATTGCCAACGAAATTGATGGTAGTGTTAGTCCGCTAAAAACCGGAAGTTATCCTCCTCAAATTGAAAATGTTGATAAAATGCTAACAGATCTGTGCTACCAGAATGCCAAAAAATTATATGGTGAAAATCTTCCCTTAATTGTTGCTCAACGATTGGAAAAGGAACTTTCAAGTATTATTAAACACGGGTTTGCGGTTGTTTATTGAATTTCACACAAACTAGTAACTCAAAGCTTAGCTGATGGTTATTTAGTTGGTTCTCGAGGATCGGTTGGTTCTAGTTTTGTTGCTACAACCAGTTTAATTACAGAGGTTAACCCGCTTAAAGCTCATTATCGTTGTGAAAAGTGTCAGTTTTCAGATTTCAATACACCCCCAGAAATAAAGTGTGGCTATGATTTACCCAAGCAACACTGTCCAAATTGTAAAGCTTTGTTAATTGGTGATGGTCACGATATTCCTTTTGAGACTTTTTTAGGATTTGATGGTGATAAAGTTCCAGATATCGATTTAAACTTTTCAGGAGATTATCAAGCTCGAGCACATAACTTTACAAAGGAAATGTTTGGAGAAAACAATGTATTTCGAGCAGGAACAATTTCAACGGTGGCTGACAAAACCGCCTATGGTTATGTAAAAGCTTATTTTGAAAAAATATATGGTGTTGATTATAATCCCCGAAGAGTTGAGGTTGAACGCCTTGCAGATTTAGCTACAGGTGTTAAAAGAACAACGGGACAACATCCCGGGGGGATTGTAATTTTGCCAGCGGAGTTTGAAATTGAAGACTTCACCCCGGTAAATTATCCAGCTGATGATACCAATTCAAGCTGACTAACAACCCACTTTGATTTTCATTCAATTCATGATAATTTACTAAAAATGGATATTTTAGGTCATGTTGACCCCACAGCACTAAAAATGTTAAAAGATTTCACTGGTTTTGACCCGCTAGAAATTCCTACAAACGACCCTGAAGTTTATAAATTATTTTCTGGCTTAGAGAGCTTAAAAATTAAAGCCGAAGACATCAATGGAGAAACAACAGGGGCTATTGGAATTCCAGAATTTGGAACGCAATTTGTTCGTTCGATGTTAAGAGAAACACAACCAAAAACCTTTGCTGATTTAGTCCAAATATCTGGGTTAAGTCACGGAACTGATGTTTGAATTAATAACGCTCAAGGATTAATTAAAGCCGGGGAAGCTACAATTTCTTCGGTAATCGGGTGTCGAGACGACATTATGGTTTATTTGATGGACAAGGGACTAGATCCTTCAATGGCATTTGCTATTATGGAAAGTGTTCGTAAAGGAAATGGAATTCCAAAAGAGGAATGGGTCCAAGAAATGCTAAATAATAATGTACCACAATGATATATTGATTCTTGTTTAAAAATTAAATATATGTTCCCAAAAGCTCATGCAACAGCCTATGTTTTAATGGCTTATCGAGTTGCTTGATACAAAATTTATTATCCCGAAGAATATTATGCAACATATTTTTCAACTCGAGCAGATTTTTTTGATTTAGAAGCTGCGCTTGGGGGAGCTAGTTTAGTACAAGAAAAATTACGGGATTTAGAAGTTCGTTCAAATCGAAATGAAAATTTATCAACAAAGGAGCGAGCTTTAATAACTGTTTATGAGATATTACTAGAAATGTTTGCCCGAGGCATTAAAATCCAAAATATTAATTTTAAAGATAGTGATGCCTTGAATTTTAAAATTGTTGTAGATCCTGAAACTCATGAAAAAGTCATAGTTCCTCCGTTTAATGTTATTGATTCTCTGGGTGAAGCCGTGGCTCATTCAATTGTCAATGCAAGATCAGAAAAGCAGTTTACCTCAATTAACGATCTTAGAGATCGCACCCAAATTACTAAAAATCAGATTAAAATGTTTGAAGAATTGCAAATTACAAGTTCTTTAGAAAATGATGAACAAATGAAATTTGATTTTTAAAATTTTATTTTAAATCCTTGATTTTTTTTAGCAAAACCAATATAATTTAATTGTCAGATCAGTAAATTGAAAGGAAGGCGAAAGCCTTCCTTTGTTATTGAAAGAAAGGAACCAAATGAATAATTTTAACGAATTAAAACCGCAGTTATTATCAATAATTGAGCCGATTTTGAAAGAATCAAACTTGGAATTATACGAATTAAATAATGTTCTAGATTTTGAAACCTCGGTTTTGCAAGTTTTGGTAGTAAATTTTGATAAATCGAATTTAACAGTTGATTTTGATAATTTGGTTGCTGCAAACGAAAAAATTTCAGCAGCACTTGACAGAGTAGCGGACTTGTCTGATGCTTATGTGCTTGAAGTTGCATCTGCAGGAATTGAAAGAACAATCCATTCAAAAGCTGAATTAATTGAAAACGTTGGTAACTACTTATTTTTTCAAATTAATTTTAAAGTTGAATTTGTTGATGAGTTTAATGCAGATTTACTTGAATATGACAAAATCAAAGATGAATTTAAAATCTTCTTCTTTTTAAAAGGAAAGAAAAAAAATGTTTGACTCAAATGAGAAGATATTAAATTTGTTAGATTAGCAGTAAAATTTTAAAAGGAGAAAAACAATTTTATGGTAAACGGAGCCGAATTGCTAACAGCAATTCAATCAATAGCGCAAGAAAAACAAATCCCAGATGAAATTATTTTCGAGGGAATTCGAGAAGGATTTCAAAAAGCTTATGAAAAGTTTTTTGATCCTGAAGCTATAATTGATGTTAATGTTGATGAAGTAACAGGAATGATAAGTGTTTCAAAACGCTTAACAGTTGTCCAAAAAGTAGAAGATGAATGGTTAGAAATTAGTCTTTCACAAGCTAAAGAAAAGTATTCAGAAAAAGTAACAATCGGAGACATTGTCAATGAACAAGTAAAATTTTCAGATGACTATTCTCGTTTAGCAATATTCCAAGTTGGACAAATTATTAAACAAAAGATTCGCGAAGGTGAAAAAAATAAAGTTTATGACTTCTTTTTACCAAAATTGCACGAAATTCAAACAGGAAGAGTTGTTGATATCACCGAAAACTCATATTTAATTGATGTTGAGGGAACAGTTGTTTCGCTTTGAAATCGAAAAACAATAAACCAAGAAAAAATTAGTATTGGAGATCGTGTAACTTTTTATATCGAAGATGTTTCAAAAGATAATAAGCATTCTCAAGTTTCAACTTCACGAGTTCATCCAGATTTTTTAACAAAACTAATGGAAATGGAAGTTCCTGAAATTAGCGAAGGAATCATTGAAGTTAAATCAGTTTCTCGTGAACCGGGGAAAAGAGCTAAAGTAGCCGTTTATTCTAATGATGAAAATGTTGATCCAATTGGTGCTTGTGTTGGGGCCGGGGGATCTCGTATTAAAGCTGTAACAAAAGAATTAAATGGTGAAAAAATTGATATTGTAAAATGAGATGAAAATTCAGATAAGTTTATTATGAATGCTTTAGCCCCTGTAAGAGTTGTTAGCATAATGGTTGACGAAGAAGAGTTTTTTGACGAAGAAGGTAACTTAGAAGATGCACATCGTGAATGTGATGTTGTGGTACCAAACAATCAGCTTTCTTTGGCAATTGGAAAATCAGGAATGGCTGCAAGGCTAGTGGCAAACTTAGTAAAAATGAAAATTAATATTTATTCTTATGAGAGCGCTTTAGAAAAAGGAATCGAAATTCTTTGAAACGGTAACATTAACGAAGTTGAAATGAATGATCCTGAATTTATTAATAATATCTTTAAGCGTAAATCTTTTGCTGAAAATCAAGGAACCAATAAATTTGTTGAAACAAAAGAGTATGATTGAGAAGAGCCTGAAGAAGAAATTGTTGAAGAGGTCGCGAGTTTAGATGATATTCAAGCTAATTTAGAAGCGTTTGATAATTTAGTTAAAGAAGAAAATTTTGGTGAAGTCTTAGACGAAGAACTTGACGAAGAACTTGAAGAATACGATCAATACTATGACCAAAAGTAGAGGACTAAAATTTTGGAGAAATCAAAACACATTGTAACTCGCAAGGACGTTGCTAGCAATCAAATGCTGCCAAAACAAGAGTTAATAAGAATCGTTAAAAATAAAAATAATGAAGTTTTTATAGATCAAAGCAAAAAGGCCAACGGTCGTGGTATTTATATCGCCCCAAATTTGAAATCTCTTGAAAAAGTCATGAAGACAAACATTATTGAAAAGGTTTTAAAAATTAAATTAGACAAAGAATTTTATAATATTTTAAAAAAAGAAATTGAAGAAAATTGGGATTAATGAATAAAGAAAATAATTCAAAATTATTGCAAACGTTAGGGCTTGTTCAAGCAAGTCGAAGTCTAATCAGTGGAAATACTTTATTTGAACTTGTCAAAGCTGGAAAAATTAAATTAGTTTTAATAAGTTCAGATATGGGAGAAAGCCAAAAAAAGAAACTAACTGACAAATGCAATTTTTATAAAGTAAATGTATATCACGATTTAATGACAAGTCAAGAATTGTCTCATGCAATCGGCAAGGATAATGTCAAGGCGATCGGGATTAAAGATTTTAAAAATGCTAAGTGGGTGAAAAATATTATAGAAGAATAACAGAAAGGAATAAATAATTATGGGTAAAAAAGTAAATCAAAATAAAAATAACAAAAATAGTAATCCAAAACAAAATTCAGATAAAAATAAGTTAAAGGCACACTCTAATACCTTAAAAAATCAACTACGTGAAACAAAAGCGACCGGTTTAATTGATGGAGTTTTTATTTTTACTGGACCAATTACAATTGCTGAGTTTGGTAAGAAAATAAATAAAAACGTTGCTGAAATCGTTAAGTATTTCTTTAAATCGGGGGCAATGGTTACACCAAATACCTCTTTATCTGAGGAGCAAATTGGTGAATTGGCTTTAGAGTTTGGATTTGACTTTAAAAAAGAAGTTGAAGTTACTAAAGAAAATATTTTTGAGACTCTGCTGGTTAAAGATAAACCAAGTGATTTAAAAGAACGCCCCCCAGTAGTTACAATCATGGGGCACGTTGATCACGGTAAAACAACATTGCTGGATTCAATCCGTAATACAAATATTAATGTAACTGATGGTGAATTTGGAGGGATTACCCAACATATTGGGGCTTATCAAGTTAAAACTGATAAAAATCAAAAAATCACATTTATTGATACTCCAGGCCATGAAGCTTTTACTGAAATGCGAGCTCGTGGAGCTGATGTAACTGATATAGTTATTTTGGTTGTGGCAGCAGATGATGGGGTAATGCCTCAAACAGAGGAAGCAATTGACCATGCAAAAGCTGCTAATGTCCCAATCATTGTTTTTGTCAATAAAATTGATAAACCCGGCGCAGATTCAAACCGAGTTAAAACCGAATTAATGCGTTTTAATATCGTTGCTGAAGAATTTGGTGGGGATGTTCCGTTTATTGAAGGTTCAGCAAAACAACGTCAGGGACTAGAAAATCTATTAGAAACTATTTTACTTGTTTCAGAGTTAAAAGAATTAAAAGCTAATCCAGACAAGTTTGCCACTGGAACTGTTATTGAAGCTCATTTAAGTAAGTCAAGAGGTCCAACAGCAACTGTTTTAGTGCAACAAGGAACCTTGAATATGCGTGATTTAATTGTTGCTGGGGCCACTTATGGGCTAACAAAAGACATGGAAAATGAGCATGGAGCCAAAATTAAATCAGCTCTTCCATCTCAACCAGTTGTTTTAGTAGGTCTAAATGAAGTGCCCAGAGCAGGGGATAAATTTATGATTGTCAGCGAAGAAAAAATGGCTCGCGATATTGCAGAAGCGCAGTTACAACGTCAAATTGAAGAAAGTCGTAACAAGCATCAATCGTTTACCTTAGATTCAATAAAAAATCAAATCGATCAAGGAAATTTAAAAACTGTCAATGTTATTTTAAAAGCTGATACTCAAGGTTCAGTAGAAGCCGTTAGAAATTCATTGCAAAAAATTGAAATTTCTGGAGTTCGTCTTGATATCATTAGAGCTTCTGTAGGGGCTATTTCCAATTCAGATATCACACTTGCATTAGCAAGTAGTGCAATTGTTTATGGATTCAATGTTCGTCCAACTGCTCCGGTGCGTCAAAAAGCTGATGAAGACGGGGTTGAAATTCGTTTACATACAATTATTTATAAACTAATTGAGGAACTAGAAGAAGCTGCCAAAGGAATGCTAGATCCAATTTTTGAAGAAAAAGTTCTTGGTCAAGCTGAAGTTCGTCAAATATTTAGACACTCACAAGTTGGAACTATTGCAGGATGTCATGTTATTGACGGAGTAATTCCGCGAGGTTCGAAACTAAGAATTTTAAGAGATGGGATTATAATTTTCACAGGAGAACTTTCTTCGCTAAAACATGTTAAAGAGGAAATCAAAGAAGCCAAAAAAGATCAAGATTGCGGTTTAACTGTTAAAAACTTTAATGATATTAAAGAAAATGATATTATAGAAGTATATAAAGTAGAAGAGGTGAAATAATATGGGTCACGATATTAAAGTAGAACGCCTTAATTCAAGCATTTTGCGAGAATTAAGCCTAATTTTTCAAAAGGAGTTTCATGATAACGAAGTTATTCGTTCGCTTTCTGTAAAAGAAGTGCGTTTGACAAATGATTTAAGTCATGCAAAGGTTTTTTATTCACATTTAATGGATTCAATTTCAAAAGATGAGGTAATAAAAGAGGTGCAAATGAATGCAAAAGAAATTCGCCACCAATTGGCTGGCAAAATTGAAGTTAAATTTGTACCTGAACTTGAGTTTATTTATGATGAATCTTTAAATAACGCCAATAAAATTGAAGAAATTTTGAAAAATATTAAAAAAAATTAATTGCTTTTTAAATTTAAAAACACATTTTTTGTGTTTTTTATTTTTTCTAGTAATATTGAAAAATAAATCTTAGCTTGGCTTGAAATTAAATAAAATTTTAAAAACTATTTTTTGACAATTTTATTTCGTTTATAATAATATGTATAGTTAAGAGTTGATTTTATGCACAGGTATTTTATTGAAGAAAAAAATAATGAAAATTTTATTTTTTCTCCTGAAAATATTCATCATATAAAAAATGTTGTTAAATTAAAACCTAAAGAGCAAATTGTGCTAATCTACAAAAATACAGAATTTTTAGTTGAAATTTTAGAAATTAGCAACGATGAAATTTTAACAAAAACAATTTCTTCAAAAAAAGTCGATTTTTCAAAAAAGTGCAACGTGACATTGATTTTAGGATTAATTAGAGAACAAAAGTGAGATTTTGTTTTACAAAAAGCAACAGAATTAGGAGCCACTAGAATAATTCCAATAGAATTTAAACGCAACGTCGTGAAAATTGATGAAAAAAAAATTACAGCAAAAATTGCACGCTGAAAAAAAATTTGCGAAGATGCCTCAGAACAATCTCATCAAATCAGGATTCCTGAAATTACTCCGATCATAAAAAACCTTAATGCCTTAAATGAAATGATAACTTGTAAAACAAAACTTGTTGCTTATGAAAATGAAAAAAATAACAATTTTAAACAATTTTTAGTCCCAGAACTTAAAGAAGTTGCGTTGGTAATAGGTCCAGAGGGCGGTTTAGAAGCAAATGAAATAAAATGGTTTGAAGAAAATGGCTATGAAGTTGTATCGCTTGGTAAAAATATTTTTAGAGCTGAGACAGCACCACTTTTATTTTTGAGTAGTATCATTTATGAATATGACTTATAGAATGGGGTCAAATTTTGGAAATAAATAATTATGAAGAAATAATTGCGGATTTAAAAACGATTAATGCTTATAAAAATAAATACAAAGTCCCGAACCAAATTTTTCAAAAAATAAATCGTCAAATTTATAAATTGACACAGGAGTTAGCATCAATTGTAAACCTAAAAATAATCGGGGACTATAAAAACAATTTAATTTTTAATTTTCATGAGATTATAAAAATTGAAGCAATAGGTTTAAAGAGAACCAGTTTCAAGAAATTTCAATTTTATGAAAATCAAATTAATGAACCAATTACTGAAAAAGTTGACGAGATTAACTTACTTCAACAGCAAATTATCAAAAAAATTTCTACCGCCCAGTTTGAAGATGATATTGAAATTAAGACCAAGGGCTACTTAAATTCAGATAAAAAGGAAATAATTGAGTTGGTTTGAAAAGTTGAAAACACCAGAGTTCAAATGGAAATAGTTGTTGGTTTCGATAATAATAAGATTTATCAAATTATTAAAAAAAGAGGAACTTATAAAATTAGTTTTGATTTAAAATTAACAAAAGAGTATCAAATTTTAAATAAACTTTTATTTAAAAAGTTGGATTTTTTATTTTTATCTTTTTATCAATATAAGGGAAGAAAAATTAGTTCCGAAGAAATAAGGATTTTGAAGATTGCAATTATAAGTAAAATTCAAACCGATTTACACAAGGACGATAACATGAAAAAATGAATTAGTCTTGTATACAAAAAATTTTTAAGAAATGAAATTTTTACAGATAATTTATTTAGAAAAAATGATTTTCTTTTTAAAAATTCAAAAACCTTCAATCAAGTTTACCAAGCCTTTAAAATTAATCGCCTAAGTTTTGTTTTTAATAGTACATATACGAACTTCAAACGTTTCATAAGTGATTTCACAAATTACGCTCAAGAAGTAATTAAAAGCTATGAAAATTCTTCGATTGAAAAAGACTTTGCTTTTTTTCATCTCTATGATATCAATCCGTATTTAACTAGCAAAGGCTTAAACAAAAATATTTTGATAAGAAATTGACAAAAAATTAATGAAGAGTCAAATTTAAAATTATCAAAAAAATATATTTATCCAGATAATAAGGATATAGGAACATTTATGTTGTTTACAATTTTTTATAAATTTGAAATAGAATAGGGGTAAGTAATTTTGATTAAGAAGATTCCGGAATGAAAACAGTTTAACTTAGCTGTTCAAAAACACATAACTATTGAATCAGGTGTGAAAAAACAAATAAAATTAAGCACTGAAAAATTAAAGGCAACTTTTTCAAAACACGGAATCCACTTTAAAAAACTGGGAGAGTTTAACTTTGGTTCTGTAACTGACTATGATCAAGAAATTAATTTAGATGTCGCCCTAATTCGATATTGTAATAAAAATTTAAAAAAAGAAACTTTTTTAGATTTTTATAAGGAAATTGATAGAGCTTTTTCAGATTTGCAAACTAATTTTAAAATTACTAAAGTAACAAGTAATGAATATATTAAAATTAGTATATCAGTTGACAAAACTAATATAAATTATTATTTGCAACCAATCATAAAGAATGAAAACAAAGATAAAAATGACAAGTATTTTATTTTTAGAAATAATCAAATTCAAGCCGATTTAGTTGTGGAAGTTAGCGAGGCCTTTAAGTTTGCTAATAGAATTGCAAATGATAATTTGAAGTCTTTAAAAAAAATTATAAAATTTGTTTTAAAGGATGACTTTGAATTTTATTACCATTTGGATATGCTGTTTTTGAGATGATTTTATGAATTTATGGCAAAAAAAATTAAAAAATACTTAGATCAAACAACTTGAAATAAAAAAACTCAAGAATTCAGAAATATTGATCTAAAAAAAATAATGAGCTCAACTTACTTGAAAAAATGATATAGAAAAAATGTTAACTTTAAGGAGCTATTTACTTATATTCTGGAGCGATTATTTCAGGTAAATACTTATTACTTTAACAATTTTAATTTTAAAGAAGATGAGTTATTTGATTCGATTTCTCGATATTCAGTTTTTACAAATTCCTTTTTTTCAATGCCGGTTGATTTTTTTTCAGCAATAAAAATCTTTGATTTAAATAATTATGATTCACAATATGAACTACAATCAGGTTTGAGCGAAGAAAATGGGTATTCAAAAGTGGCGTTTGATGCTAGTCGCAATCTTGAAAAACGTTATGTCGTAACCCCCATAATAAGAACTGGAGTGACAAACATTGTTGGTTATCAAAAAGCGCTTACTAAAAAATCACGAGAACTTTATGAAAAATTGCCAAATGATTTATTAAAAGAAATCCGCTCACTAAAGCAAAGAGAGGCGATGGAGGCTTTAAATCAAATTGCCCATGATTGACTATCAGTTTATAAAGCTAAAATCGTCTATGTAAAACCATACTTTGATGCAAAATACCCTTTACATAAAATTGAAAATTTTGAGGATTTACTTATCACTTTAATGCAAACTGTGGATGAAATTTCAGAAGAACAATTCCTGGTAGGGTTTGATAACTAAAAAAGCGAAACTTCAGTTTCGCTTTTTTTAATCTTCATCATAAGTTTGTCTTTGGACAATTCGCTCTTTTAACATGTTGTTTCTTTTAACAATATAATCTCGTTGAGCTTTTCCTAAATTTATATAGTTATCTTTACTACTTCTAATTCTTAATTTTCGCAGCTCTTCATCGCAGTAAATTCAAGTTAATCACAATATATGTAAATGACGCAATAGTTTTAATTCTTTTTCTGGATACTCATCAAAACTTAAAATAGTTGCTTCTCTTTGGCTAAAATTAATTCATTTTTGAGGATCTACTAGTTGTTGGTAACTATTATATGCTAACTCTTGAAACGCCATTGCCTTGGTAATTATATCTGATTCTAATATTTTGATAGTTTCTGAAATTTCTTTAACAATTAATTTCTCTAATTCTTCTTTTGAAGTAAAGTGATGTTTTTTCAAATAATAAAGTGTTGTTTTCAAATTACTTAGCGGGTTGGCTACTTTTAAATATTCACGTGCACTAACTTTTGCAAACTCTTCTTCAATTTCATTGTATAATTCTGATTTAAATATCATATCAGACACTACCTTTCATTTAAATAATTATACCATAAAATTACTAAAATTTCATATATATATTTTATAAAATAACTTGCCTAAGCTTAAAGCAGGTTAATCACTAAATGATATTTTAACATTTTTTGAAAAAATACAATGTTATTTATGCTAAATATTTGTTTTTTAATTTAATAATTAAGGTAAAATAAAATTGTTGAACTTAAAGGCGGGGCATAATGTTACAAGAATCTGGAGTTTTTTTAGTGGATAAGCCTTCAGGCATGACATCCAATGATTTGATAAAGAAAATTCAAAAAAAACTAAATATTAAAAAAATTGGCCATGCAGGAACTCTTGATCCTTTGGCTTCTGGACTAATGGTTGTTTTGGTTAATCAAGGAACTAAAATTAGTGATTTTTTATTGGCAGAAAACAAATCATATATTGTGAAATTGCAATTATTTTTAGATACCGATTCAAAAGATATCACCGGAGCTGAAATTAAGCGTGAAGAACCCTTTAAAATTGATAAAAAAGCCTTAAAAGATATTGTTGATAAATATAATGGTTATATTTATGATCAATACCCACCTATATATTCAGCAATAAAGGTTCAAGGCAAAAAGCTTTATGAATACGCTCGAAACAAGCAAGAGGATTTAGTTAAAATCGAACCTCGCAAAGTAACAATTAAAGAGTGTGAGTTGATAAAGTATGATAAAAAAGAACATACAATTTCATTGAAGTTACAAGTTAGCAAAGGTACTTACATTAGAAGTTTTGTTTGCGATTTTGCCAAAGACTTGGGGACAATCGCAACTGTCAAGGAATTAACAAGAACGGCCTCGGGAAACTTTAAGTTAACCCAAGCAAAACAAATGGATGAAATTAAATGAGAGCACTTGTTGCCAATGTATGAAACCTTAATAAGAAGCAATCAAGTTCTAATGCAGTATCATTTTGAGCAAGATGTAAGACAGGGAAAGCAAATCACACTATCTCATATATCTTCACCGATTGTATTTATTGTCAATGATGAAAAAAAAGTCATTGGAATTTATAAGCATGTAGCAAATCATTTGTATGCTTGTCAACGGGGCTTATGAGAAGATGATCCAAATATTAAAAAAACTGAAGCTGAGATGGAGGGCTATTAATGAAAATTATCAAAATCAACCTAAGTAAGGAAATCGAAAAAGTCCAAATCCAAGAACCGTCAGTGGCTGCAATTGGTTTTTTTGATGGAATTCATAGAATTCATCAAGAAATATTAAAAAAAACTGCTAAAATTGCTGTTAAAAACGATTTAGCATCAGTAATTATAACTTTCTCAAGAAAAGTTAAGTCTTATTTAAGTGGAAATTCAGAGCAAATTTTGGATAACGAAATTAAGTATAAAGAAATTGAAGATTTAACTTTTATTGACTATGTCATTGAAATTGATGTAAATGAGGAAATGATAAAAATCTCTAAAGAGGATTTTTTAGAGTGAATGAAAACCAAGGTAAATGTTAAAAAAATAGTTGTTGGAAGCGATTTATCATTTGGATATCGCGGCCAAGGTGACATATATGATTTATTAGCTAAATTTGGAACTGATAATGTTGTTATTTATCACAGGGTAGATGAATTTTCATCAAGTGAAATTAAAGAACTTATTGCCACTGGCCACGTTGCACAAGCAAACAAAATGATGCTAAAAAAATTAGAATTAAAAATTTCAAAAATTAAGGCTAATTTATATGAATCCGAAGACAACGCAATCACAGTGATGGATGGAAAATACCAAGGCCTAGTTGAAGGTAAAAAAATCAATTTTTATGTTATTGCCAATCGTTTAAAAATTAACGATTCAGAACTTGAGGGTATCGAACCAAAAACTGTCATATTTTTAAAATATTTAGGAAAATAGTATTTTTTCTATTATAATAAATTTAGGTAAAGTTTATCGTTGTTTTAATTTGTCCCGAATTAATACTTTGATATAACATGACCAGTGAAAAAAAACAGGGGGAAAAATTATGGTATCAAAAACTAAAAAAGCCCAAATTATTAAAGAATTTGGAAAAAACGAGAAAGACACTGGGCTTGCTGAAGTTCAAATAGCATTGCTAACTGATGATATAAAAAATCTAACTGAACATTTGCAGTTACATAAAAAAGACATTACTTCAAGAAGAAGTTTATTGAAAAAAGTTTCGCAAAGAAAACATCATTTAAACTTCTTAATTAGAAATGATTTCGAACGTTATAAAGGCATTATTTCAAAGCTAAATCTAAGAAAATAGTTTAGAATTTATATTTTTATATAAAATAGTGTATTTTATAATTTTTATTATGTTTTAAATTTTTTTTGTCGTTAACTATTTTAAATAATTATGTTTTTTGATATAATATATAAGTATTTTGGTAATTAATTATAAATTAGTTATTTGCTAGAATCTAATCGAAATAAAAAAAGAAAAGGATGGGTAGAGCACATGGCTACTAAAACAACTAAAAAAACAAAAGGATCTAAGCCTCAACACTTAGAAACTCGTAGAAAAGCAAGTGATCCTAAACCAAAAAAAATCGTAGTAGAAGGTATTAAGCTAACTGAAGTTCAAGAAAAATTCATTTGAGAAAAAGCAGAACCAGTTTCAGGCCATAACCAATCAATCTACCGTCGTGATGTTTGTGGAGCAATTATTAAAGTTCAAGAAAAAAATCTTGAATCAGAGTTTGGGTGAGTTTTAACTCTAGCAGACCCAAGTGGAGACAGCGATGAAGTAAATAACATTATTGCAATGCACTGAATGAATGCAAAAGTTAAACGTAAAGCTGACGAAATGTGAGTTGCTCCAGTAACAGGATCATGAGACACAAAAGATACTTATAATGAACTAAGAGATGTAAAAATTCCAGCAGAAGTTATTCAAAAAGTTCGTAAGACAACTTTATTCCAAGATACTAAAGTTGAACCAAAACGTATTAACCTACAAATTAGAAAATCATCTAAGAAATAATAAAAAAACATGTTTTTAATACATGTTTTTTTTATATCCAAATTTCGAACCTTTATTTTAATTACTAATTTATTTATTATATGTAATTTTTTACTGTGTTATAATAAAAATACATATTTTTATAATAAAAGAAAGGAAAACCAAATAATGAAAAAACTATTATCAATTTTGGCTGTATCATCAATGATTGTCTCAGTTCCGTTAAATACAATTGCTTGTGGGCGCAACAAGGACAGAGTAGTTGATGATTATGACTTCGAACGTCAAAAACAACTTATGATCGAAGCTATTAATGATATTTTTCAAAAAAACTTAAAAAATGATTTTGATAAATTTTTCTTTATCGAAGAGGATAATAATCCGTTTGAATTTGGTTATGAGGAGTTTGTTGAGAAACTTGATTATTTTAATGATCCTGAAAGTGATTATTATCAAAATATCAAATCAACCATTGAAAATTTAGTTAATTGAAAATCAATTGAAAACGAAGTTCAAAGCGAGGTGGTTGCCAACGTTAATTACAAGCAGCTGTTAATTGACAACCAATCACCAATTAAAAATGGCTATGAAATTGAAAAAATAGAGTTTATTCATAAAGAAAATGCCAAGGCTGTTACAATACAATTTCAAATCTCAAGTGATGTTTATTTTTTGGATAGAATTGGAAGTCAAGATTTTGAAACAATTTCATTTACCTCGCAAATGTCAGTTTTTAAAGAAGTTGATGTTGCTGGAATTTTTAAAGGGATTCAAACAGAATATATAAATCAGATAAATAGTGAAGAAGTCGCAAATAGCTTTAAGATTTTAAGTGACAAGGGTGATTTAGCTCAGACTGCAAACCAAATTTTAGAAGATGAGTCATTTAAATTACAAATTTCTTCAATCTTAAATCAAATTGTTGCAGATACACAAGAAGATGGTTTTAAATTTAATGGAGAGAAATTCAAATGAAAATGAACTAATAATAAGGTCTCAGTAAATTCGATGCTCTCAAAAGGGTTTAAGCCAAATTTTGGATGATCGGAAAGATATAGTAAGTCAGGTGAAACTTTAAGAGCTGCATTACATGGAGACAAAGAGGAAGAAAAGACTCTTCTTGAAGACATTAAAAATAAGGATAGTAAATTTCTTCCTCGACAAGAACAAAAAACTATTGAAAACATTGATGAACTAATAGCAAAACATCAGGGAATGGCTAGATCAATGAACCCTTATATTTTGGATTATAATTTTCAAGATAGCTATCTAAAAACACAAATTGATGAACAGGGTTCAGAATTTATTTTTATTCCAGAAAACGAAGAAAAAACAATTGCTATTTTCCAAATGGAGCTTATCAACTTACAAATTAGTTATAATGAAGATAATTTTGAGCTTCCAAAAATGTTGGTTTTTTTTAGACAAGAGACAACAAAATCTAATACACTGGAACTTGAAAACCAATTTTTAGATGATGCTTATTATTTTAATAAATTATTTTATAACTTTGACGAAAACTCTTCACAAGATTCAAACCCAGATTTTATTTATTACTTAAACAAGCCAGAAAATTGAGATGAATTGGTCAATAAAAAACTACCAATGGAAGACTATTTTCCAGATTTAATAGAAGCTGCAGACCCAGCTGCGTTAGAAAAATTAAATAATCTAGGACTTTCAATCGATATTTGTAGGGACTTATGAGGGGGTTGGGGTCGCCAAAAATTTATTCAGTTTAATAATGATGGAGACATTTATTTTTTTAATGATATCAACGATTACGATGAATATCCATATTTAAAAATATGATTTTTTTCTCCTAATATTAATGAAAATGCAAATAATTTAAGTTTTTTATTCGGAAAAAGAGAAGATTTTAAAGGTAAAGAAGTTGGCGTTTCACCAAGTGCCTGGAAGTTTAAATAATTTTAAAATAGAAATTTATTTAAATTTCTATTTTTTTTTGATTTATGTTATTATTTATAAAGATATTATAAATAAGAAAAAGGAAGACTAAATAATGAAAAAACTATTATCAATTTTGGCTGTATCATCAATGATTGTCTCAGTTCCGTTAAATACAATTGCTTGTGGGCGCAACAAAGACAGAGTAGTTGATGATTATGACTTTGAACGTCAAAAACAACTTATGATCGAAGCTGTTAATGATATTTTTCAACAAAACTTAAAAAATGATTTTGATAAATTTTTCTTTATTAAGAAAGAAAATAATCCATTTGAATATGATTATGAGGAGTTTGTTGAAAAACTTGATGATTTCAATAATCCTGAAAGCGATTATTATCAAAATATTAAATCAGCGATTGAAAATTTAGTTAATTGAAAATCAATTGAAAACGAAGTTCAAAGTGATGTGGTTGCAAATGTTAATTACAAGCAGCTGTTAATTGACAACCAGTCACCAATTAAAAATGGCTATGAAATTGAAAAAATCGATTTTACTCATAAAAAAGAAGCCGAGGCTGTAACAATTCAATTTCAAATCTCAAGTGATGTTTATTTTTTAGATAGAATCGGAAGTCAAGATTTTGAAACAATTTCATTTACCTCACAAATGTCAATTTTTGAAGAAGTTGATGTTGCTGAAGTTTTTCAAGAGATTCAAACAGAATATAAAAAGCAAATAAATAGCGAAGAAGTCGCAAATAGTTTTAAGGTTCTAAGTGATAAGGGTGATTTAGCTCAGACCGCAAACCAAATTTCAGAAGATGAAACAATTAAATCACAGATTTCTTTAATTTTAAATCAAATAGTTGCAGATACTAATCGAGATAAATTTAAATTTGTTGGTGAAAATTTTAAAGTCCGAGCTAACCAGAATAAATCAACCGACTCTTCTATTGCTCACAGCTCTCCAAATTTTAGTTGAAGGTGAAAAGATGAACCAATAACAACCTTAAAAGGGGCGTTACTAGGTGATGAGGAAATGGAAAACCTTCTTTTAGAGGACATCAAAAGTAAGGATAGTGAGTTTTTTACTAAAAGAGAAAGAGAAGAAATTAAAAACATTGATCAACTAATAGCTGAGCACGAAGGAATGGCTTTGGGCATCAATTCCTATAATTTAGATTATAATCTTAGAAAAAATAATTTGGATCGCCCAATTAAAAATCAAGGTTCAAAATTTGCCTTTAAACCTGAAAATGAAGAAAAAACAATTGCTCTTTTCAGAGTGGATTTTTTAGATTTACAAATTAGTTATAAAGATGATAATTTTGAACTTCCCGAAATGTCAGCAATTGTTAAGCAAGAAACCACTAAAAATAACACTTCTGAGTTAGAAGGCCAATTTTGAGAAGATGCTTACTTTTTTACTAAATCATTTTACAACTTTGATGGGACGAGTTCTGAGGAGTCAAATCCAGATTTTATTTATTATTTAAATAAACCAGAAAATTGAGATGAATTAGTTGATAAGCAACTACCAATGGATGATTACCTTCAAGATTTAATAGATGCTGCAAATTCAGAGGCCTTGGAAAGATTAAATAATCTTGGACTTTCTCTGGTATTTTCATGAAATGCTTGAAAAAATACATCTCCTATGAAAAATATTATGTTTAATAGTGACGGAGACGTATATTTTTATAACGACATGGAAAATCAAGATTTATATCCACAATTGAGAGTTCATTTCTTTTCATCTGGTATAGAAAGTGGAAGAGCAAAAATTTCATTTTCTTTTAATTATAGAAGTGATTTTAATATGAAACAAGTTGGTGTTTCACCAAGTGGGTGAAAATTTAAATAATTTAAAAATAGAAATTTATTTAAATTTCTATTTTTTTTGATTTATGTTATTATTTATAAAGATATTATCATAATTAAAAAACAAGAGGGGAAAACTTTATCATGAAAAAACTATTATCAATTTTGGCTGTATCATCAATGATTGTCTCAGTTCCGTTAAATACAATTGCTTGTGGGCGCAACAAAGACAGAGTAGTTGATGATTATGACTTTGAACGTCAAAAACAACTTATGATCGAAGCTGTTAATGATATTTTTCAACAAAACTTAAAAAATGATTTTGATAAATTTTTCTTTATTAAGAAAGAAAATAATCCATTTGAATATGATTATGAGGAGTTTGTTGAAAAACTTGATGATTTCAATAATCCTGAAAGCGATTATTATCAAAATATTAAATCAGCGATTGAAAATTTAGTTAATTGAAAATCAATTGAAAACGAAGTTCAAAGCGAGGTGGTTGCCAACGTTAATTACAAGCAGCTGTTAATTGACAACCAGTCACCAATTAAAAATGGCTATGAAATTGAAAAAATAGAGTTTATTCATAAAGAAAATGCCAAGGCTGTTACAATACAATTTCAAATCTCAAGTGATGTTTATTTTTTAGATAGAATCGGAAGTCAAGATTTTGAAACAATTTCATTTACCTCACAAATGTCAATTTTTGAAGAAGTTGATGTTGCTGAAGTTTTTCAAGAGATTCAAACAGAATATAAAAAGCAAATAAATAGCGAAGAAGTCGCAAATAGTTTTAAGGTTCTAAGTGATAAGGGTGATTTAGCTCAGACCGCAAACCAAATTTCAGAAGATGAAACAATTAAATCACAAATTTCTTTAATTTTAAATCAAATAGTTGCAGATACTAATCGAGATAAATTTAAATTTGTTGGTGAAAATTTTAAAGTCAGAGCTAACCAGAATAACTCGACTGACTCTTCTACTGCTCACAGCTCTCCTAAATTTGATTGAGACCGAACAAACGAACCAATAACAACCTTAAAAGGTGCGTTGCTAGGTGATGAGGAAATGGAAAAAATTCTTTTAGAGGACATCAAAAGTAAGGATAGTAAGTTTTTTGATAAAAGAGAAAGAAAAGAAATTGAAAACATTGATCAACTAATAGCTAAGCATGAAGGAATGGCTTTGGGTATCAATCCCTATAATTTAGATTTAAATCTTTGAAAAAGTAATTTGGATTATTCAATTAAAAATCAAGGGTCAAAATTTGCTTTTAAGCCCGAAAATGAAGAAAAAACAATTGCTCTTTTCAGAGTGGATTTTTTAGATTTACAAATTAGTTATGAAGATGATAATTTTGAACTTCCTGAAATGTCAGCAATTGTTAAGCAAGAAACCACTAAAAATAACACTTCTGAGTTAGAAGGCCAATTCTGAGAAGATGCTTACTTTTTTACTAAATCATTTTACAACTTTGATGGAACAAATTCTGAGGAGTCAAATCCAGATTTTATTTATTATTTAAATAAACCAGAAAATTGAGATGAATTAGTTGACAAGCAACTACCAACGGATGATTACCTTCAAGATTTAATAGGTGCTGCAAATCCAGAGGCCTCAGAAAGATTAAATAACCTTGGACTTTCTCTGGTATTTTCATGGAATGGTTTTCAAAATACATCTCCTATGAAAAATATTATGTTTAATAGTGATGGAGACGTATATTTTTATAACAGCATGGAAAATCAATATTTATATCCACAATTGAGAGTTCATTTCTTTTCATCTGGTATAGAAAGTGGAACAGCAAAAATTTCATTTTCTTTTAATTATAGAAGTGATTTTAATATGAAACAAGTTGGTGTTTCACCAAGTGGGTGAAAATTTAAATAATTTTAAAATAGAAATTTAGTTAAATTTCTATTTTTTTTAATTTCTCTGAACTAGTTAATTATTTACTCAATATTTAACTATTAAAATAAAGCCATAACAAAAAATGAACTTTTGTTTTTATTAAGTTTTAAATTATAGTATAATAAAAGGGTGCGAAAGCACAAAGAATACAAAGTTTATTCTTAAGTATGTGTGAGTGTAATAAAACCGCTATATAAATGAATGCTTCTTATCTCATACATGGTTATAGCGGGTGGAGGCATTTTTATTTCTAAGATACTTAACTTTATAGGCATTTTAGAAATGAAATTTTTAGATGAGGATTTTTATGAATAAAATTCCAATTATTTTAATAATAGGGCCAACTGGTTCTGGTAAAACAACACTTTCAGTTGAGATTTCAAAAAAATTTTCAGGGGAATGCATTAACTCCGATTCTACTCAAATTTTTTCTGGAACCGATATTGCAACCAACAAAATAATGGCTGGTGAAATGCAAAATATCAAACACCATTTATTTTCTATTGAACCTGTCACTGGCAGTTATTCTGTTGCTGACTATCAAAAAAAAGGTCGTCAAACAATTTCTGATTTACTAAAAAAAAATAAAATTCCAGTAATTGTTGGTGGTACGGGATTGTATATTAATGCCTTACTCAAAAAATATCAATTTTTAGAAGAGCCATTGAAAACTGAAAATTTTGGATTTGAAAAACTATCAAATCTTGAATTATGAAATTTAGTAAATTTAGTTGATCCTCAAGAAGCCAAAAAAATCCACGTCAACAATCGTCAAAGATTATTAAGGGCAAACACTGTAATTTCTGTAAATAACGGAAGAAAGTCCGATCTAATCAAGGATAGTCAAGGTTGATATTTTGAAAATCCAGTTATTATAATTGGCTTGAATCCTGAACGTTCTGATTTACATCAAGCTTTAAATCAGCGAGTTTTGGATTTGTGTAAACGAGGTCTTTTCCAAGAAATCGAAGAAGCGTTAGCAGTGAATGATAATAATGCAAATAAACAAGCTTTGAAATGTATTGGTGGAAAAGAAATTATTGCATATTTAAGAAACGAAATTAGTTATGAACAAGCAATCTTGGATATGCAGACTGCCAATAGGCGCTATGCTCGCAAACAAATGACTTGATTTAAAAACCAACTTAGCGGAGTAAAATGGTTTGAATATCGGCTATCAGATTACCAAAAAACCTCTCAAGAAATCATTGACTATTTAGAAATTGCCATTGATGGATTAAAATCTGAAAAAAAATAACTTTTTTATTAAAAACGATTGACATTATTTTTAAAATCTTGTAATATATCAAAGGTTATTAATGCGGGTGTAGTTTAATGGTAGAACTTCAGCCTTCCAAGCTGACTGTGAGGGTTCGATTCCCTTCACCCGCTCCATTTATAGAAATTTTAAACCTAACATTAATGTTAGGTTTTTTTATTTTAATTTGATATTATTATTTCAGCAACTGGGAGGCTTGATTATGCAAGAAAACGAGCAAAAAAAAGCAGGGATTAAAAATATGCACTTTATGAATGAATTTAACGCAGACCGAACTCCATTCATAATTTCTTTTGCATGATTGTTTATTGAAGCTATTATTCCAGCATTGCTTGTCTGGCTTTTAATGGGTAAGGAATTCAACTTTTCGTTTTACAATCAATTGGCAAATCCTAAATCGTTGTGAGTCGTATTGGCATGCTTGCTGGTGATTTTTTGAAGTATTTTTTCTACCACCATTATTTTTATTCTAAAAGGGCACCGCTCAGACAATTTTACATTTGCATTAATTACTTCCGTGGTATTAACTTCTTTTATCTACAATGGTTTATGATTGGGTAGCACTCCTGTGGAGTGATTTTTGAAAATTATTTTGGCAGTGGTTGGATTATTTTTATCAGCTGTTCTAGGAACTATGCTGACAGCTTTTGCAAGAAATAAAGAAAATAAAATTCGTGAAAATCACCAAATAATGTTTGAAGCATTTAAAAACAATGAGCCGATTCCCAATAAACAGTTGTTGAAAATGCGCCGCTATGAGGCTAAATTAACTAAAAAAGAATTAGATCAGAAGGAATTATTGGCTTTTCAAAGTGAATTAAAACAAAAATTAGATCAAGAAATTTTAATTAAAGAAGAGTTACGAAAAAAAGAGCAACTTCAAAGAGAACAAATTTTAGAAGAACTAGAAAAACAAAAAGCAGAGAAAAAAAACAAAAAAAATACTAAGTAATCTTAGTATTTTTAAGTTGTTGGTACTTTTCATCAGCAATTTTTCGAAAAACTTCATTTTTAGTTCGTTCGAGCATATACATAGATCAATACAATCATAAGTAGTTTTGGTAAAAAATATAGTTTGTCAGTTTTTTAAAATCAATGACGCTTAAATTAAATGGTTTTAAAAATTGACGGGTTCAAATGGGGTTTTGCTTTAAGGTTTCGCTAATGAAACTTGCTAAGTCAAAAAGGGGATCATTGTAGCACATATAATCGTAGTCAATAATTTTTAATTCCTCATCAATAAACAAAAAATTTCCAGGAACCAAATCATTGTGGGTTAAAACACATTTTTCAATTAAATTAGTTTCCAAAAAAATATCAATAGTTGGGCGAAATTCAGTTACATCATATATTACTTCATGAGTATTTTTTTCAAAAAAACTCATCATTTTTTTAAAGTTAAATGTTTTAATTTTGGGATTATCTGCGGGTAATTGGTGTAATTTTTGCAAGGCATCAACAACTTTTGAAATTGCTTCATCATTAATTGGGAGTTGCTCAAAAGTTTGAGCTTCTTGAAAATAATCAAATTTACTTACAAATAATCCATTTTTAATTCCAAATTCTACAGGAGTCAACAAAAAATTTTGTGGATTGGCTTTGATTTCTTTCAAAACCTGATATTCATTCTTGCGATCTAAAAAATTATCAACAATAAAATTGCTTTTTTTCACGAACAAATTATTTTCCAAATAAGTTGAATTTGTTAAACCAAGTTCCAAAAATACAATCTTTTTCATAATTTACCCCCTTAATTTAATATTTAAATATGTTATTATTATATTATACTATTTTTTAAGGAGTCATTGTGAAAAAGACAATCTGAGTCGCAACTCAAAATTCTGGTAAGATTGAAGATTTTAAAAATTTGTTACCCCAGTATCAGATTAAATCATTACTTGACTTACCAACCCCAATCGAAATACCAGAGGATTTTTTAACTTTTGAAGAAAATGCTTTATTTAAGGCTCAGACTTTGAGTTCAATAATTAATGAACCAGTAATCGCTGATGACTCAGGATTGCAAATTGACAGTTTGCAGGGTTTTCCAGGAGTACATTCGGCTCGATGAGCTGACCCAATTAAAGACTGGAAAATTATTAATGAAAAACTTTTACAAAAAATGAGAGAAAATAATTTGGTTGATATGTCACAAAGACAAGCCAGGTTTATTACAGTAATTGCTTATTACGATTCAAAGTTAGCCCTTCAAAAAACTTTTCGAGGTGAGGTAGAAGGTGAAATCTTGCCACAACAAATTGGAGAATTTGGGTTTGGATATGATCCGATTTTTAAACCAAACGGCCAACAAAAGAGTTTTGCCCAAATGAGACTTGAAGAAAAAAATCTTTACTCTCATCGATCAGTTGCATGCTCAAAATTAAAACAGTTTTTAACAAACTAGCAAAAAAGGAGAATTTTATGAAAAAAGACCAATTTTTTAATAACTTACAATCAAAATATAAAATTGTATCAGTTAATATTTATGTTCATTTAGAAAATTTATTTCGATACTACCCCGATTATCATCCTCAGTTTAAAGAGGCTGGACTACTTGATAAAACTGGATTATTATTATCACGAGGTGAAATGGACATTGAAGACGTGTTAATGTTTTTTAGAGCTCTAAATTTTCAAGAAGAAAATCGCTATGATCAAATGTTTGATATTGGATATATTATGAATGCCCCAAAAAACTATAAATCGCAAGCTGAATGACAAAGCTACTTTAGAAATAATTATGTAGGATCGATGAAAAAAATAAAATAATCAGGAGGCAAAATGAGTCGCAAAATTAATATTATACTTTTTGAACCAGAAATCGCAGACAATGTTGGAGCTATTTTTCGTACAGCTTCATTAACAAATTCAGTTTTGCATTTAATTGAGCCTTTTGGCTTTATTTTTGATAAGAGAAATTTTGCTCGCAGTAGTGCAAATACATTTGAAGGGGTTGAATATTTTAAATATGATAACTGAGACGACTTTATAACACAGCGTCCCAATGTGAAACCATTTTGCCTAAGTCGTTATGGACAAAAACCTTTAAGTGACTTTAATTTTCAAGAAATTAATGAAGAAATCTTTTTGATGTTTGGGAAAGAATCAACAGGAATTCCAAAAATTATTTTGCAAGAAAATCTTGAGCAGGTTTTTCGAATTCCAATGGTGGCAACCGGAAGAAGCTTGAATATTGCCAACACAGTTGGGATTGCAACCTATGAGGTTCTAAGGCAGTGAGATTATTTAGATTTAAGTAAAGTTGAGGTGCAAAATGGAGCTGATTTCTTAACAAAAAAATAGAAGAGGTATTTATGCGCAAAATTGCTTTATTTGGAGGATCGTTTGACCCGGTTCACACAGACCATGTTAATATTGCAAAGTCGTGTTTTGAAAACCTTGGCTTTGAAGAAGTCTGGATGATTCCCACATATTTAAACCCCTTTAAAACAAAAGTGAATTCCTCGGTTGCAGAGCGGTTGGAAATGCTAGATATCGTTTGCAAAAAATTTGATTTTATCAAAATTAATAAATATGAAATTGAAAAACAATGTCGTAGTTATACTTTTGAAACAATTGCCGCCATTAAAGAAGAGTATCCAAATTACGATTTTTCATTTATTATGGGAAGCGATCAGTTAGATGAATTTGAAAGTTGGGACCATTTTGATAAATTAATTAAATTAATTAATTTCAAGGTATTCTTAAGAAGTAGCAGCTATAATAAGACGATTGTTAAAAAATATAATTTAGAAGTTTTTAGTTTTTCCAATAACTTTTTGTCGTCCACTAAAATAAGAAATTTGCAGGACTTAGTTTTACAAGATAATGAAATTAATAATTATATTAACAATAATCTTCTCTACTTAGAAGAGCGCGTAGCATCAAAAATGAGCCCAAAAAGATTTCAACATAGTTTAAATGTTGGAGAATTGGCAAAAACTCTAGCTGAAAAAAACAATTTAGATGTTCAAAAGGCTTGGGTTGCTGGAACACTTCATGATGTTACAAAATGTTGAACCAAAGCAGAACATCGCAATTATTTGCAAAAGTGGGGACCGCAGTTACTAACTGAACCAGAGCCGGTTTGACATAGTTTTACCGGGTCCTTGCATTTAGAACATGATTGATTGATTAAAGATCAGGCTATTTTGCAAGCTGTTTTTAATCATACGGTTGCAAGTCCAGAAATGACTCCAATGGATATGGTTATTTTTTGCGCAGATAAGGTTAGCAAGGAACGCAATTACCCTGGGGTTGAACAACTTCGTGAAGTAGTTCAAAAAGACTTAGTTGCTGGATTTAAATCGATTTTAAAACAACAATACCTTGTCGCTGTTAAAAAACACGGGATTGAAAATATAGGAACTAGCTTAACAAAAAGTTATCAGCATTGAGTTCTTGATTGGGGAGAATAATAATGAAATTAATAGTTGTGGCTATGTATGAAGAAATTGAAGGATTTTTAAATAGTGAAAGTTTTGTCATTGTAGAACATCAGTTTTTAAAAATTTATAAAAATGACAAAACCTACCTTTTAATTACTGGAATTGGCCTTGTAAATGCAGCTTTGACATTGAGTGCCTTTCTGGCGATATATCAAAATGAAGTTACACAAATTTATAATTTTGGTAGTGCTGGATCGAGTTCAAAAAATTTACAAGTTTTTGATATTGTTGTTGCTAATCGAGTTTATTACTCAACTGTTGATTTAACAGGTTTTGGCTATGCTTATGGTCAAATTCCCAAAGAGTCAGAATATTTTGAAATGACTCTTGCTCAATCAATTTTAATGAAATTAAGCCCAAATTTTGATGTTCATAGCAGTAATTTGGCTTCAAGTGATATATTCATAAGTGATGAAAATAAATTTGAAAATTTTGTAATAAAAGCTTCAAAAAGTATTGAAGTTTTTGATATGGAAGCTGCCGCACTTTGTCATGTTGCCAAGAAATTTGCTAAACCAATTAATGTAATCAAGCTAATTTCAGATAATTTACTTATAAAAAATAATGAAGTCCAGTTTAGTGAATTTATTGGAGAAATTTCATTAAAAATGAAAGAAATCATAAATGTTGTATTAAAATAATTTTAATAAATTAAAGAAAGGAGATTGGTTTATGAGATTGGTAATATTTGGAACCGTTGGAGCGGGCAAAACATCTTTTATAAATGCCTTAAACAAAAAACTTGGATATAAAGTTTATGCAGAGCCTTTGAATATAAATCCTTATTTTGATAAGTTGTACGAGCAATTTCAAGATAAAAATTCCAATACCTATAAAATGGAATTATTTATGTTAACAGAGCGTATGAAACAGTTTTTAGATTCACAGTCGCTCAATGATGTGATTTTTGATCGTGGAGTTATGGACACTTTGATTTTTGCAAACGCAAATTATGAAGAGGGTAACTTAGATAAACGAGATTGGGATACTTACCGAACATTCTTTGAGACCAATATCACCCCTGCAATTTTTAGTTATAATAATGTAAAAGGTTATGATCTGGTTGTTTATTTAAGGGTCACTAATCAAACTTCGATTGCCAGAATTAATCAACGAGCAATTCCAGGAGAATTGCGAGTTAAAACACACTTTTGAGAATTATTAAATGGCTTATATGAGCAGTGATACTTGGAATGAACAGATAAGATTCCTTTTGTTGTCATTGATGGAAATATTGATAGTATTGATGAAAAAGTCGAACAATTTATCAAAAAAATTAGATAATTTAACTAACGAATCAAAAGTTGTGAATCCAGAGCCAGAGTTGTCATTAGAAGAAAAGTTTGAAAGAACTTTGAATAGATCGGTGAGTAGTTTCTATAATGAAACAGTAAAATTAGGAAAAAGTAAATGGTCAGTTAAGTTAATTTACTACGGAATGTCGCTGATTGCCTTAGCTTTCTTATATTTGTATATCACTTCAATTTTATATCGAGAAATTGCAGAAATTTTTGTTGATGTTAAAAATGGTTTTGCTTTGAGAATTTTAATGATCTATATTTTACCTTTTGTAATTTTTTTAATTGGTTCTTCATTGGCGATTTTATCATTTTTTAAGCGAAAATCACATGAAGATGAGACTGAATATTTTGAAGACTGAGAATATTTATATGATCTTTATGCAAAAATTAATGTCGATAAAAATCTAGAACTTTTAAGCTTTTCAGATGATATCTTTATTATAAATGGTGAAGCTAGTGCCGCTGAAATAATAGGGACAGATGACTTCAAAATTCATAAAGCTCTCAATTTTCAAAGGAATCGTCAGATAATTTCATATGCGGATATTTATTTTAATAATAGTAAAACAGACTACAATTTTCTTAAGTTTTTTGGAATAGAACTATTTGATAAAAAGCAATGATTTGACTATGAAATTACTTTAGAAATTACCCAAGAATTAAAGTCAGCTTTTTTAGAAAATAAAATTGAAGACTATTTATTTTTTAACACTGGTTTAAGATCTGATATTTTAGAAGAAGCAGAACAAGTTCACAAAATTGTTGAAGTTTTAAAGTTTTCAAAATGATTAAAAAAATTTAATCTTCAGTTATTTGATGAGTTTGTAATTTCAATTATGCAAAATAAAATATTTTTTGGTTATAACTTTAGAGTTGAGGAAAAAATTTTAAATCGTCAAAATTTAGATTACATTTTAAAGGAACAACTTAAGGTCACTTTTAAAAATAAATTAATTAGTAAAATTGGTTTTGAGCTAGAAAATTTTAGAACACTAACATTACTAGCTTACAAAATAATTAATCCCATTACTAAGTAGAAAAAATCAGAAATCGCAATTTCAAAATAACTAAATTTTTAAAAAAAATAAATCAATTGATTTATTTTTTTTGTGTTATTATATACATATACCCCTATGGGTATAAGGAGGTACAATGAAGTCAACAGTTCGAAGCGAGGAAACTAAAAAAACTTATCAACAACATTTAAACCGAATTCGCGGCCAAATCGATGGGGTAATCAACCAAATAACAAGCGATCAGTATTGTGTTGATATCATCAACCAAATTAGTGCAATTCGAGGCTCACTGCTATCAGTTAGTAAAAAGTTAGTAAACGAACATATTCAAGGTTGTGTTATTAATGACCAATCAGATAAGCAAGATACATTAAAGGAAATAAGTGATTTGATAGATCGCATTTCAAAGTAAGGATGTTAAAATGAATTCAAAAAAAGTTAAAATTACTAATATGAGCTGCAACCATTGTGTTTTAAAAATCACAAAAATGTTAAAGGCTCAAAAAGATATTAAAAATATTACTCTAAAATTACAACCTCCGATTTTAAAGTTTGATTACAAAAACGAAGTCGCCGCCCAGAGTGCTCTGAATTCAATTGAAGAATTAGGTTATTGTATTGGAGATGAAATTTTTGAAGAGTAAAGATTATCAAATTAACGGGATGACTTGTGCTAGTTGTGCAACAAGCATTAAAACCGCAGTTGCTAAAGTCAAGGGAGTAAATAGCGTTGAGGTTAATTTGTCATTGAATTTAATGAACATCACAAGTAATCAAGAAATTAAAGATGAAGAAATAATTAAAACTGTCAAAAAAACTGGTTACAAAGCTAAAGCTTTGAAGGCAACCGATTTGTTTGATTCTCAAACTAAATGGCAATGAATTCCAATTATTAACGTTGTAATGGCAGCTTTGCTAACTTTGCCAATGTGATTGGCAATGATTTTGAGTGTTGCTCAGGTTCACAACGGCTTTAGCTTATTTTTGCACAATCCGTGATTTCAATTAAGCATCACCTCAGTTGTGCAGTTTATTTTGGGAGCCAAGTTTTATAAGGAATTCTATTATGGGGTTAAAACCTTGCAAGCGAATATGGCATTTTTGGTTGTCATTGGTTCACTCTTAGCATTTGGTCTAAGTATTTATAATGCAACATTAAATCATTGAATTTCAACAATGACTGGCAAGCCGCTATATTTTGAATTAAGTGCCACCATTGTTACCCTGGTTCTGCTTGGTAAATTATTGGAGGGGGGTGCTAAAAATCGCACCCAAAAATCTTTGAAATATTTATCCGAGCTAATTCCTCAAACTGCCATCGTTTGAGAAGATAATAAAGAAATTATTAAAAATATTTATGAGATTCAAATTCAAGAAATTATTATTGTTAAAGCTGGAACAAGTGTTCCATTTGATGGAACCGTTGTTCAGGGTCAAGGTTATGTCAACGAAAGTATGCTTACTGGAGAAAGTCAACTAGTTAAAAAGCTAGTTGGTGACTTAGTTAGTGCAGGAACAATTAATCATAGTGGTTATTTTCAAGTTGAAGTGCAAAAACTAGTGAACCAGTCAACTTTGGCACAAGTGATTCAAACTGTTAAGTTGGCTCAAAACCAAAAAGCTAATATTCAACAACTCGTTGATAAAATTTCTAGCTGATTTATTCCGATTATTTTTGCGATTGCTTTTTTGACTTTTGTTGGTTGAACAATTTACTACCAAGGTTGAAATGAAATCAGTTTAGTCAATGCCATTACGGTTTTGGTAATCTCTTGTCCTTGTGCCTTGGGTTTGGCGACCCCAACAGCAATTTTGGTGGGGACCAGCCGGGCTGCTCGCTTAGGAATCATTTACAAAAATTCAACTAGTTTAGAAAAATTAGCTAAAATTAAAACAATGGTTTTTGACAAAACCGGAACCTTAACCCAAGGGGACATGAAAATTGTTGCCCAGGTTTATCAAACCTCTAAATACTCCCAAGAATTTTTAGAAGAAGTGCTATGAAGTTTTGAGAGCCAAGCAGAACACCCTGTTGCCCAAGGAATTGTTAAATCATTAATGACCAAAAATTTTGCCTCAAATTTAAGAATCACAAATTTTGAGTCAATTCCCAGCTTTGGAGTTAAGGGTGAAGTTGATGGAAAAGCAATCATGATTGGGAGCAAAAGTTTGATGGAAACAACCGCTGCAGATACTAGAGCTTTTAAAAAAGATTACGATAATTTTGTTCAACAAGGTCTTTCAATTGTTTATTTAAGCATTGCCAATGATGTTGTTGCCATAATTGGGGTTGGGGATAATGTTAAAAAAAATGCCCAGGCAACAATTACTAAATTGAAATTACTAAATTTAAACCCAGTAATGCTAACAGGGGACAATGCTCAAACAGCGGCAATTATTGGTCAAAATTTAGGATTTGAGAAAATAATAAGCGAAGTCAAAATTTTTGAAAAACCAGATTATATTAAACAGCTCCAAAACCAAACTGGATTGGTGGCAATGATCGGGGATGGAGTCAATGATGCAGTTGCTTTAACTCAAGCTGATGTTGGAATTTCGTTTACATCAGGAACGGATATTGCGATTGAATCAAGTGATATTTTACTATTAGATGAAAATATTGCTCTTGTTGAAAAAGCTTTTCAAATAGCCACTAAAACTTTTAAAAAAATTAAAGGTAACTTGTTTTGGGCTTTTTTGTATAATATTTTAGCCATTCCATTAGCAGCATTTGGATTAATTTTTCCAGAATTAGGGGCTCTTGCGATGGTGTTATCTTCAATTTCGGTAATTTTAAATTCATTATTTTTAAAAGTTAAATAAACTATAATGACAACTCTTTTGGCTGGGTTGTCTTTTATTATTTATAATTATACAAATTCCTAATTATTTATAAAAAAATCAAAAAAAATAATTTTTTTTGAAAAAAAGGTTGTATTTCTTTTCAGAATATTATATATTCATTTGTGGCGCTAAATAGCCAAATGATCTTTGAAAACTAAATAGAACAATTTACAACAATCATTAATTGTACAATTTAACTTGTATCAATTTGTTTGAGTTTAATAAAATAAAGGATAGTCAGAATCAAATATAGTCACGTTTTTTTTAAATGAGAGTTTGATCCTGGCTCAGGATGAACGCTGGCGGCATGCCTAATACATGCAAGTCGAACGGGGTGCTTGCACCCAGTGGCGAACGGGTGAGTAACACGTGTCTAATCTACCTTTTAGAGGGGGATAACAGTTGGAAACGACTGCTAATACCGCATAATACACCACTATGGCATCAGAAGGTGTTGAAAGGTCCGTTTGGACCGCTAAAAGATGAGGATGCGGCGTATTAGTTAGTAGGTGAGGTAATGGCTCACCTAGACGATGATACGTAGCCGAACTGAGAGGTTGATCGGCCACATTGGGACTGAGATACGGCCCAGACTCCTACGGGAGGCAGCAGTAGGGAATTTTTCACAATGGACGAAAGTCTGATGAAGCAATGCCGCGTGAGTGATGAAGGTTTTCGGATCGTAAAGCTCTGTTGTAGGGGAAGAATAGCTAGGAGAGGAAATGCTCTTAGTCTGACGGTACCCTACCAGAAAGCCACGGCTAACTATGTGCCAGCAGCCGCGGTAATACATAGGTGGCAAGCGTTATCCGGATTTATTGGGCGTATAGGGTGCGTAGGCGGCTTTGTAAGTTTGAGGTTAAAGCCCGGAGCTCAACTCCGGTTCGCCTTGAAAACTGCTTTGCTAGAATACAGGAGAGGTAGATGGAATTCCAAGTGTAGCGGTGAAATGCGTAGATATTTGGAGGAACACCAGTGGCGTAGGCGATCTACTGGCCTGTTATTGACGCTGAGGCACGAAAGCGTGGGGAGCAAATAGGATTAGATACCCTAGTAGTCCACGCCGTAAACGTTGAGTACTAAGTGTCGGCATTATGTCGGTGCTGCAGCTAACGCATTAAGTACTCCGCCTGAGTAGTATGCTCGCAAGAGTGAAACTCAAAGGAATTGACGGGGACCCGCACAAGTGGTGGAGCATGTGGTTTAATTCGAAGCAACGCGAAGAACCTTACCAGGGCTTGACATCCAGTGCAAAACTACAGAGATGTAGTGGAGGTTAACATTGAGACAGGTGGTGCATGGTTGTCGTCAGTTCGTGCCGTGAGGTGTTGGGTTAAGTCCCGCAACGAACGCAACCCCTATTATTAGTTACTAACATTCAGTTGAGGACTCTAATGAGACTGCTAGTGTAAGCTAGAGGAAGGTGGGGATGACGTCAAATCATCATGCCCCTTATGTCCTGGGCTACACACGTGCTACAATGGTCGGTACAAAGAGTCGCAATCTCGCGAGGGGGAGCTAATCTCAAAAAGCCGATCTCAGTTCGGATTGAAGTCTGCAACTCGACTTCATGAAGCCGGAATCACTAGTAATCGCGGATCAGCAACGCCGCGGTGAATACGTTCTCGGGTCTTGTACACACCGCCCGTCACACCATGAGAGTTGGTAATACCAGAAGCAGGTGTCCTAACCGTAAGGAGGGAGCCTACCAAGGTAGGATTAGCGATTAGGGTGAAGTCGTAACAAGGTATCCGTACGGGAACGTGCGGATGGATCACCTCCTTTCTATGGAGAGATTTTAAGTAATGAAGCTGAAAGTGACTAAGTGTATTAACAGCTTCGACTATCTTTTATGTTCTATTTAGTTTTCAGAGATTATTTGAATAATTTGGCAACAAATTATTGATAATCTTTGAAAAAAGAATTGTTCTTTGAAAACTGAATATTAGATGAAAAAATACAATTTTCTTATTTGTTTTATATAAATAAAAAATTAGACATCAATTGTTATTAAAAAAACTAAAATTGAAATCATAAATTTGCAATAGGTTTTTCTCTAAAAAGTATAGTAAGGGCATATGGTGAATGCCTTGGAAAATGGAGCCGAAGAAGGACGTGACTACCTGCGAAAAGCATCGGGGAGCTGGAAGTGAGCTTTGATCCGGTGATATCCGAATGGGGAAACCCAATACGATTCATCTCGTATTATCCATGACTGAATTCATAGGTCATGAGAAGGGAACCTTGGGAACTGAAACATCTTAGTACCAAGAGGAAAAGAAATCGAATGAGATTCCGTCAGTAGCGGCGAGCGAAAGCGGAACAGGCCAAACCGGTCTACGGACCGGGGTTGTAGGACCTTAGTTAGAGTTACAAAATTAATGTATAGCAGAAGCTGTTGGGAAGCAGCACCGCAGAGGGTGATAGTCCCGTATGCGAAATACATTAATCTCGAAGAGGTATCCTGAGTACGGCGGGGCACGTGAAACCCTGTCGGAATCTACCCAGACCACTGGGTAAGCCTAAATACTACCATTTTACCGATAGTGAACCAGTACCGTGAGGGAAAGGTGAAAAGTACCCCGAGAGGGGAGTGAAATAGTTCCTGAAACCATATGCTTACAAGAAGTCAGAGCCCGTTAATGGGTGATGGCGTGCTTTTTGTAGAAAGAGCCGGCGAGTTACGATATCGTGCAAGGTTAAGCGGAATCCGTGGAGCCGTAGTGAAAGCGAGCCTTAATAGGGCGTTTAGTACGATGTCGTAGACACGAAACCGGGTGATCTAGCCATGAGCAGGTTGAAGTTTGGGTAAAACCAAATGGAGGACCGAACCAACGTTCGTTGAAAAGACCGTGGATGACTTGTGGCTAGCGGTGAAATTCCAATCGAACCCGGAGATAGCTAGTTCTCCCCGATATAGCTTTAAGGCTAGCGTCGAGGTTTAGGACAATGGAGGTAGAGCACTGAATGTATGATGGCCCCACCTAGGGGTACTGAATGCAATTAAACTCCGAATGCCATTGTTTCATACTCGGCAGTCAGTACATGGGTGATAAGGTCCATGCACGTGAGGGAAACAGCCCAGATCATCAGTTAAGGTCCCAAAATGTATACTAAGTGTGTAAGGATGTGGAATTGCACAGACAGCTAGGATGTTGGCTCAGAAGCAGCCATCATTTAAAGAGTGCGTAACAGCTCACTAGTCGAGTGATTCTGCGCCGAAAATGTACCGGGGCTTAAGTATACTACCGAAACTATGGATTGGCGCGTAAGCGTCAGTGGTAGGGGAGCGTTCTAAGGGCGATGAAGTCAGACCGTGAGGACTGGTGGAGCGCTTAGAAGTGATTATGCCGGCATGAGTAACGTTTGGGGGTGAGAATCCCCCATGCCGTTTGACCAAGGTTTCCTGGGCAAGGTTCGTCCACCCAGGGTTAGTCAGGACCTAAGGCGAGGCCGAAAGGCGTAGTCGATGGACAACAGGTTGATATTCCTGTACTACTATGTAGAGTGATGGAGTGACGGAGAAGGATAGTGGAAGCCAGCTGTTGGATATGCTGGTCTAAGCACAAAGGGGTGTACGTAGGCAAATCCGCGTACTTTAACTCTGAAGTGTGATGGGGAGTGAACGCTTCGGCTAGTAGCGAAGTCCATGACTCCATGCTTCCAAGAAAAGCTTCTAGCGCTAATCTACATGGTACCTGTACCTAGAACGAACACACGTGGTCAAGGAGAGAATCCTAAGGCAAGCGAGAAAACTGTAGCTAAGGAACTCTGCAAAATCACCCCGTAAGTTCGCGAGAAGGGGTGCTCACTTTATGTGAGCCGCAGTGAAGAGGAAGGGGCAACTGTTTAGCAAAAACACAGCTCTCTGCAAAGTCGTAAGACGAAGTATAGGGGGTGACGCCTGCCCAGTGCCGGAAGGTTAAGAGGAGTGGTTAGTTTCGACGAAGCCATGAATTGAAGCCCCGGTGAACGGCGGCCGTAACTATAACGGTCCTAAGGTAGCGAAATTCCTTGTCAGGTAAGTTCTGACCCGCACGAAAGGCGTAATGATCCCTTCGCTGTCTCGGCTACAGACTCGGTGAAATTTTAGTACCAGTGAAGATGCTGGTTACCCGCAACTAGACGGAAAGACCCCGTGGAGCTTTACTATAACTTGATATTGAATCTTGGTGTAACATGTAGAGGATAGGTGGGAGACTATGAAGCAATCACGCTAGTGGTTGTGGAGTCATCCTTGGAATACCACCCTTGTTACATTGAGGTTCTAACCTCGGTCCGTTATCCGGATCAGGGACAGTGTCTGGTGGGTAGTTTGACTGGGGCGGTCGCCTCCTAAAATGTAACGGAGGCGCTCAAAGGTATTCTCAGTATGGTTGGAAATCATACATAGAGCGCAAAGGTAGAAGAATGCTTAACTGCGAGACTTACAAGTCGAACAGATGCGAAAGCAGGACTTAGTGATCCGGCGGTCCCGTGTGGAAGGGCCGTCGCTCAACGGATAAAAGTTACCCCGGGGATAACAGGCTGATCTCCCCCAAGAGTTCACATCGACGGGGAGGTTTGGCACCTCGATGTCGGCTCATCGCATCCTGGAGCTGAAGTCGGTTCCAAGGGTTGGGCTGTTCGCCCATTAAAGCGGTACGCGAGCTGGGTTCAGAACGTCGTGAGACAGTTTGGTCCCTATCTGTTGTGGGCGTAGGAAAATTGAGAAGAGCTGACCCTAGTACGAGAGGACCGGGTTGGACGCATCCCTGGTGCACCTGTTGTTCTGCCAAGAGCATAGCAGGGTAGCTATATGCGGAACGGATAATCGCTGAAGGCATCTAAGCGAGAAGCCTCCTTCAAGATGAGTTTTCCCATTGTTTAGCAAGTAAGATCCCATGTAGACCACATGGTTGATAGGCTGGGTGTGTACGCACGGTGACGTGTTTAGCTTACCAGTACTAATAGATCGAGAGTCTTTTTAGAATCAAGAAAAATCTAAAAAGTTGCAAATTTATGTTAAATCTAATGTTCAGTTTTGAAAGAATAATCACCTTCAATTTCGATTAAAGGATATTATTGTTTCAAAAAAACCGATCTGGTGCTCATAGCGTAGAGGTCACACCTGTTCCCATGCCGAACACAGAAGTTAAGCTCTACTGCGGCGACGATAGTACGAAAGTGCAAAATAGCACAGTGCCAGTTCAAAACAAAAATCTTTTACTTATTGTAAAAGATTTTTTTATTAGTACTTCTAATAAAATTATTGTAAAATTAGACAGATGTGATAAATTTATGGAATTCAAAAAAATAGAAATTAAAAAATTGTGAACTAATTATGCCACTAAAATTGGTATCTCCGGACCAATTTATAAAAAATTTTTACCGTGTCCTTGGTGTAAGCAGTTAATGGACTATCACCAAATTAATGCCACAATAGAAAACGATGGTTGACAAGTTGGCTTTATTGCTTTGCCAGAAAATGGCGGTCGCTTCCATTATACTAATTTTCAACCAATTCATTGCAAATGCAATGAACTCAAAAATAACCAAGAAGCTCACGACCAAACTCAAGTTGTTGACGACATGACTATTTTAGAAACCCTAATTTCTAAAAAATTTTTTTTAGATGATATTTTAGAAAACCAAATTGAAGAACCACTTTCAAATTTAACAACACAGGATTCACCTATCCTAGATGATTTTGATAGAGCAGTTGTTGAAGACTGAGAAAGTGAGTTTGCAAAAAATAATATTGAAGTTGTAACTAAAATTAAAGCCGATAAAATTAAAAAACTAAAACCAGTTAAATTAAAAAAAGTAACTTCAAAAAGTATTATCAAAAAGCAAAAAAAATCAGATAAATCAGTAAAAAGTAAAAAAAGATAGCAAAATTTTAAATTATAGTTTAAACTTTAAAGAGTTTAGTAATCGTTCAATAGTTATTCTAATGAATAATAAAAATAGAAGGTAGGAAATAACGTGAAAAAAACTAAAACAAACACTACGTCAAATGCTCCAAAAAATGGCATGTTTTTTAAGATGATTGCAAGTTATTACAAAAAAGAGTGGAAAATCACCTTAAAAATGGTATTTTTAATGATTTTGATTGTTAGTTGTCAAATAATGATTCCGATTTTAACAAACCAAATGAATATTTCGATTTTATATGAAAAAGGGGTTGTAACACAGAAGGACCCAATGTACTGAGGTGTTCCTTGACAAGATTTAATTTATATTGGAATTGGGGTTGTCTTCCTTAATTCGATCTCCTCATTTTTATTTAATTACACTGGTTATTTAATGGGTAAAAAAATTGAAATTGACTTAAGAAATAAATGTTTAGAACGCTTAGTTCGTCAAGACATTTCTTACTATTCTGATAAAAAAATTGGGGAAATTTTAACCAATGTTGTTTCAGATACTCAACTATTTGGAGATTGGGCTGTGAATATTCCGATGCTTGTGGGAATCTCATTCTTTCAAATTATTGCAGCTCTTTCAATGATGTTTATTTTCCAATGACAATTGGCATTGGTTGCTTGTTCAACATTTTTACTAATTTTGATTTCAATGATAGTATGTTTTACAATTACCACCAAACGCTACTATAAAGTTCGTGAAGTTTTAACGCAAATAAATGGTAATGTAACTGATAGAATTGTCACTGTTAGATTAATTAAATCTTCGGGAACTGAAAATTATGAAACTCAAAGATTTAAAGATGTTCATCAAGACTACTACAAACGCAGTCGTCCGGTCGGAAAAATGCAAGCATCATTGTTAACAATTTTGTTTGGAGGAGTTTCGCTTCTGCAATTTGCGACAATTATTTCAGCGATGCTTTTATTTGGAAATTCAGATGATCCTGTTGCAATTCAGAAGTTTTTTGGTCAAACATTTGCTTCATTTGCCTTGGCTCAAGGAATGATCATCGGACCATTGTTTAACGTAATGAATGCAGCTTTTGGGCTAGCAATGGCAACAGTTGCAGCACAACGAATTCAAAAAACCTTAACATCAGAATCAATTATTGAACCACACTACTTTGATGGAGTTCAAATCGATGGTATAAAAGGTGATATCGAGTTTAAAGATATTCGCTTTGCTTATCCTGAAAAGCCAACAAAAACTGTTTTACCAAAATTTAGCTTTACCTTCAAAGAGGGAAAAAGCTATGCTTTTGTTGGGGCGACAGGAAGCGGAAAATCAACAATTTCGCGATTATTATTGCGCTTTTATGATCCAACCGAGGGTAGTGTTATTATCAACGAAGGAATTAATTTAAAAGATGTAAATTTAGCAAGTTATTTAGCTCACGTTGGTTATGTCGAACAAGAACCCCAAATTTTATTTGGTGATGTTTTTGAAAATATCAAATACGGGTCGTTTGGAGCTAGCAATGAAGCTGTTATTGAGGCTTGCAAAAAAGCAGAATTACACGATTTAATTGAAACCTGACCAGATGGATATGACACAATTTTAGGAGAACGAGGTTTCTTGTTATCTGGGGGCCAAAAACAGCGTTTAGTAATTGCTCGAATGTTTTTAAAAGACCCAACGGTTTTAATACTTGATGAGGCCACTAGTGCTTTAGATAATATTGTTGAAAAAGAAATTCAAGAGAAATTAGAATCACTAATGAAAGGCCGTACAACCGTCTCAATTGCTCATCGACTAAGTACTATTAAAAATGCCGATCAAATCGTTGTTTTAGGGCCTGATGGAGCGGGAATTGTGCAAACTGGAACCTTTAATGAACTAAAAAACCAACCAGGTCACTTTAAAAACCTTTATGAAGCTGGTTTAATGGAATAATTATAAAAATTTTGAAATTAAAAAGAGTTTTTTAATAAAAAATTGCTATAAAATCTCCTGTGTAAATTATTTTTGTAATTAATTGACAAAATCAAGTATTTTATACTATAATTATTATGGTATAAATTACCGCATAAGGAGAACAATATGAAAAAATTATTAGGACTATTAGCCGCATTCGGACTAACAGCTTCAGCGTCAACTGCAGTAATTGCATGTGATAACGGAGATAAACCAGAAGCAAACAAAAAGGTTTCAGTTAACTTAACAGTTACTTTAGAAGAAGGTAAAACAGAAGCTGAAGCTAAAACAAAAATTGAAGCATTATCAATTAAAGCTTCAGGGCTAGAAACTGAAAAAGAAGCTAAATCTGAAGCAGCAGCAATCGCAGCTGTTGAAGGATTAGAAGAAGTTAAATCAGCTACTAAAAAAGTTGCAGCAAAAGATGATGCAGTTGTATTTGACATTACAGTTGAAGTTGAATTTACTGTTGAAAAACCAGAAGTTAAACTAGTTGACATCAAAGATGTTACAGTTGTAGTTGAAATTGGTGATGACAAAGATGCAGTTGAAGGTAAAATTTTAGCTGAAATTATTAAATTAGAAGGTGCAGAAAAAGCTACAAAAGCTGATTTCACATTTACATTGAAAGGTGAAGCAGTTGAAGCTAGCGAAAAAATCGTTGTTACAGCAGCGGAAGCATCAACATTAATTACAGGTTCATTCGAAATTACTGCTCCAGCAGAATAATTAAATAATTAAATAATTAAATAATTATAAAATTTAAAATTAATATTTATAAATTAAAATAAATAAAATCGAAACGGTTGCTAGTTTCGATTTTTTTATTCTATTTTTTTTCATATTATGGGTTTATTTATTGAAATAATATAAAATTCATACTATAATGGTTATGGTATATAAATACCTATAAGGAGAACAATATGAAAAAATTATTAGGATTATTAGCCGCTTTTGGATTAACTGCATCAGCATCAACTGCTGTAATTGCATGTAATACAGATAAAGAAGACGCTAATTTAGTAAAAGTTGATTTAACAGTTACTTTAGAAGATGAAGCAGTTGAAGCAACTGTTAAAGCTGCAATTGAAAAACTAGTGGTTGAAGCTACTGGTTTAGAAGCTGAAAAAAAAGCTTTAGCAACTGCAGCAGCAATTGCTAAAGTTGGTGAAGTTGAAGGTGTTGCTTCAGTTGTTGAAAAAACAGCTACAAAAGCAGTTTCATTTGATATTACTGTAAGTGTTAAATTTACAGCAAAAGAAGCTGAAAAAGTTTCAATCAATGACATTGTTATTGAAGTAAAAGCTGGTGAAGCACAAGCTGATGTAACTACTAAAATTGCTGATAAAGTTAAAGAAATTGCAGCTGATGCTGTAATTACAACAGATTACACAATTACTGGTTTAAACGCAACAACTGTTGAAGCTGATGTAATCACAGTTAAAGCAACTGAAGGTTCAAAATTAATTACAGGTGAATTTACAATTACTGTAATTGCTGCTGAATAATATAATTATAAAAAATTATATCGTCATAAAAAACTCAAAACTAATAGTTTTGAGTTTTTTTAATGATCAATTTGAAATTATGTAAAAAATATTCACAATTTCACAACTTAAATAGTTATTATGTTAAAATAAAAAAATGGAGGGCTTTTTCAATGATTAAATTTCTTTTTAAAAGTCAAATAAACTTTTATTGGTGTCTTTTAATATAAAAATACGAAAGGATGCAATAATGAATAAACTACAATGAAATTTTAATAATCAGTTGGTGACTGGAAATGAATAACCCAAGCAAACGTCTATCAACAACAATGGCAATCGCAATGCTTGGAACATTGTTATCACTTACTTTGGTGATTGACTTCTTGCTTCATTTTCTCTATGAATTTGAAGTAGCTTTTTTTATGGTAATACTAGTAACAATCTTTTTTAAAACATCTCTGTCAGCTATTTTTGCTAACGCAATTGGTTTTTTAAAAATTTTAATGATTCCCGGAGTTAGTGTCTTTGCTTATTGAATTGCAATAATAGTAATTTGGGCAATCACCTTGGCGCTTCGACCCGCATTAGTCAAACATTGATGGCTAATTTTAATTATTGTGCCAGTTTTGTCATGTTTTTTAGAAATTAGCAATATGCTATTTGAATTAGCGATCACTCAAAGTTGAGAAAAGGCTCGAGTACTTTATCTTTCGCGAGTATTGAGAAACGACATTTTGTTTACAGCTTATTTAATTTTGCCGGTTTTAGTGGTCCCGCTAATTTGAGAATTATTTGCCAAATATAAATATACAAAGCCATTCTTGTTAAATAAGCAATTTTTAAGTAGCCGTCAAGATAAAATTGCTTTTAACCGTTATAATAAAAATAATATGGATTCAATTAGCCCAGCATCAATTCGCACATGAAAGCTAGCTTTTGGAATTGAAACTGGCTTAGTCGCGGTTGTTTTTAGTTTCCTACCGTTTCACATTATTAACTTAGTGGGAATTAAAGGGTTGAGTTTAATTTTACTAATTCCGTTAGCAATGTTTTTGTGCACCCCGTTATGAAGAAAATTAAAAGCGATTATTGGCAATCACAGTACCATTAAAATAACTAGCATCGGATTATTTTGTATGACATCAGCGACAATGGCTTGAGGTTTGAGCAATCATAATGCTAGCAATTTTGTCCCAGTCTTAGGTTTATTTTTATTTGCAATGGGAGTTTTTATTGCTGGAATTGTTCCATTTACAATGGAGATATTGCGAAGCCACGGATTAAAAAATCAAAAGAAATATCGTTTTGAATTAATTCAAATTTGTTTTGGTTTAATGTTGATTCCGCTGCCATTTTTAATAAGTGTTTTTGTCAAAGATACAAAATTATCACTAATGCTACTAGTTGGACTATTTTCCACTATTACTTTATTGTTGGCTTGTCTAATTAATTTTAACCGTAAGGCTCAAATCGAAGAGGTCACTTTTAAAACTCAGCCAGATGATTTTCAAAATTTAAAAGCTCATAAAAAATATTTCTTATTTATTTTTTCTAATTCCTTTTTTTATGCAATCGGAGAAGCCTTTACATATTGTGCTGTTGCTTTTATTTATATATTTGGAAAAAATCAAGGTTGACCAATTAATGAGTACACTTTAATTGGACTTCTTGTTGGTGGTTTTATGATTCGTAAATTAGCAGGATTGTTAGTTTTAAATTTAAAAATAAGTGAGAAAACCAATGTCTTAAAAACTAATATTTGCGCCTATGTTTTAATTGTCACTGGGCTAGTATTTTTAACAATTGGAGCAGTTTTATTAAACAACCATTCCAATTTATGAATCGCATATATTGTCGGGTTTTTATTAAATGAAGTTTTACTTGGGGTTAGTTTAGCTATTATGTCAAAAACCAAAAAAATTACACTAACCCAAATTAATGGTCGTCATAATAATTTAGCAATGATTTTTGATCATGTCTTAGGTCGTGGTCTTTATTCGTTAGTGATTGGTTTTATAATTACAATGATTTTTGCATTTGTTTATATTTCTTCACTAATGATTGTAATAGTTTTATCAACAATTGTCAGTCTCGCTATTTTAACGGCCTGCTTGAGTATTTTAGCCCAACCAAAAAAACCAAATGAGGTTAAAAAAGTCATTCATTAAATTTTAAAATTAAAGTTTATAATTTATTTTGATATAATTTATTTGGTATTGATTACCAAAAAATTATTTTTTGTTGCCATTAGAGAAAAATATAAATTGAGAAATTTTGGCAATAATAATAATTTTTTTAATATTTTTTTAAAATTGCAATTTTAATAACCGTTTTGGTTAATTTAAAGTTGTGATTTTTATTTTTTTTAAAGTTTTTCTCCATTATTTTTATTTTTGAAATATAATTCTTTAAGGACGAGTAGATTAACATTATTTAGACCCTTAGTCCTTAAGAAAGAGGTTTAAAAATGAAAAGACTATTAGGTATTTTAGCGTCTCTAGGCTTAGCTTCATCTGCAACAGCTCCAGTAGTTTCTTGCTTTGATACTAGCAAAGATGGCATTGTTAATTTATCAAATTTAAAAGAATCAAAAATTGAATTCTTACCTAACAATTCATCACATGATATTGAGTATATTAAAAAAAATATTAATTTAATTGCGGCCCTTAATAACATAAACCCAACCGAAGTCACTGTTTCAAACTTTGAATATAATATGAAAGACAAAATCATTATAATTGATGTTGTTGCCAACAAAGGTGCTAAAACGGTTTCAGGAGAGGCTAAGAAAATAAAATTAAAGGAGATACCTTATGTTCAAAGAGACATAAAAACTTTCATTACTAAAACAAACTTAAAAGAAATAAAAATAGCAGGGGAATTGCCAACCAATGATGAAATTATAACCGCAATCAAAGAGCAAAATCACCACTCTTTGGTTAACGCTTTTTTTGAAAACAATCAAGAATACAAAATCTCAGATATTAAGAAAGGAAGCGCTAAAATTCAAGCTGCCAATGATTCAAAAATTGCAATAAAAAATTCAGAACTTAATTTAACATATTCATTGAAAGGCAATGTTGATGTTAAAAAAGATTTATCAGAAGTAATTAAAGTTACTGATTTAGGTGATATTTCAATTGCCAATGATTCTCCAACCGAATCAGAAATAATTAATGCTTTAGTTTTGAAAAATCCAGACTTGCAAAAATTTAAGACAGAAGTTGAGATAACAAACAAAAACTCAATAGATTTAAAATCAGCAGAAGTTGTCGCTAAAAAAGATTCTAAGAATTTTAAAGAAAATTCAAAAATTACTATTAAATACAACGCAATACCTAAAATTGCAACTTTAAAAGAGACTATTAAAAAAACTAATCTTGATGAAATTTTCACCAAGAATTCGGTTCCAACAGTAGAGGAATTGTTATCAAAACTTAAAGAAGTTAATCCAGAAATTGTTAACTTTATTAGCGACATAATTATTGACCCCAATATTGAAATCGCAACTACCGAAGCTACATTAATGGTTAAACCCGATAGCAAGATTCTTGATTTAACAAAGGACAATCAAGTAAAAATTAGTTATACAATTAAAAACACAAAAGCTCAAGTTACCTTAAAAAGTTTAATTGAGGAAACAGATCTTGGAGAAATTATTACAGTTAATCCAATTCCAACAAGTAACGAAATAATTAAAGCGCTAAAAGAAAATAATCCTAAAGTGATTGACTTTCTAAATGATATTGAAATATCACAAGAGGATAAAATCACTTCAAATGTAGCAGTGCTTTTGGTTAAAAAAGATTCAAAAAAACTTGATCACGAAAAAGAAAATCGCATTGATTTAGAGTTTTATACAATTGCAAATTTTAAACCAGCTGTCCCAGGCGAAGAAAATGAGTTAACAGATTTATCGCAACCAAAACCAGTTAACACCACTAGTGTTATAAAACCTGAAAATCAAGTATCACAAGCTATTGGTAAATAATAACAAATTAAAATAATTATAAAAAATCTTTATTTAGTTTACCTACCTCCAGGCTAGCTATTGAAAAATTTATAATAGTTAAAATAATTAATAAATCTTTAAGTATTTTTTTGGTAACTTCCAAATGGTACATTTTAAGGGTTTATTTTTTTATTTATATTACATTTTTTAATAAGCAATTTAGTTTAAAAATTTAACTTAAAATTTTTTTAAATTTTAAGTTAAAATAAATTTAGCAATGGGGTAATTAAATGATCAGTAAAAAAAACAGTTCTCAAAAATTACAATATCACCGAGAAGAATTTATTAATTTTTGTGCAATTAATAATGAAACCGAAATTCAAAATGGTTTGCAAATTAAGGCATGAGGTAATGATGAGGGCGATCGAGAAGAATTGAAAAAACAATTTGGAGATAATAAAATTATCCCCAAAAAATTTAATCATTTTAAAAAATTATTTTTTACATTGTTCAGTCCCTTCAATGTCCTGCTATGATCAATAGCGATTATTCAATTAATTATCTATTTAACTAACAAGCAAGAGATAATTGATTTAGTATCTGTTATTATAATTTTATTTATGATTTTTTTAGCATCAATTGTTGACTACATTCAAGACTACAAAGCCTTTAAAATGAATACTGACCTCAACCAAATGATTGAAAACAATGTCTATATTTTAAATAAAAAAGTCAGCAATTTTCACAATGTTAAAATTCCTGAATTAATTAATGGCTTAAATTTAATAAAGCAAAGCGAATTAACTCAAGGGGATGTAATCTATTTATCTGCAGGTGATCAGGTTCCAGCGGATGGGAGAATCCTTTGGGACAAAAATCTATTCGTGGATCAATCAAGTTTTACAGGTGAGGCGGAATTAATAAGCAAGCGATGTGGACCAACAATTGCAAATGAAAATATTTTCAATTTAGAAAATATAATTTATCAAAATTCAAAAGTTTCTAGTGGCCAATGTTTTGCCGTAATTTTAAATGTTGGAGAAAACACTTATAGTAACGCAATGTTAAAATTTAATGAAAATAGCGAAGGCCCAACAGAATATGAGATTGGTTTAAAAAAAGTTACCAAAATAATATTGTTATCACTTTTATTTGCTTTCCCATTAGTATTTTTATTAAGCTTTTGGAAGAGCGGCTTACTAATTTCATCACTTATTTTTGCGATCAGTCTAGTTGTTTCAATCACCCCAGAGTCGTTACCAGCAATCATGACTTTAAATTTACACGAAGGTGCTAAAAGATTACGGCAAGCCAAAATTGTGGCAAAAAATAACGCAACAACCCAATCGCTTGGGGCAGTTGATTTACTTTGCACTGATAAGACCGGAACTTTAACAAATTCAAATATCACAATTACAGATTACAAAAACTTTCAACAAGAAAATAGTTTGCAAGTATTTTGATATGCCTATTTGAATGCCTATAATCAATCAAATATTGCAAACAATATTGATATCGCGATTTTGGATCAATACCCCAATAAGGATAATCAAATTGATGAATTTAATTTGCTATTAGAAAAACCATTTACTCACGATAGACGTTTAGTTTCAGTGCTCTTAAATAAAAAAACAAATCAAAAATTTTTACAAATAACAAAAGGTAGCTTTGAAGAAATTCTAAGAGTTTGTAAATTTGTATTTGAAAATAATAAAATCAGAGAGCTTACACCAAGTGACCATCAAACTATTAGTGAAAATTTTGAAAAGATATTTGCACAAGGTTTTAGATGCATCGGGGTAGCATTTAAAGAATTTTTAGATATAAATGATTTTAACGAAGCTGATTGTGTTTATATGGGAGCTATTATTTTCAAAGATGAAGTTAAACCAGAAGTAAAAAGCGTTATTGAATTATTATATAAAAACAATGTTGATTTAAAAATTCTAACAGGAGATTCGCAGCCAGCCTCACAATTGGTTGCAAACCAGGTTGGGATTTTGAATCCAAAAGCAATTCAAGGTGAAGAGTTAGCCGCTTTGAAAAAAGCTGATTTTGCTATTGCAGTTCAAGAACAAAACATTTTTTGTAAACTAACACCATTTCAAAAAGCTGCTGTAGTTGAAGAACTACAAAATCAAGGTCACTGTGTTGCCTTTATTGGAGATGGTGTCAATGACTCTCCCGCTTTAAGACAAAGTGATGTTGGAATTAGCGTTAACAATGCTGCAGCTGTTGCCAAGGCAAGTTCTGATGCAATAATGCTAGAAAAAGATCTTTTGGTTTTGGAAAAAGCTTTATTGCAGGGTCGCCATATATTTTCAAATGCAATTAAATATATTAAGATTTCTGTTGCCAATAATTTTTCATTAATGTTAACATTAATAATTGCATTAATTTGGTTGGACTTCCAACCAATGGCCCCAATCCATTTATTATTTCAAAACTTATTATACGATTTCACAAACTTAATTTTTGTGTGGGATTCAGTCGACTCTGAGGTTTTAATAAAACCGCGCAAATGGTCGACAAAGTCAATTTTGCCATTTGGTCTTTATAATGGTTTAGTGGCAACAATAATTTCAATAATTAATTTTGCAATAATTGGATATGGCTTTAATTTAATAGCGCAAATAAATGGGGGCAGTGAATTGGCTTTAAAACAATTTCAAGCAGCATTTTTCTTGGAAAGTTTTTTAACACATATGTTATTGTCATTGGTTTATCGAACTCAACATTTAGCTTTTTTCAAAAGTAATCCTCCTTGAAAAATATTGGCAATTATAGGATTTTTTACAATCATCACTTTTTCAATTATTTTTCTACCTAACTTAAACGGTTATCTTGGTTTTGCTTATCCACCATTATTGTGGTTAGCTCTAATTCCAGGACTGCTAATATTTGCTTGATTGCTTGGGGAGTTGAGCAAGTTTAGTTATCAAATGATTTTTAAAACATGACTATAAAAAAAATAAATTTTGGAAGCGATTTTATAAACCGTTGTTCCACAAATCTATTTTTAAAAAATCATAAATTTTTTCTTCGCTAATTATTCTGCGATCTTGATAAACCTGCAAATGCAATAGGTAAAGAAAATAAAATTCTTTGAAAGATTTGTTAAGGTTATTTATTAATTTTTGATAATCAAGACGTTTTAAGTTATTAACCATTCTTTCACAAAACTGATTTATTAACGCCAAAGTTTTTAATAAATTTTTTGAAGAATATTTTAGTGCTTCGTAATTATCGCTTTTTAAAGTTTTCATTAATGTCATTTGCAAGTAGAACGGAGCGAAATTTTTATCAGTTTTATCAAAAATTTCTTTCAAGGAACTGTCTAAAAAATTTGTTTTGTAAAATTCTTCAATTTTTATTGCTGTAAAGTGATATAGTAAATAAATTGAATATGAATTGTAAATAACAAATTTTTTAAGGTGGTTTTTTCTAAAATAAATTTTGAGTTCAACAAAAAGATTTTTATATCCATTGTAGATGACATTAAAAGAATCCAATATTTTTAAAGCCTTTTTTTGATGATATTTTTTTAATTGCTTTTTAAAACCCTTTAAATATTTTTCAAAAGCTTTTTTGTATTTGGTTACAACTGTAAAATCAAGTTTTAATTGCGATAAATTTTTGAGATTCATTTGCTCTTGATTTATTTTTCTTAAAAATTCTTGAAGAAGAGCGTTCATTTTCAGGTCAATTCAAAAATATCACTTAATTTCGTTAGTAATTGGTTCATTAACGGCTGCTAAAATTGTCTGATTTCTAATTTTTTTAAAATATTGTTCTCTTTTTTTGGGAGAAAGCGCCAAAATTTCACGACTTGAAAGCAAGTCAGAATTATGTTTCAAATCCCCACTAGCAGTCAATTCACTGAAACCCAATGGGGCAAATAAATTTATTTCTTCATTTTCATCACTTGCAATTGCAAAAAGCCCATTAATTTTAAAAAAAGCTCGCAAATCTTTTAAAATTTTGGCATTGTCATTATCGCTCATATAATCACCAACTATAGACTAATCTTACCAAACTTTATATAAATTTTTAATTTAAAAAAATAATGTTAAAATTATAATTAGTTCAAAAAAGGAGACCAATGAAAAATAAAAAAACCAATATTATTATTATTTCTGGGGGTAGTGCTAGTGGTAAAACAACTGTGGCTAAAAGAATTGCCAATGATATTTTAAAAGATGAATCTGTCATCAATTTATCAATGGATAGTTACTACAAAGACTTTAAAAATCTTTCTCAAGAAGAAGCAATCAAGATAAACTTTGACCACCCAGATTCGATCGATGTAAATTTATTGGTTGAAGATTTAAATAAATTGAAAAGCGGTCAAGCAATTGAAGCACCAGTATATGATTTTACAACAAGTTCAAGACTAAAAATTACAAAGCATATTGAACCAGCCGATGTTATAATTTTAGACGGAATTTTAGCACTTCATATAGAAAAAATTAGGGAAATGGGAGATATTAAAATCTTTATAAGAACCCATGATGATATTAGATTAATTAGAAGACTAACTCGAGATATGAAAGATTATGGCCGAAAGTTTGAAAATATCATTGAAAAATACTTAGAGACGGTTAGGCCAATGCATGAATACTTTGTTGAACCAAGTATAAAATATGCAGATATCATAATCCCATATTATGAGGGTAATGAAGTTGCAGTTGATTTGATTGCCACTAAAATTTTCAGTTTATTAAAGAAATAGGAGAAGCCACATGTTTTTAAACGAACTTTGTTTATTGGAAAATGAGGAAGCAATTTTTGGAGTAACTTTGATGGGTTCAAATTCTCAAAATTTTTGGGTTTTAAACTTGGGAAAAATTCCTAAAAATAGCCCAGACTTTCGCAACTATTTTTTAGAAGATAATTTTGATTTGAACAATGAAAATCAAAATTGATATTGAAATAAAATGATTACTAAAATCATTCAAAGTTGTCAAGAAATTGAGGTAATCGATTCTCTAGAAAATTTAACCAATAAGTGGGATTTATTAAAAATTTCACGTGAGAGCGCAGGAATTTTTCGGTTTGCACGATATTTAAGTAATTATCAAATAAGTGATTTGCTTGAAGTTGTTCACAATTTAATACCAAAAAACCATGAAATTGCTACGGTAATTGGTGATAATAATATTGTTTATAAGGATTTAATCCTAGATAATTAAAAAAAGCAAAAAAATAAAATAAAAAATTTGCTATTTTTGCAAAATGTCTTTATACTAAAAAAAGTTTAAGAGGTAGATGAAAAATGTCAGAAAAAAAAGATTTAAGTTACAACGAAGATAGTATTCAGGTTCTTGAAGGCCTTGATGCGGTTCGAAAACGTCCTGGAATGTATATTGGTTCAACAGATTCACGTGGTTTACACCATTTGGTTTGAGAAATTGTTGATAACTCAATTGATGAAGCGCTTGCAGGTTTTGCAACTGAAATTCAAGTTGTTTTAGAAAAAAATGGCTCAGTTACAGTGGCAGATAATGGTCGTGGAGTGCCAACAGGACAGTACCGAGACACAAATCAATCAACTCCAGAAATAATTTTTTCAGTTCTTCATGCAGGAGGAAAATTTGGAGGTAGTGGTTATAAAACTTCTGGGGGACTTCATGGAGTTGGATCATCGGTTGTAAATGCTTTAAGTAAAAAATTTAAAGTTCAAATTAATCGAGACAATCAAGTGTTTTTAATTAAATTTGAAAAAGGAGGAAAGTTATCTCAGCCCCTAACGGTTATAGGACAAACTAAAACCACTGGAACTAAAGTTAACTTCTTGCCAGATGAAGAAATTTTTTCAACAACCAAATTTAGTTTCTCAACAATTTCAGAAAGATTAAAAGAGTCTGCACTTTTAAATTCTGGTTTAAAAATTAAGTTGCGCGATGAACGCAGCGATAAAGAAGTGGAATATTTCTTTGAGGATGGTTTAATAGAGTTTGTTAAGGAACTAACAGAAGGTCAAAAACCAATTACCAATCCAATTTTAATTCGTGGTGCTGCTGAAGAAATTGAAATTGAAATTTGTTTAAGATATACAGAAGACTATAATGAAACAATTTTGGGTTTTGCAAATAATGTAAAAACAACCGATGGGGGAACTCACGTTTCAGGATTTAGAACGGGACTTATTAAGGCTTTGAACGAATATGGTCGGGCTTCTAATTTAATAAAAGAAAAAGATCGCAAGCTGGACTCAACAGATATTAAAGAGGGTTTGAGTGCAATTGTCACTGTTAAAATTCCTGAAAACTTAATTCAATACGAAGGCCAAACTAAGGGAAAATTAGGTACAAGCGAAGCTAAAACAGCAACAGAATCAATAACCAATCAACACTTTAGTTTTTGACTTCAAGAAAACAAAACTATTGCGGTAATGATTATTGAAAAAGCATTACTCGCTCGAAGAGCTAGAGAAGAAGCTCGTAAAGCTCGCCAAGCAATTCGAGATTCAAAGAATAAATCAAAAACTAGAGGAATGTTAGGAAAACTAACCCCAGCCCAAGGAAAAGATAAAAATAGAAATGAATTATTTTTAGTCGAAGGGGATTCGGCGGGAGGTAGTGCTAAATCAGGACGTGATCGCACCTTCCAAGCTATTTTGCCGCTTCGAGGTAAAGTAATTAATGCTGAAAAAACTAAACTAATCGACTTATTAAAAAACGAGGAAATTAATACAATCATTACTGCAATTGGAGCTGGAATTGGTTCTGATTTTGATATCGATGATGTAAACTATGGGAAAGTCGTTATCATGACGGATGCTGATACTGATGGTGCCCATATTCAAGTGCTGTTATTAACTTTCTTTTTTAGATACATGAAGGAATTAATTCAAAATCATAAAGTCTATTTAGCACTACCACCATTGTATAAATTAACTTCCACAAGTAAACGTAGTGACTTCTATTATGTTTGAGATGAACAAGAGTTAGCCAAAATTTTAAAAACATCGAAAACTAAATATGAAATTCAACGTTATAAAGGTCTTGGTGAAATGAACGCTGAGCAATTATGGGAAACAACAATGGATCCCCAAAAACGTAAACTAATTTTATTAACAATTGAAGATGCACTAGCAGCAGAGAAAGCCTTTAGAACTTTAATGGGTGATGATGCTGAAAAACGAAAAGATTGAATTGAAGAAAATGTTAAGTTTACTTTAGAAGATGAGCAAATCGAACTTTTAAAGTAGAGGAATAATTGGCTGGGAGTGATAAATTTATGAATCAAAATTCAAACGCTGAAAGCATTGAAAAAAAATACAATTTATTAAAAAAACGTTTCGAAGAATATGATCAAATAAATTTAAAAATTTCACGCTACCCTATATTTAATTTCTACTACCACATTTCATTTCGAGACGATAATTTAGTTTATGTTGAAATTTGTGAAGGTGCTGTTGGAAAACCTAAAAAGGAATTAAATGATAGTAATCTAGAAGATGCTCTAATTATTGATTTAAATAAAAACGACGAAGTTATTTGAGCCATTTACACGGTTAAGTCACTAATTAAGCGAAGTCAAGATAATTTGTTAAAAGCCAAGGAATTATCAAAACCAAGCGCTGGATTAATGTATTATGATGACAGCAGCGACAAGTACTTTGTTAATTCGAAATTGGAGTCAGCTTTGCAACTAAATAAAGACTTACAAAATGAAATTTATTTAACCAAGGTTGATATTTTAGCAATCATTTATTTCTTAAAAAACTTTGTCCGCTCTAAAAAATTTTTAGATGAAGTTGGAAATTTAACTAATAAAGAAATTTATAAAAAAATGCAAAAGATCACTAAAAGATTTGACAAGAATTTTAAATTGTTAAATCGCGTTGAGGGAATGCCTCGTTGAGAAGTTCGAGTATCACTTATAGATAACAAAGAAGTGAAACTTGAATGTAAGGAAAAAGTCATTTCAGCAGATAACAATAGTGATCAAGTTCAAGTTAGCAATATGCTAACAGCAGATATAAATAATAATGAAGAAATGATTAATTTATACAATGTTTTAAGAAATCATGAAGAGTGTAATTTAGTAATTTTAGATTTTGCTCAAAGAATGATGGTTCGAAGTGAATTCCCGTTTTATTACCAAAACGATAAAACAAAAGAATGATGATTAACCAAATTGGGTCAAAAAGTATTAGATGATTTTAACTTACTGGACTTTTTAAATTTTGATAAAGTTAACGACTTATTAGCAATAGATATTAATTAAAAGGAGATATAAAAATGGCAAAAGATGAACTAAATTTACTTGAAGAAAAAGGAATAATTGACTTCCCATTAGAAAACCTGGTGGGAGATCGATTTGGTCGTTATGCAAAATATATAATTCAAGAGCGTGCATTACCTGATGTTCGTGATGGTTTAAAACCAGTTCAAAGACGAATTTTATATGCGATGAATGAACTTGGAATAACAAGTGATAAGCAACATAAAAAATCAGCACGTATTGTTGGTGAGGTAATTGGTAAGTACCACCCTCACGGTGACACCTCAGTTTATGATGCTCTAGTACGTATGTCACAAAGTTGAAAGCTTGGAAGTCCATTAATTGATATGCAAGGAAATAATGGTTCAATTGATGGGGATAGTGCCGCTGCCATGCGTTATACTGAAACCCGACTAGCTAAACTATCAGGACTGCTATTAAAAGATTTAGAAAAAAATACAGTTTTATTTGCTCCTAACTTTGATGATTCTGAAAAAGAGCCAACTGTTTTACCAGCATACTTCCCTAATATATTAGCCAATGGTGCTAGTGGAATTGCGGCTGGTTATGCCACTAATATGCCACCGCATAACTTGGGGGAAATTATTGATGCAACAATAGCAATGATAAATGAACCAAGCATTACTTTGCAAAAAATTTCTCAAATTGTTAAAGGTCCAGATTTTCCGACCGGAGGAATTGCTCGTGGTATTGAGGGGATTGAAAGTGCCTTTGATACAGGTAAAGGTCGAGTTTTTATTCAGTCAAAAACTCATGAAGAAAATGGTCACTTAGTTATTACTGAAATTCCTTACGAAGTTATTAAGCAAGATTTAGTTAGAAAAATCGGAGAAGTAGTTGACGCCAATCCTGGAATTGGTGTCCGAGAGGTTCGTGATGAAACCGACAGAACTGGTTTAAGAATTGTTATTGAACTGGCTCCTGAAACTGATTTCGAGTTAACAAGAAAATTTTTATTTAAAAACACTCCTTTACAAATTTCTTACAATTACAATAATGTTGTAATTGTCAATAAACAACCAATGCAACTTGGAATTTTAAAAATTTTACAAGCTTATATAGACCACCATCGTGAAACTTATACTAAGAGAACTGACTTTGAATTAGCAAAAGCATTAAAACGTCTAGAAATAATTGAAGGATTAATTAAAGCCATCTCAATTTTAGATGAGGTAATTGCGATAATTAGAAACTCAGCAAATCGTAGTGAAGCTATTAATAATTTAGTAACAAGATTTGAATTTAGTGAAGTTCAAGGGGGAGCAATTGTTGACTTGCGACTTTACCGATTAACTTCAACAGATATTGTCAAACTCCAAGAAGAGCATTCGGGTCTATCAGCACAAATTAAACATTACAACTTGATTTTAAATGATAGTAATGCAATGAATAACGAAATTATTAAAAACCTAAATGAAATTAAAAACGAATTTGCAATACCGCGAAGAACACAAATTCTTGATACTATTGAAAGTTTGGATGTTGAAATTAAACAAACACTTGTTGAAAAAGAATATAACATTTGAATTTCACGAGATGGTTATTTAAAAGCCCTTGAACCAAATCAAATTGGAAAATTTGGTTTTGAAGAGTTTAAACGTCGACCAAACGACTTGTGAATTGCAAATGTACCAGCAACAACCTTACAGCATTTAATTTTAGTTTCTTCAGCGGGAGTATATTATTCAATTCCTGTCTTCAAAATTAATTCTAGCAAGTGAAAAGAAACCGGAATGCACATTAACCAAATCGCAACAATGAACGGAAATGAAAAAATTATTGCTGCTTTTGTGGTTAACTCGTTTGAAAATGCAAAACAAGAAATTTTGGTTGCTTCACAAAATGCAATGATAAAACGAACTCCAGTTGAAAGCATGGTTACCAAAATGTTTTCTAAGGCCTTCAAAATTATGAAACTTTCAGATGGTGATCGACTAGTTTCAGCGTCACTTGTAACTTCAAAAACCAAATTCGTAACAATGGTAACTCAGAATGGTTTTTCAGTGCGCTATGATATTGAAGAAATTCCTTCAGCTAGTGTCACTGCCAAAGGGGTAAAATCATGTTCTGCCAAAGATGAAAAAATTATTGCTGGTAAAGCATTCGATAATGAAGATATTGTTATTATTACAAATAAAGGGAATATTAAAAAAATTAAACCCGAAATGATTCCGTTAATGAACCGTCCAAAAAAAGGTGTTCGCCTTTATCCATGAAATAAAAAGCGTGATGAATTTGTGCTAGATTTATTTTCTGCACAAGCCAACGAAACTTTGTGTTTGCTTGATGAAGAAGATAATTTAAAACAATTAAACGTTAATACTCTAAAATATTCTGATTTAGAAGAAATTAACAACGATTTAGATATGGGTGAAATTGAAGCAGCAATCATTGAAAAAAACTACATTATTCAAAATAATGATATTCCCAAATCCCCACGAAGCTCAGATAATGATAGCGAAAACGAAGAAGAGGGTAACGATTTAAAAAAGTAGTGGCTACCAATCTGGTATTAAATCAAAGTTCAAAAAATCGTGAAAAACAACCTTTAAGTGCGAAAAATAGCCCTAGGGTGGTAAAGAGTCCAAAGAGCGCTAAAAATAGTCATTTAAGCCCTAAAACAGAGCCTAAAACGCTAGTAATTGATATTAATGACTTCAATAATTTAAAACTTAACGACTTTATTAAAACTGTTGAATCAGATGATGAATAAAACACAAATTTATATAATTAAAAGAACCGACTTAAAATTTAAATTTAAGTGCGGTTTTTTTTGTTTTTCACTATAATTAAGAAAAGAGGTTACAATGAGTACTAAAAAATATCGCGGGTTTTTATCAAAATTTTTATTTATTAATGAAAGTGGCTGAGGAATTGGTCTGTTCATTGATGAGGATAATAAAAATCATCAAATGCGAATTAAAGGACCGATTGGTCAAATGCAAACAAAAATCATTTATGAAATTCAAGGAAATTTAGAAGACCATCCAAAATACGGCCAAGCTCTTGAGGTTAGTTCTTTTAAAATCGCTGACTCAACAACAATTAAACAAGCAATTGGGTTCTTGTCATCTGATTTATTCCCAACAATTGGTAAAAAAACCGCAGAGCAAATTGTTGATTTTTTAGGGGTTGATGCCATAAAAAAAATTCGTCAAGACCCTGAAATCATTAAAACTGTCCCAGATATTTCACACAGTGCAATTGAAATAATTACAAGTGTGGTTAATCGAGTGGATCAGGAGCAAGAACTAGTTGAGATTTTCACAATGAACGGTTTGCGACTGCCATTTTTAAATCAAATGCTAAAGTGACATGATGATAAAAATGAGCTCCTAGAAATTTTCAAAACAGATTTTTATAGTTACTCGCGAAAAAATAGCTTTCAACCATTTTTGGAAGTTGATCGGGTTTCCCTTTATTTTGGGGTTGAGAAATACGGGGTCGTTCGAATTTCAGCTTGAATTTATGAAATTATTAAAGAGATTTTATTTACAACTGGACATACTTTTACTACTTCTGAGGTTTTGATTGCTGAAACAAGAAAGCGCTTGCAAGTTTCTCGAGAGACTGTTATTGAAGCTTTGGTGTTTTGTAAAAATCAAAAAACTTTAGTTTTTGATAATCACAAAATTTACTCAGATGAAAGTTGAAGTGATGAGGAAGAAATTATTACTACAATCAAAACAATTACATCGCGAGCTAATTTAAAACCAACACTTGAAAATTTTAGTGAAGATGATTTAATACAAGAAATCGAACAAGAAATCGAAACTAGTTTTAAAATTCCAAATTTTCAATATGATGATTTTCAAAGAGCAGCATTGAAATCATTTTTAAGTTCTAATATTTTAATTTTAACTGGGGGACCAGGAACTGGTAAAACTATGGTAATTAATGGGATGGTGCGGTTATACCAAAAAATTTATGGATCTCAAAATTTTGCTCTTGGGGCACCGACGGGTCGAGCAGCAAGTCGTATCACAGAAACAACTAATTTTAAGGCAACAACAATTCATAAACTATTGAAAGCTAGTGGAGATGATGTTTTTGAAATTAATGCCAGCAATCCTTTAGATTTAGATTTAATAATTTTAGATGAAGCCAGTATGCTAAGTAATCATTTATTTGCAGATTTTTTACGAGGGACAAGCCCTGTTAAAAAACTAGTTTTAGTTGGTGACGTGGAACAACTTCCCAGTGTTAGTTATGGGAATTTATTTGAGGATTTAATTACTGCTAATAAATTTCCAACAATTAAATTAACAAAAATTTTTCGTCAAAAAGAACGCAACGGAATTATTGAATTAGCAACTGCCATTTCTCAAGGACAACCCCAAAATCTTGAATTTGAAAATTTGAAAAACATTCATTTTTTATTTGAAGAAAATAATCAAATCAATTCAGAAAATTTAATTAAAACTTATCAAGCTCTTGTGGCAAAACAACCTGTTGGTAATTTAAACTACTTGCAAGTGATTTGTCCATATTATAAAGGGGAGTTGGGGATTAATAATTTAAACACGATAATTCAAAAAAAATTTAATGGAAATTTACTAAAAGGTGATAAAATTTTTAAAAAGGGAGAAATGAAATTTGCAATAAACGATAAAGTGATGTATTTAAAAAATGACTCAACTCTTGAACTTTCAAATGGTGATATGGGAATAATCAACCTCTTAAAATTTGAAAATAAAAAATTCACTAGTGCCCTTGTAGAATTTAATAATCGTGATATTGTCTTGAAAAACAGCAATTTCTCAGAATTGACTTTGAGTTATGCAATTAGTGTTCACAAAAGCCAGGGAAGTGAATATAACAATGTGATTTTAATCTTAGACCCTAGTTCTAATAATTATTTTTTAACAAAAAAAATTATTTATACAGCAATTACAAGAGCTAAAGAGAATCTCTACATTATAGGTAGCCAAGAGTCATTTTGAAAAGGTTTGGAGAAAATAACCGCTTCGAGAAAAACAACTCTTGTAGAAAAAATCCAAAAGAATTTTTAGATTATGGAGGTATAAATATGAGAAACAAAGCGTTAACAATAGCAACAATAACATCAACTTCATTTTTTATCTTGTGTTTAATCGTGATTTTTAGTTTAGTCCCAGCCATTGACAGTGACGCTATTTTTAACCAACTTCGCCCCAATGGTGGAGAAGTCAATGAAGGTTATTGAGATGTTGTTGCAAGCAACGTTCAAAACCCGTTCTCCTTAGCATACTTCGCCTTGGGCTTCTTTTCGTTTAATGGAATGATAAAAATTGGGGTTCCTTTTGTTTTTGGATGTTTTGTCCTATTTTTGGTAATTTTATTACCAATTAGTTTTATTGGCTTTTTCTTTTTTGGAGGAATTTATTGCTATAAAATCCTTATTGATCGAACCAAACAATATCGCTATGATGAAATTAGAAAAATTAATCAGTGAATTATTTATGTGGCTGGAATTTCTGCTATTGTTTTTTTGGCTATCGGATTTATTATTTTTTTATCAATGGAATCCAATCTTAAAGATTCAGGAATACTTAGTGCCTGAGGGGGAACTCATAATAACCAGCAAATCGTTAATATTAAATTAATTCATGTTTTTGAGTATATAACTGGTCTAAAATATTTATTTAGTTCTCATTTAACTGGACTGTTGACTTCAGGAATAAATGACCATTTAAATTCGCTTGGACCAAGTTTTCAAAACTGAAGTGTTAACGAGGGATTGGTAATTACATCATTGGTATTCTTGGTAATTTTAAGTCCAATTGCATCAATTGTGGCTGTTAACGCAATTGTCTTTCGTTTTGCAGCAATGTATTCAAATAAAAGTCGCGATGAAATTCAACACTTCCATAACTGAATTGATTATCGCGGTATTTATACAAAACGTGAATTTAGGGAAATGTTATTTAAGAATTTATGATTTTGAGTTGCAGTTGGAGGTTTTGCACTTTCAATTCTGGCCCCAGGAGTAATTCATGACTATAGCCAACCAGAGCATTTCATTGTTACAACTGTGGTTCTAATTATTGCCGTCTTAACTTTTATTCCAACAATAGTTCAAAGAATTTTAATTGGAAAAATTGTTAAGATTGCCCAACACAAAATTATGTTTTTTCAGCAAGTGCTATTAATTATTGTCGGGGTAATTGTGCAATTAGTTTTATGACTTGGGTTTAAGGACTTATTTAATTACAGTGAAACTTTTGCGGTTTTAATCCCAATTACTTCAATCACAATTGGACTAATATCATTGACGTTCTTTATTAAAAAAATTATTTAAAGTTATTTATTTTTAAATAGATAGCTTTTTTTATTTTTTAAAAAAACAAAGAAGGGGGTTTAAAGTTGTTTTAATTTGCTTTAACATATAAGTATTCGGAGGGTTTAAAAATGCTGTTTAAAAATGCAAAAATTGTTTTAGAAAATCAAATTATAGAATTAGGTTTTTTAAAAGTTGAGGGAACAAAAATCACAAAAATTGGTGAAGGAAAATGTGATGAACCAGGTATCGATCTTCAAGGTTCGTGAATATTGCCTGGATTTATTGATGTTCATGTTCACGGAGGTTATGGAACTGATTTTGAAACCGGAACAGTGGCTGGCTACAATAACTTTGCTCAAAAAGTAGCCCAAGAAGGAATTACAAAATACTTACAAGCGGCAGTTACCAATAGTATTGCTGATAATCAAAAAATTTTAAAAGAATTTAGCAACTTCATGAGTCAGCAAAATGGTTTATCTCAATCTCGATGTCTTGGAGCACATTTAGAGGGGCCGTTTATTTCCCCAGAACGAAAAGGAGCACACGAGCTAAAACTATTGATGGCACCCAACATTGGGATAATGGAAGAATTGGTGAAGTTAGCAAATAATACAATTCGTATGGTGACTTATGCAAGTGACTTACAAGATGGTGAGTTTACAAAATTTTTATTAAGTCAAAATATTATTCCAAGTGCAGGTCACAGTAATATGAGGGCAAGTCAGTTTGAAGCTGACTATCAAATTGGAATTAGACATATTACCCACTTGTTTAATGGAATGAGTGGTGTTAGCCAACACGAGCCAGGTTTAGCAACAGCTGCTTTATTACACGATGATGTTGTTGTTGAAGTTATTACTGATGGCATTCACATTCAACCAGAAACCCTAAAATTAATTTATAAAATTAAAGGTCCAAACGGAATTATTGTTATCACTGATGCTATGAACGCTAAAGGGCTTCCAGATGGAGATTATAAACTCGGAGGCTTAGAGGTTGAAAAAGAAGGAATAAAAGTGGTTTTAAAAGGAACTTCGACTCTTGCTGGAGCTGGGGCAACTTATGATTACAATGTGCGCTTCTTTTTAAAAACTTGTGGTTTTTCAATGACAGATTTAATTAAAATGACTTCAATTAACGCTGCAAAGCAGCTACAAATCTTTGATCAAACTGGGAGCATCGCTTTAAATAAACTAGCAGACTTAGTAATTTTGGATAAAGATTTGAAAGTTGTGAAGACAATTTCTGAAGGAAAAATTGTCTTTGGAGAATAAATAATGAATCCCAAAAATTATGTCTACGCTAAATTTATTTATACAAGTTATTTTTTAACCGTTTTTATGGTTTTTGTCTTAGGAATTTTAAAAGTGACTAAAAACAGTGACGATTTAGCAGCTGCTCTTATCATTGATCGGATTATTTGAGTTTTAACTAGTTTAGGCTTGGTTTTTTTAGGTTGTTACATTGCAATAATTTTATTTTTAAAAATTAAAACCCAGTATGTTCCAAAGAAACAAGATAACTTTTATATCATTACAGTTTTTGGGTTAATGGTATTAACATATTGACTGAGTTTAATATTTGCTGGTATTGCCCTGACAATTAATGAAAAAAATATTATTTTAACATTAGGAATTTGTTTTTTAATTGCTGCAATGATTATTAGTATCGGGGCTTCAATTTTAGAAACTTTTAGTCGAGTCAATGAAATTATATTTTTTAATCGTCAAAATCAAATTAAAAAAAATCAGGATGCGCAAAAAGTTAAAAAAAATTTACCTCCAATTATTCCAACCAATTTAACCGAAAAGCAGATAACAAATAAAAAAAATCCGTTTTTAGAAGGAGAAGATGTTGATGATTAAAATTGCCACAATAGGAACTAGTGAGATTTGCAGTCAATTTGCAAGGGCTGCCAAAAAAAATATATCTTTGAAAATTACTTGTGTCTATTCGCGAGTTTTAGAAAAAGCCAAAACTTTTATTAAGGATAACGATATTAAAACTGCTAAAGCTGTTGATAAATTTGAAACAATTGTTGATGAAGTTGATGCAGTCTACATCGCTTCTCCTAATGGATTGCACTATGAGCAAGCCAAGTATTTTCTTTTGCAACAAAAACATGTGCTAATCGAAAAACCAATAACCTTAGATGCTCATCAAGCTTTGGAACTGGGTCAAATTGCAACAATGAATAATGTTTTTGTAATGGAGGCTTTTAAAACTATTCACCTTCCACAATTTAAACATTTGGTTGATTGAGTTGAGGAAAATAATCCTTTTTTAGCAAACCTTTCATTTAATCAATATTCGAGTCGAATGAGTTCAGTTAAAGGTGGAATCTTTGAATCAGTATTTGACGCTAAATTAGGAAAGGGTTCCACTTACGATACTCTAATTTATCCAGTTGAATTAGCGATTAGTTTATTTGGTCCAGTTAAAGAAGTAAAGGCGATGGCTCACTTATTACCAAACGGAGTAGCTTTAAATAATGTTGTTATTTTGAAGCACGAAAACGATACGTTAGTTTCAATTACAAATTCAAAATCAAGTCATGGTCAAATTGGTAGTGAACTACTATCTGATTCTAGTACCTTGGTTTTTCAAAATTTGACTCGACTTACAGAAATTGCCATTACCAATCATAATGATTTGAAAAATCCCGAAATGAAAAACTTTTTAAATCAAGATGCTTTCGATTTTGAAATTCAAACATTCATTGAAATGATTAATAATCAAGAATATAATTTAAGAGATTACCTTTTAGAGATTAGCATTGAAGCAATCAGAGTTTTAAATCTAATTGAAAGCAATCATGAGAAAATAGGAGAAAATTAAAATGAATTTAAATAAATATATCGACCATACTTTATTAAAACCAGAAGCAACAAAAGCTCAAATCATTAAACTATGTCAAGAGGCCAAAGAATTCAATTTTGCAACAGTTTGTGTTAATCCGTATTGAGTTAGTTTAGCTCAAGAGCAATTAAAAAATACAGAAATTGGAATAACAACAGTCATCGGATTCCCTTTAGGGGCTAACTCAAAAACAGTTAAAGCTTTTGAAACAAGTGAAGCTTTAAAAATGGGGGCCACCGAAATTGATATGGTAATGAACATTGGGGCTTTAAAAAGCCAGCAATTTGATGTTGTTTTAGAAGATATGAAAGCTGTTAAAGCAGCAGCGCCCAATAATGTTGTTAAAGTAATTTTAGAAACTTGCTTACTAACTCAAGATGAAATAATCAAAGCCTGTCAGTTGGCCCTTGAAGCAAAATTGGATTTTGTTAAAACTTCAACAGGTTTCTCAACTGCTGGGGCAACGCTTGAAAATGTTAAACTAATGAAACAAACTGTCAAAAATCAGGCAAAAGTAAAAGCAGCCGGAGGAGTAAGAAATTTAGATGATGCTATTAAAATGATTGAAGCTGGAGCTGATCGCTTAGGAACAAGCGGTGGCGTTCAGATTGTTGAAGGCAAAATAAACGAAAATTATTAAAAAAAAAAATAAATATATTGAATTAATTATAAAATTTATCATATAATTTATTTATAAGCTTTTGCTTATAAATAAATTTATGATAGCTAAATTTATTGTTTTAAGAGGAGAAAAAAATGAAAATTATTTGTTATGGTGTTAGAGAAGTTGAGGCTGTGATCTTTAATAAGATAAATGAGCAATACAAGCATCAGCTAACTTTGGTTGAAGAACTATTAAATGATGAGACAGTCTTAAAAGCTAAAGGACACGATGCAGTTTTGCTAATGACTAACTGTTATGCAACTGCTCCAAGATTGGAAATTATTAAAGGTTTTGGAATTGAGTATTTACTAACTAGAACAGTTGGAACTAACCACATCGATATTCCAAAAGCACAAGAGCTTGGATTTAAAATGGGTCATGTTCCGTCATATTCACCAAATGCAATTAGTGAATTAGCATTCTCATTGGGAATGTCAATGTTAAGAAATAACTTTTACTTTTATGAAAAGTTTAAGAACCAAGATTTCACTGTTGATTCAAACATGTTTTCAACTGAAGCTAGAAATTCAACAATCGGAATTATTGGGACAGGAAGAATTGGTTTGGAAACTGCCAAAGCTTGAAAAGGAATGGGAGCCAATGTAATTGGTTATGACGTTTTTAAAAACGACAATGCAAAAGGGATTTTAGAATATAAAGAGTTGGATGAATTACTTGCAACAAGTGATGTAATTTCACTACACATTCCTTATATTCCAGGAAAAAATTTACATTTCATTAATAAAGATTCGATTGCTAAAATGAAAAAAGGAGCAATAATTGTTAATACTTCAAGAGGGGAATTAATTAATTTAGAAGATTTAGTAGCTGGATTGAAATCAAATCACATTAAACAAGTTGCTTTAGATGTAATTGAAAAAGAGGATGAACTTTTCTTTGAAAAATGAAAGAATAATATGCCAGTGGCAATTCATAAAGAGTTAATCAATATGGGACCGCGTGTTATTGTAACCCCCCATATTGCTTACTTTACTGATGAAGCCATCAAAAATATGGTGGAAACAAGTTTTGAAAACATTAAAGAATTATCAGAAACTGGAACTTGTAAAAACCCAATTAAATAAGTTAATCACAAAAAATCTCTTTGAAAGAGATTTTTTTTGTATAATAATACAAGAATTGGTTGGACAATATTATGGAAAATGAAAAAAATTTATCTCAATTTGCAATTAAAGATTTTAATAAAATTAGTCCGACATCATTTTTTAAAAAGATTGGATCTAGTTTATTTCCGATAATTATTTTAATGCCAATTTTTGGACTCTTCTTATCAATCGCCAATATTATTACAAATGTTTCTGATAACCAAGACCAACTTGTGAAAGTATTCAATTTTCTTGGAAATGTCTTGTTCAAAAATTTAGGATTATTTTTTTGTATTGCCATTGTTATTGGTTTCACTAAGAATAAGGGCTTTGCAGTCATGGCTGCGGTATTAAGCTATTTAATTTTCATCAGCTTTATTGGTGCTTTTATTAAAAATAATGGGGATGGAACTGTTAATCTTTGATTTTATAAAAATCAGAGTGCTAAAGTTTTGCTGGATTATTTTTTTGCAATACCAACAATGCAAACTGGTGTTTTTGGTGGTTTGGCGGTTGGTGTTATTGTTATTGTTGTTTATAACAAGTTTAAAAATATTACATTACCCCAAGGCTTAAACTTGTTTGCCAAGGAGCGATTCGTACTTTTGATAATGCCTTTGGTGACCATTTTTTTAGCAGTGCTATTTATTTTAATATGACCTGGAGTTGTTTTAGGACTGAATTTATTTGGTCAGTGAACAACAAAATTACCGTTTGGAATTGACTCACTAATTTTTAAAACAATTCAAAGGTTTTTAGTAATTATTCAAGGTCAAGTAATTTGACACGGTCCATTTTGGTGAACAAGTGTTGGGGGTAGTTTGATTGACTATCAGTACCAAATTTTAGAAAAATTTGTTGGAAATGGAATTGGTGAAAACCCTGAAGGGCTATTTGGGAGTTGATTAATTGATAGAAACTTAGTCAATGAACAATTAATTGCAGCAGTTAAGTTTTCTTTAGCTGAGCATGGTTTTGAAAGTTTTTCACCCCAAGTTGATCTATGATGACAAGGAACAGGAACTGACTTTTGAAGTGCGCAAGGAGATCAAATTGCAGGAGTTTTTGCTTTAAATAATTCTTGGGTTAATGTTGATGACTTTTGAGATGCTGGTTTAAAGATTACCCGTTTTACATCTGGGGGCTTTACTAACTCAATGTTTGTTTTACCAGCAATTGCTCTAGCATTATTTTTAAATTTAGATAAGTCACAGCGTAAAGCAAATCGTGGCTATTATCTTACAGCAATCTTAATGTCAAGTCTAATGGGGATTACTGAACCAATTGAGTTCTTGTTCTTATATGCCAACCCTTTGCTTTATTTTGGCTTTTATGCCCCATTTGCAGGCCTTCAAGCGATGTTGACAACCTTATTTGAGATAAAAGTGGGGTCGACTTTTTCCACGGGTTTAATGGATTATATTATTAATGGAATTCTCCCAACAGTTGTTAATCAAGGTCAAAATACAAGAATATATTTAATTCCAATCCTGGGTATTGGCTTTGGGGTTATTAGTTTTGTTAGTTTTTACTTCTTGTATAAAAAACCACGCTTTAAAGCAAGTCTAGGTACTAATTTTTCAGAACCACAATTTTTCAATGAATACAGTAGGGAGAAAAATCTTTATCAAAGGCTTAAAACCTCGGTAGGGGAGTTGGGTAGTTCCGATAGGGGAGTTGTTGATGGTGAGTTTTTAAAGCTTTTTTCTGTAAATAACCAGATTGATGTTGGTTTTTTGACATCCCAACCTTTTGTTGAGAGTATTAAATTTCTAGACAATTATTTCCTTATAAAAATAGATAAAACTCAGTTAACTTATGGAAGTGAGCTTTGGATTTACGCCTTAATCTTTGAAAAGGATAAAAATCATTTAAAAAATCAGTTAGAAGAAAAACAAGCATACCAAAATTTTAAGAAAATGATGCAAAAAAATAAACTAAATTAATTCATTTATAGTTTTTAAAATTATTTTAGCAACTTTAGTTTTAGCCATTTCATCAAATTCAATGACTTGACCTGATTTAGCGACCAATATTTTTATTTGATTATTTTCGCTGCTCATTGCACTAGTCAAATTCAAAATTAATAAGTCTAAGTTTTTTTCTTTGACTTTGTGCCAAGCTTTTTGTAAATCAAAAGAATTGGCAAGTGAAAAACCAACTAAAAACTGATTGGTTTTATGGGTTCCTAAGGTTTTCAAAACATCGATTGCAGGTTCAAAATTGACTTGAAGCAGTTCTTTGCCTGAGAAACGCTTTTCAATTTTTTCATTAACAGGATTTGTAGTTTGAAAATCATTTAAAGCAGCCAAGCAAATAACGATATTGGCTTGCTCAAATTGCAACTCCATAAGCTCGAGCATTTTTATGTTTGTTGAAGCATAAAATAAATTATTCGCTTTAGGAACTAAAAAATCACAATCTCCGTGAACAGCAGTAACTCAACAGTCATTATTTTCTAAAGCCTGAAATATTTCTCAACCCATCTTTCCTGAACTTTCATTTGTTAAATAGCGAACTTTGTCTAAGTAGGTGCGAGTACGACCAAAATTAAGCAAAACCTTTTTATTGGCTAATTTTGGAAATAAAATCGGTGTCTGTAATGCACTTAAAACATCACTTGGTTCAAGTGCTCTTCCGATTCCAAAATGACCACTAGCTAATCGCCCATAATTTGGCTCAAAAAATTTAATCAAGGGATTTTGGCTCAATTTTTGCTTGTTAATTTGAAAAACTGCATTATTATACATTCGATCGTTCATACTTGGAAATAATCATGTTTTATGAGCACTTGCTGCAAAAATTAAAGTCGCTAAATCATCGGCGATTCCGCTTGCAATTTTACCGATAAAATTGTACGTTGCAGGATAGACGATATTTAAGTCTGCCTCTAAAGTTTTATTTATATGTTGCCCTGTTGAATGTGGTTCATAAAATTCAGAGTCAAAAATTTCTTCATGGGTTTGGATACCTTCAAAATTAACAAATTTTTTAGCATTTTTTGTTAAGATAACTGCTACTTCGTATTTTTCTTTTAGAAGAAGGTATAGATCTTTACTTTTGCTCGCAGCTATTCCACCAGTTACAATTAAATTAATTTTTTTCACAGTGTTTTCTCACAATCTTTTAATGATTTTACTAAAAAAACTCTAATTTGCATCCTTTAAAGGCAAAAAAAATTTTTTAAATTTTTTTCAATTTTAGTTGAAAAAATATTACAAATTTTATAAAATTTAATTGAATTGGAGTTGAAAAAGATGGCTAGTGTTACTTTACACGAAGGTGAACCAATCGAAAAAGCATTAAAACGTTTTCAAAAAGTTGCTTCAGCAAATAAAGCAGAAGCTCGTAAACGTGAATATCACTTAAGTAAAAAAGAAAAACGTATTTATAAACAAAAACAAAATCGTAAATTTGGGTAATTCCCAAATTTTTCTTTTTTTGTAAGAATTTTAACTTTGCCACGAATTAAATGTGGAAGGCAAGATATGCACTATATAATTGGAAAAATAGTTTCGATTCAAGGCGAAACTTTTATCATTGAAAGTAAAATGGAGATTGGTTATCAACTAAATTATTTTCAAATAAAAGGGGTAAGCAGTCCGTTATCTGCAACTGGTATTACAAAGGTATTTTTTTCTAAGGTCAGTTCTGAGTTTGAAACAAGTTACTATGGTTTTTTAAATTCGGATAGTCAAAAATTATTTAATGAGCTAATAAAAATAAAAACAGTGGGGATTCAAACTGCAAAATTATTGATGAAAAATTTCAGTTATTTTGAGTTTTTGGAAATAATTAAAAATAATGACTTTGATCAATTACAGGGATTAAAGAGCATCGGAGCTTTTACATCAAAAATTATTATTCAAGATTTACAAAAAGTATTTTTTAAAGTAACTTATAATAGCAAACAATTAAATGTCATCGAGAGTTTGCAAAAACTAGGTTATAATCAACAAATTATATATCAAGCAATAAAAGAGACTAATCAAAATTTGAAACTAGATGAAATGTTTCAAAGAGTCTTAGAAACGGTGGTTGAAAATGAGCATTCAGTCATTTAGACCAAAAAACTGAAAGGACTATTTCGGTCAAGAAAGTGTTATAAATAATTTAAAAGTCTATGTTAGTTCAGCAAAAACTCAAAATAAAAGTCTTGATAATATTTTAATTCACGGCCCTAGTGGAATGGGAAAAACATCGCTTGCTTATTTAATTGCTCATGTCATGAACCAAAAAATTCATATTCTAAATGGACCAAGCTTACAAAAACCCAGTGATTTAATCTCCACTTTAACTATGGTTAAAGAAAAGGAGGTCTTATTTATTGATGAAATTCATGCCGTTAACAAAGAGGTATTAGAAATTTTGTACCCTGTTTTGGAAGAAAATAAAATGAGTCTTATTATTGGCAAAGATTATAACTCTAAAATCATTAATTTAAAAATTCCAGAAGTGACAATTATTGTAGCAACAACAGAGTTAAATAAGCTTCCCGTCCCATTTACTAATAGATTTGCAATTAATCTTCACCTCAAAAATTATTCCAAAAGCGAAATTAGTAGCATCATTTCCTCGGCTGCAAAAAAAATCCATTTAAATTTTACAAGCGAATTTTCTGATATTTTGTCAAGTTATTGTAAGCAAACTCCTCGAATTGCCATTAACTTGCTTAAACGAATTCATGATTATATTATTTATGAAGACAATGAAATTTTATCAGAATCCAGAATTAAAGAGATTTTATTAAAAATGAATATTTTTGAATATGGTCTGAATGAAATGGATGTTAATTATTTAAGCATTGTTAAAGAATATCAACCAGTTGGGGTTGAAACAATCGCCCACATAATTTCAACACCGGTTTCAGTTATTTTATCGGTTGTTGAACCTCCGCTTTTAATTCAAAACTTAATAAAAAGAACCTCAAAGGGACGAATGTTAACAGACAAAGGTATTACTTTTATTTTAAAAAATAATTTTTATTAATATATAATTAAAAAAATAGAAATATTTCCATAAAATTATTGTTTTTAAATTTTAAAGTGCAATAATAAGAATAAATGGGGGTGAGTAATGAAGACATCTTTAAAAATTAAGGAGGGAAATAAATGAGTAAAATTAACGTATTTTCAGAAATAGGAAAACTAAAAGAGGTTTTAGTACATCGACCAGGAAATGAAGTCGAAAATTTAACACCAAATTTATTAGATAGGTTGCTATTTGATGATATTCCATTTTTAAAAGTAGCCCAAGAGGAGCATGATAAATTTACACAAATTATGCGGGATAATGGCATTATTGTTAAATACATAGAAAATTTGACAGCTGAAGCCTTGGACCAAAATCCAGGTTTAAGAGAGGGTTTTATTGATAAGTTTATTAGTGAAGCTAAAGTTGATAAAAAATACATCAGCGACTTTAAACAATTTTTATCAAAAATGAATAATCTAGAAATGGTTAAACAAATGATTGGGGGAACAAAAAAAATTGAGCTAGATCAACAAGATAAATCAGAGTATCCATTTATCGCAGATCCACTACCAAACGTTTTATTCCAACGTGATCCTTTTGCCTCTGTTGGTAATAAGGTGACAATTCATAAAATGTGAAGTGAAACTAGAAACCGAGAAACTATTTTCCCTGATTTTGTTTTTGATAACCACAAAGACTATAAAGGAAATGTAGAAAAAGTTTATCAAAGAGAATATGAAGATTATATTGAAGGTGGAGATATCCTAGTTTTAAATCACGAAACTTTAATTATTGGAGTTTCGCAAAGAACAAGTCATGAGGCCGTTGACAGATTGGCTAAAAACTTATTTAAGGGTGAAGAAACATTTAAAAAAATTATTGTATTAGATTTACCAAAAACAAGAAGTTATATGCATTTAGATACAGTATTTACAAATATTGATTTTGATAAATTTATTGTGCACCCACTAATTTTTGACGCAATTAGTGAATTTAAAATTTTTGAAGTAACCAAAGAAGGTAAAAAAGAAATTAAAGATTCTTTGGTTAGTTTTTTAAGCAAAACTATTGGTCATGAGGTTAAACTGATTAAGTGTGGTGGAGAAGATGAAATCGCTGCTGGACGAGAACAGTGAAATGATGGAACCAATGTAATTACAATTGCTCCAGGGAAAGTTATTGCTTACGAGAGAAATTGAGTAACCATTGATTTATTAAGAAAAGCTGGAGTCGAAGTAATTACAACACCAAGTAGTGAATTATCTCGTGGACGTGGTGGTCCAAGATGTATGACAATGCCATTAATTAGAGAAGATATTTAACAAACAATCAAAAGCAAGGAGAAAAAATATGGCATTAAATTTAAGAGGAAGAAGTCTAAGAACTTTACTTGATTTCTCACCAAGAGAAATTAGATATTTATTAGATTTAGCAAGAGATCTAAAACGTGCTAAATATGCAGGCAACGAAATTCCTAAATTAACTGGAAAAAACATTTGTCTACTATTTCAAAAAGATTCAACTAGAACTCGCTGTGCCTTTGAAGTTGCCGCTTTAGACCAAGGGGCAAGAGTTACTTATTTAGGTCCAAGCGGATCGCAAATGGGTAAAAAAGAATCAGTTGAGGATACTGCTAAAGTTTTAGGAAGAATGTATGATGGAATTGAATTCCGCGGTTATAAACAAGAAGATGTAGAAATTTTAATTGAGCATGCAGGGGTTCCAGTATTTAACGGACTAACTGATAAATACCACCCAACCCAAATTTTAGCCGACTTTATGACAATTATTGAAGAGCGTGGAGAACTTAAAGGTAAGAAATTAGTATTTTTTGGAGATGCTAAAAATAACATGGGTAATTCACTAATGATTGGTGCCGCTAAAATGGGAATGCATTTTGTGGCAGCTGCTCCAAAAAAATATTGACCAGAAGATGCATTGGTGAAAGAATGTCAAGCAATCGCAAAAGAAACTGGTGCAAAAATTGAGTTTACAGAGGATGCTAAATTGGCAGCTAAGGATGCTGACGTTTTATATACTGATGTTTGAGTTTCAATGGGAGAACCCGCAGAGGTTTGAGAAAGCCGTGTTAAAGAACTAAAACCATATCAAATTAATAGTGAATTATTGAAACTAGCTAAAAGCAATGCTTTGTTTATGCACTGTTTACCAGCTTTCCATGATTTAAATACAGAAGTTGGAAAAGATATTTTTGATAAATTTGGCTTGAAAGAAATGGAAGTTACAGATGAAGTATTCAGATCTAAAAATTCAGTAGTATTTGAAGAAGCTGAAAATCGTGTTCATTCGATTAAAGCCGTAATGGTAGCAATGATTGGAAATTAATAAAAAATTTAGTAAAAAACTATTAATTTAAGCGATTATTGTTTAAAATAAGCACTATATCCGTTTAAGATAGAAAGGTTTTTTATGACAAGTAAAGAAAAAAAGGTATCTGCGGAATTTGAAGCAAATAAAAATTCGAAGCCTGGCAAAAAATTTAAATTTAAAATGCCAACTTCATTTACGATATTATTTTTCATTTTATTGGTTGTTGTTATATTCACATGAATCGGGAGTCTCTCGGGGTGAACTTACGATTTAAGACGTCCAATAGCTTGGGAGTCAGATGGATCTGGTAATCCAATTCCAAATGAATGAGAAACTATAACTCAAAATGTAAAAGGAACAGGTTTATTTGATATTTTCCTAGCAATGACAAAAGGATTTGTTGATAAAGCTGAAATTATTATTTTTATTATATGTTTAGGAGGATTCTTAAACATTGTAATGAGAACTAAAGCTTTGGAAGCTTTTACTCAATCAATTACTAGAAAATTAGGTAAAAATGCAATTTGAGTAATTCCCGTTCTAGTTACTTTCTTTAGTTTTTGTGGATCTACTTATGGTATGGCAGAAGAGACTTTAGGATTTTATATGATTGTTATTCCGCTAATGATAGCAGCTGGATTTGATAGCTTTACAGCTTTAATGATAGTTTTGTTTGGTGCAGGAACCGGAGTTGTTGCATCCACAGTCAATCCATTCTTAATTGGCTTGGCTGTTGACACATCGGGTGTGGATCAATTAACAACAAGTACAGGGATGGCTTTCCGTTGAATAAGTTGAATTATATTTACATTATTTACAATAGGATTTATTATGTGATACGCAAATCGTGTTAAAAAAAATCCTCAAAAATCAGTAGTTTTTGAGACAGCTGAAAAAGACAAAATTTTCTTCCTTGGCGAATCTGTTGAGCAAGTTAAATTTACCAAAAAAAGAATCGGATCACTTGTAGTCTTTTTAATTACATTTTTAATTATGATTTTATATTTAGTGGGATGAGATAGCATTATCGGGGGCACAGGTGCCGCTGATGCTGGAGAATGATTCAACAAAAATGTTTTCTTCCTATCGGGTTTAATTCCTGGATTTGGTGAAGGTGGTCTTGCTGAAGTAGCTTGTTTCTTCATCATAAGTTCGTTAATTATTGCTTTAATAGACTGAAAAGGTGAAGAGGATTATGTTGATGGATTCATTGTAGGAAGCAAAGATATGTTGGGAGTTTGTTTGGTAATTGCAGTAGCAGCTGGACTTAGTTTCATTATGAGCACAAGCGGCCTACAAACTCTAATAATTTCAGGTATTTCAAGTGGACTGGGTGGATTAAACCAAATTAGTTTTGTTTTAATTTCGTTCTTAATATTCTTGCCATTATCATTCTTAATACCGTCAACTTCTGGATTTGCAACAGCAATTTTCCCATTGTGAGGACCAGTAGCTGGAGGGATTGGTTTAGGAGCTGCTAGTGGTTCAATTACTGCATTTTCATTTGCCTCAGGAACTTTAAATTTATTTACTCCAACTTCTGGAGTAGTTATGGGCGCATTGGGAATTGCCAAAATTGAATATTCAAAACTATTTAAAGGTGCTTGAATTTATATACTAGGAACTGTATTAATTTCAATTGTATTATTAAGTGTTGGTTCATTACTACCATCACCGATATTTTAGAATAAATTAAATATCACACACTATTGTGTGTGATATTTTTTTAATAAAGGAGACATTTAAAAATGAGCAAAATTGTTGTAGCAATTGGGGGAAATGCACTTGGTGATAGTCCTGAAGAACAAAAACAAATTGTTAAAAATACCGCTAAGCATTTAGCAAACATTATAGCCTCTGGCAATCAATTAGTAATTGTTCACGGAAATGGTCCACAAGTTGGAATGATTAATTTGGGGTTTGATATTGCACATAAAACCGATTCTAAATCTCCTGTTGTGGATTTTCCTGAATGTGGAAGTATGAGCGAAGGATATATTGGGTATCACTTGCAGCAAGCTTTAAAAAATGAGTTAAATCATAGAAAAATTAAAAAGAGTGTTGTAAGTATCATTACCCAAACTTTAGTTGATAAAAATGATTTAGCTTTTAAAAATCCATCAAAACCAATAGGATCATTTTATGATCAAGAAATGGCTGACAAACTTTCAAAGGAAAATAATTGAAATATGAAAGAGGATTCAGGAAGAGGGTGAAGAAGGGTAATTGCTTCTCCAAAACCAATCGATATTGTTGAAAAGGATATTTTAATTAGTCTTGTTGATAGTGGATTTATCCCTATTGCAGCTGGTGGGGGTGGAATTCCGGTTTTCAAAGAAAATGAAAGTCTAACTGGAATTGCCGCTGTGATTGATAAAGACTTTGCTGCGGCAAAAGTGGCGGAGTTAATTGGCGCTGACCAACTAATAATTTTAACTGCTGTTGATAATATTATGATTAATTTCAACCAACCAAACCAAGAGAAATTAACCAATATTAAAGTTGCAGAATTGGAAAAATATATTTTGGATAATCAGTTTGCTTCGGGAAGTATGTTGCCAAAAGTAGAAGCTGCCATAAGTTTTGTAAAACAAAGCTCAAAAAATGTTGCAGTAATTGGAAATCTAGAAAAAGTTGCCGATGTTATTAAAGGAATTAGCGGAACTAAAATAAATAACTAAATTTACTATATTATAAAATAAAAATCCCATTCATCTTTTGAATGGGATTTTTATTAGTTCATTATAACTTTATAAAATATTTAAATATTTTATAAAGTTAAGATATTATTAAACCCTGCACAGCCGTTTAAGTCTAAATTCGTTTTATAACCCAACTTCACAGCACTTGAAACTGTATTTGCAACACAAATGTCGGTTGCAACTCCAACTATTGTAATTTCAATAATTTTTAGTTTTTGAAGTAGTTCATTTAAACCGTTTGAGTTGCCTTTTTCATCAAAAAAAGCGCTATAACTTTCAATATTTTCATCTTGACCCTTTAAAATCGTATAATCAATTTTTTCTAAGTTCAAAACTAATTCTGATCCAATTTTACCTTGTTCACAATGATTTCCTCATTGTTTAAAAGAGTAGTGGTTACTTGGGTGTCAGTCTTTTGAAGCAATTATTATATTATCGTTGCCCTTGAATTCATCCATTAATGATTCGATATAGGGCCCAATCTTATCAGCTCCAGGAACGAACAAACTACCGTTTGGATTTACAAAATCATATTGAAAATCAACTATTAGAAGAGCTTTCTTCATTTTGATACCTTCTTTCTTCTATTTATTTTAACTCAATTAAAATTAATTTTGTAAATTTCATTATCAAATTAATTGTGTATAATAATAATGTTGAGGTAAATATGGATAAAATTAATTTAGTGTCAAAGAATTTATCTAAAATTAACTTTCCTGAAAATTCTTTTTTTGTTTTAATTAAACATAAAAACTCAAATGATTCAATAATTGAAGAGAAAATTATTTTTCGAAGCTACTATGAAGCGTTGTCAAATATTTCAAAAGTATTTGATTCGACTATAATCGACCAAAATATTAATGAATTTTTAAAAGAAGATATTTACATTTGGATAAAGGAAAATCATTTAAAAAAGGGGATTTTGTTGTTTCGCGATTTTATTGCAAGTACTTTAAATGAAAAAAAATTTTAGAAAAAAATTTTGAAGAATGATTGAATCCTCAATCTAATTTTTTACTAATGAGCTTGTTATTTATAACAATAAATTTTAATGATGGTTACATAAACTTTCCGAGAAGTAATTTTGAGCTTTATGCAAGTTATATATCAAGTTCCATATCAGTGAATCGATTTTTTTAATATTAGGAGTCAAGAAATGAAAAAAATACTTAGTTTATTTTTAGCAACAAATTTGATAGTTGGTCTCTCATTACAAGCTGTTGCTTGTAGTTTTGATCCGGTTGAAGAAAATCAAGACAATATAAAAAATTTTAAAAATGCATTTAGTTTAATATTTCCTGGTTTTCAGTCATGAAAAATTTATGAAAAAAAATTAGATAATTTTTCAAATTCAAGAAATTTTGAAGCTACAGAATTATTTGATCAAGTAAGTCTTAGTCGTGATTGAAAAAGTTTTTCATATAATAACGAAGCATTAATTTTTGATGATTCAAAATATTTAGGAATTAAGGTAACTAATGAAATTTATCGTGAAGCTGGTGGAGAAAATTCACCTGCACTAAAAAAAATGGTTCAAAATGCAATTGATGAAATTGCCAAACAATTTCAAGTTATTCCAAATCAAGATTATTTGGGAAATAGCGATTTTCTTGTTAGGTATGATTTTTCAAATTCTGAAATCTTAAACCAAACAAACGTGCAAAATTTTTCGATTTCATTGAAAGATCAAGAAAACAAAAGCTTTTTTTTGACATCGCATAACTACTTGGAATTAAAAAAAGATCAAAATCATTTTGATAACTATTGATTTGAAATTATTGAAAATGAACCAATAGATAAAAAGTTTTTTAAAAGAGCCATAGATTTTCTAATCAATCAGCAAGTTAATGATAAACAAATTGAATTGGAAAATTTTAATTCAGTTTTTGAATTTGACGATGTTTCAAACTCGCTAAAAATAATTGTTAATGGTAATACAAGTAATGTTGAAGAAAACTTTAATAAATTATGTAAAGACATAAACGATTTTTTGACAATGTTTTTTAATTATAAAAATGAAATAGTTTATTCTTTAAGCGAAGAAAATGTTATAGAAATAAATTCAATGATTCAAGTTGAAGAAAGCTTAATCGATAAAATTTATTTTGAAAACATGATTATTGAAAACGAGGTTTAAAATGAAAAAGATGTTATATAGTATTTGGTTTTCGGTGACTTTATTAACAAGTTCTGCTTTAAGTGTTTCTTGCGAAGCCGTTGATGAATTGGTTTCTGTCTCATCTGAGGCTGATTCAGATGTAATCGATTTATTGTACAAAAGGTCTTCTGAAAAATTAGAGCCAATTATTTTTGAATATTTAACCATTAAGAATAAATATTTTTATCACTCAAATTTTGAAACAAACATTGGGGTTTTTTTAATTCAAGATGGGCGAATTAGCGAATCAGATTTTAAGGCTCTAAATAATAAAAATCAACAATTTATTTCAGATTTGGCAAAAGCAAGCAATGTAAAACCAGTCAATGAAGCCGCTTATATCTATGACTTTACTGGAATAACTTTAACATTAGAAAATAGTTTTGTAGAAGATTTATTTTTTAATTTTGAAGATGAGAAATTAGAGCCTCAAGTTCAAGTAAAAACTGTTATGGCCTTAACTATTTCAAATGGCTGAAAAAAAACCGGTAAAATTTTATTGGATTTCATGACAACTGATAATTACTATTTGGCTAGTTCTGGAAAAGTTTTTGATTTTATAAATTCTATTTTGGTTAACTCAATTGACAATTCTTTAAAAATAAAAAATAAAGAAAAAATTAACGAGTTTGAAATTATAACAAGCAAATCAGATATTGAAGAAATTATAAAAAATTATGAGTTGGCTGCTGAAAAATTAGGGATTGACAATTCGATAGAAATTGAAAAATTTGTTTTCAAGGATGATGAGAATTTAGAAAACGAAAAGGGCTTTACCGTAAAGTTAATTACAAAAGCCAATAACATCAAAGCCAATTATTCAATAACCAGCGTTTAGTAATTTAAATATAAAAAAACTAGTACCTGACAAGAGAACTAGTTATTTTTTTATGTTTTTTAATTTATTATATTCTTTAAGAATTTCAATAGCTAAATCCAATTTATTTTTTATATCGCTTGCAAGTTGAGCTCCTTCAGTAAAGTTAATAAATTTGTCAGCAGAGCTTTGGTTAATTTTTAGCTCATTTTCTGAAGCGCTTTTTTCAAAATCTTGAGTTACTTCTTTAATTTTAAATTGTTTAAAGTAAAGCACGATAATCTCGGCATTTTGAAGATTTTTTTCATAATCAAATTCATTTTCTTTTAATGATTTTAGCTCTTCTTTAAAGTGCTCTAATTCTTGATAATTCTTACTTATTCAAACATCAAAACTATCTAGTGATTTCTTGATGCTCAAATTAATTAAGTATTTTAAATCATCAATATCCACTAATCTAATTGAAGTTTCTTCACCAATTTTTTTAGCTATTTCATTAGTCATTTCTAAGCTTTTTAAAAGTATTTTAAAAATTGTTTCAATCTGAACTTTTACAACCAGCGATTCAATTTCAATTTGATTATCCATCAATTCTTGCATCAGGTTTTCCGCATATTTATTTGATCCCTGATTTGCAAACATATTAGTTAACTCAAAAATATTATTACTCTTATTTGCAAAATCTTGGACTTCATCAATTGAATCCATTTCAGCCAACAAGTCCTTGAACTCACCAGTAACATTATCAATTGATTGCGTTGTAATTGGTAGTACTGTTGGAGGGGTAAATGGATTATCACTTTTTTCATTTGATGCTTCTAAAAAATCAAGTCTAAAAACTTCAATTTTTCTTGCCAAATTTTTTCTAAATCAAACTAAACCGACTTTATCTAAAAAAGTTTTTAAATTAATTTGTTTTTCTTCATTTCCCACGCTTATTCCTCATATTCTTACTTAAATGTTATAACATATTACTTTAAAAAAGTTAAAATTTTTTGTTATTATTTATTTAGAGAGTGTGGTATTATGAAAAAACATTCAATTTCACAAATTGATGGTAAATTCTACTTAAATGAGCATCAATTCTTTAATGTTGATAAAAGTAAGTTAAAAGGGTATTTATCTCAAATTAAATTTCCAGCAATTGTAATCGATACAGAGTTTTTTAATCATTCTCACGATCGCAGTAATAATGATTTTAATCAGTTGTATAACGATGAAAGAAAGGACGTAGTCACCGTTTTTCAGTATTCGTTTATTAGTAACCTAAAGGAAATTACAACAAGGGATAATACAAAATCAATTAAATCTGTCTCTTTAAAGCGTGGCTATAATGACAGTAAATATGATTTTGAGTTGCAGTATGAAAAAATGGTAAAAAGCTTTTTATCAAATTGTATAAAAAAGAGAATTCGCACGATGATTGTTGCTGGGGGAACCAATGATAACAAAATTATTCGTGATTGAGCAGCAAAGTACCACACGTTATTTAAAAATAAAAAAATTGATTTATTTAAATTTAATAGTAAAAACCAACTACCAGAGTTAAATTCTTTTGATATATACCCCCCCTTAGAACAATCAATTTCTTTTTCAAATTATGATAAAGATGGTAGGGAATTTTATGTTAAAAACTATTTAAAACCAGGGCAATTTGGGGAAGATACAATTGCGCTTCCAGGATTGAAAAAATTCTTTGATTATATGAAGGAAATTAATGAATATAATTTTGACGAAGAAAAAGACGTTTATGAACTTTCTTGTAGTGCTTTAAAATTTTACAGTTATAAAACATGCAGTTTGAACGAATATAAAGAACTAAATAAGGATATAAAACTAATTCGTCAACATTGCTATAATGATGTTTTAAAGATTTTGCTTTTAATTGATTTCTTGTATTCGTTTAGTTTTTTGCCATATAAAGATAATAAATATGTAAATACTAATTCAAGCAAAAGTATTTTATAATTGCGGCCAATAGATTATAATTAAATAATAGTTAGGACTGGGTAATTAAAGTGAAATCTCGAAAAAGTAATACTCAACAAAAAAACTTCTTGTTATTAAACTATTTCAAGCCTTCAATCTATTTACGTAGCTTTAAAAAAGTTAATTTAGCGAGTTTAAAAAATAGTGGAATTAAAGTAATATTATGTGATTTAGATAACACATTAATTGGTTGAAATCAACGCGTACCCAACGCAGACATAATGAATTTTATCAAATCTGTCAAAGATAACGGATTTGAATTTGTATTGTTTTCAAATAATGTCCGCAGCCGAGTTCAAAATTTTGCTAAAAAGGCCGGAATTGAAAATTATTTTTGAGATTGCAAGAAGCCGCTTTTGGGTAAAATGAAAGTCTTGAAAAAGATTTTGCCATTTGAGAACAATGAAATGATTTTAATAGGGGATCAACTTGTAACAGATATTTTGGTTGCAAATCGAGCCCATATTAAAAGTATCTTGGTTTCACCAATTAGTAAAATCAATGATGATAGTAAATTAGTTAGATTTTTTGAAAAATTTTTATATAAAAGACTATCGCAAAAAAACATTCTTCAAGAGGGTTTTTATACCGAAGGAGAATTAGGAGGAAACTATGACATTCTTTAAAAAAGATAAAGCTAAGAGTGCAAGCGAATCGGGTAAAAATAATTTTGCAAAAAAAGGTCGCTCAAAAGTTGCTTTAAAAGAAACTGATGCCAACTTAGGAAACACTACAAATCAAAATAAATCACAGCAAAAAAAATGTGTTGGTTGTGGCCATGTTTTACATGTAAATGATTCTAGAAAGCCTGGTTTTGTCAAAGACATTGAGGTTCAAGACTATTGTTTGAGATGTTTTAAAATAAAATATTACAATAGTTTAGTAGAGCAAGAAATCAATGACAAGGACTTTATTGATATTTTGGATAACATTAATAAAAATAATGCCAAGATTCGTTACTATTATGTAATTGATATTTACGATTTACCAGGGAGTCGAATCTCTTGATTAGAGGCTTTAATTGCGACAAAAGAAGTTGTCATTGTAGTTAATAAAATTGACTTGCTTCCAAAATCAGTTAAATCTGAAAAAATTATTAACTATGTTAAACAACTATTTGAATCCACAAAATTAAAAGGGGCTCCAATTTTTTTAATGAGTTCTTTTAAAAGCGCAAACGTTAATAACCTGCTACAAGAAATTCTAACTGTTAAATATGACCAATATGTTGTAGGAATATCAAATGCAGGGAAATCTAGTTTAATAAATGCGCTACTAAAAGCTAATAATCAAATTTCATCAATTGTTGCTTCTAAATATGTTAATACTACTCTTGACCGTATTAAAATTAACTTTACAGAATCAAGTTCGATTTATGACACACCAGGATTGGTAAAACACAATCATATTGCAACAGCAACAGCACCATCTTATTGAGATTTCTTCTTTTTTGCAAAAGAAATTCATCAAAAAACTTATCAGTTAGAGGCTGGTCAAACAATTTTTTATGGTGGAATTGCCTGAGTAACATTTAAAGAAGGAATGAATCCACAAAGTAAAAATCGCTCAAGAAATGCAACAAATTTTCATTTCTATGTAAATCGAAATTTACCACTTCATAGAACTAAGGCTGTTAATTCTGAACAATACTTTAAAAAAAATCGTCATATCTTAGCACCACGTTTAACAGATAATGATATGGTATTTGAATCAAAGGAATTCACTTTTAAAAATAGTGAAAATATTGATTTGCACATTTCAGGTTTAGGATGAATTAATTTCAACACCTATCCTGGTTTAAAAATTGTTGTTTATTTCCCCAAAACAGAACAGGGAATAAAAGTAACGTTGCTACCAGCAATTATTTAAGGAGAACTTTATGAATAAAAATAATATTTTAGCCATTGATCTAGGAGGAACTAGTGCCAAAGTTGGAATAATAGACTTTCAAGGAAAAGTGCTTTTTAATTTTATCGTAGATAATCAAATTGATAATATTTTGCAAAATCTTTTTCAAAAAATCATGGAAAAGTTAAAAGAACAAAAAATTTCTTACCAAGAATTGGAATGCGTCGGTTTTTCAACAGCTGGCTTTGTTGATCACCAAGAGGGAATTGTTAAAATAGCTGGTAACTTAAATTGATTTGACTTCAATTTAAAAGAGGAAGCAGAAAAGATTTTTCAAAAAAAAGTTATCGTTTTAAATGATGCAAATGCTGCCGCTTTAGGAGAGTTCTGAATTGGTTCTGGAAAAAAATATAAATCAGTATTATTTTATACTTTAGGAACAGGTATTGGTGGGGCTATCATTATAAATGGTAATCTTGTTGAGGGTCAACATGGTTATGCTGGTGAATTTGGTCATGGTGGTGATATGCAACATGATATTGATTGCAACTGTGGTTTAAAACATTGTATTGAGCCAACCACAAGTGCTGTTGGATTGAGTAAAGCGATAAAGTTATATTGAAAAAAACATCCCCAAGATTCGACAATAAAATATTTTAAAAACCCGCAGAATGTTGAAATGGTTGATATTGCAAGAGTTTATTTTGAAAATAATAACCCCCAAGATTTAAAAGAATTAATAATTAAAATTTATAAGCCGTTATTAAATCATATGGCTTTAATGATTAAGGCTTTAGATCCTGAGGCTATTTTAATTGGTGGGGGAGGTAGCAAAATGGGTAGGGCACTTTTAGACATTATTAGTTGCGGATTGAAACCTTTAATTTTGCCAATTTACTTCAAGGACTTAAAATTAGAAACAGCGCAGTTGGGAAATGATGCAGGAATTATTGGGGCCGCCTATTTTGCCAAAAAAATAATTGAAGGTGAATAATGCAAAATTTGATTGCTAGAATAAATGAATTAAGTAAAATTGCCAAAACTCGTGATTTAACCCCCGACGAAAAAATTGAGCGAGACAATCTTCGCCAAGAGTATTTAAAAAACTTTCGTGAAGGTTTTAAAAATCAATTGGATAATTTAAAAGTTGTCAATGAAAAAGGCGAAGATATTACTCCTAAAAAAATCAATAAGTAATTTTATTTAAAATTTCAATATTAAAAAAACCATTACAATAAAATAATGGTTTTTTTATTTGAGAAACAGGTTTTTAGATTTAATTTTTATTTTGGAAAATAAAAATAAAAATAATTAAAATTTGGAAATTTTAGAAATTAGTTAAAATAGATATATAATAATAAGTGATAAGGAGATTTATGAAATGGTAGATAATAAAAAAAACAAATTTCTAAATAGTTTAAGAATTTTAGGAGTTGAAGCTGTTAACAAAGCTAATTCTGGTCACCCCGGAATCATTTTGGGTGCAGCCCCAATGGTTTATGAACTTTATACAAAACATATAAATATTGACCCAAGCAATCCGAAGTGGTTTAACCGCGATCGATTTGTTCTATCAGCTGGTCACGGGAGTGGCTTGCTATATTCAATTTTACACTTGAGTGGTTTTGGTGTTGAAATTGATGATTTAAAGAAATTTCGTCAACTAAATTCAAAAACACCAGGACATCCAGAATTTGGGATGACAGATGGAGTTGAAGTTACAACAGGTCCTTTGGGTCAAGGTTTAGCGGCTGCTGTTGGAATGGCTGTTGCAGAAAAACACTTAGCTGGTAAATTTAATAAACCTGAACTAGAAGTTGTTAATCATTTTACATACGTTTTAGTTGGAGATGGAGATTTACAAGAAGGAATTGCCCAGGAGGCAATCTCTTTTGCGGGTAATTATGGTTTAAATAAATTAATCGTGCTACACGACTCAAATGATATCCAACTAGATGGACCAGTTAAAATTGCGCAATCTGAAAAAATGCAAGAACGTTTTTTAGCAGCAAATTGAAATACCATTTTAGTAAAAGACGGCGAAGATTTAGCGCAGATTTCAAAAGCTTTTGAAAGTGCTAAAAAATCTACTAAGCCAACTTATATTGAAGTAAAGACAATTATTGGTCTTGGAGCCACAAAGCAAGGAACAAGTGCTGTTCATGGAGAACCAGTAAAAGATGATTTGATCAATGTCAAAAAATATTACAATTGAACAAATCCAGAATTTACAATCGATGAGGAAGTTTATGCTCATTATAAAGCAACTGTTGGTGACCGTGGTCACGAAGCATATGATCAATGAAATAAAATTTTTAATAAATACAAGCAAAATTATCCACAAGAATTTTCTCAACTCGAAGCGGGGATTTTAAAACAATACCAAGTAACAGAAGCTGACTTTCAAGCAATGATTCCTTCAAAACCTCAAGCAACACGAGTTTCTTCAGGACAGGTTTTGGATAAAATTAGCAGTCTAGTACCATCGTTTATTGGAGGAAGTGCTGACCTAACAGCGTCCACTAAAGCCAAAGGGGCTGATGGGAACTTTTATCAAGATAATTTGCAAGGTCGTAACATTATGTATGGTGTGCGTGAATTTGGAATGACTGCTATTAATAACGGAATTGCTGCCCACTCTGGTCTGTTACCATTTGCGGGGGGATTCTTTGTCTTTTCAGATTATATGAAACCAGCAATTCGTCTAGCAGCCTTAATGGAATTGCAAAGTTTTTATGTATTTACTCATGATTCTGTGGCTGTTGGTGAAGACGGTCCAACACATGAACCAGTAGAACAATTGGCAATGCTTAGAAGTATTCCAGGACTAAACGTCTTTAGACCTGCAGATTTCCAAGAGACTTATGCTTCGTATTTGACTGCATTAAATGATAAAAATAAACCGAGTGCTTTTATCTTGACTCGTCAAGATTTGCCTGAATTAGCTCACAAAGATGTTGTCAAAAATGTTGGTAAAGGTGCTTATCTAATTTCAGAATCAAAAAATGCTCAGGTAACATTAATTGCAACAGGAAGCGAAGTTAGTCTGGCTTTAAAAATTAAAGATGAACTTGAAAAAAACCAGAAGTTAGCCGTCAATGTGGTTTCAATGGTTTCAATGAATATTTTTGATCGTCAAGAAAAAAAATACCAAGACACAATAATTCAAAGAAATACCCAAAGATTTTCAATTGAAATGGGAACAACTTTTGGTTGAGGAAAATATCTTGGAGATGATGGTTTTGCATTTGGAATAGATAGATTTGGTCATTCAGCACCAGGTGATCAAGTAATAAAAGAATTTGGTTTCACTGTTGAAAATTTAACCAAAAAAATAATTGATAAATTAAAATAATATTTTCTTTAAAGATATGTTATTCTTAAAAATAGCAATCATAGAGAAGGGGGAACACAAAAAATGTTAGAATGATATTGAGTTTTAATAATAGTAATTTTAGCTTTGGTTGTTGGTGGTTTTTCTGGATTTTTTATTACAAAAAAAATAGTAAAAAAACAATTGAGAGACAACCCTCCAATTAATGAAGCTCAAATACGAGCAATGTACATGAGCATGGGGCGTAAACCAAGCGAAGCGGATATTAAACGTACAATGAATGCGGTTAAAAAAGGAGCCTAGCATTTATAAAATTTTTTTAAGATTAAAAAAACTCGAACTATTGTGAAAGCAATGCTATTACAAATAAGTTTGAGTTTTTATTTTGTTTCTTCTTGTTTATTTTTTGTTTCTGATTGTTTTACTTTTTTACTGTAAGTGAAGTAATATGGTTCTGTGCCTTTTATTAATCTTGCAATATTTTGGTGGTGCTTAATAATTAAGATAATTCCTCCAAGTGTTACAACAATATTAATAATTAATCAACTTTCAAAAAAATCGGTGCTTGTTAAACTATGCAAATAATTCATTCATGTCTGACGACTAACAAAATCATTTTGGAAGTAAATTTCTTGAAAATCATGTCCATTAATACTTGGGAACGTCAAACTAGAAATTTGAGGAACTCAAGCAAGAGCTAAAACTAAAACTGTTGCTAGAAGTGATGAAACACTAATTTTACGAAAAATGAAAATTGTTGTTCATCACACTATTGTGAAAATTACTGCGTAAAAACCATTAGCTACCAAAATTAATCCGATAAAACAACTAACTGCCTTCCCGCCTTTGAATTTATAATAGACTGGATAACAGTGCCCAATTAGGGCAAATAATGCTGGAATAAATAATGACGTTTTCTCAAAAATCGGGATTGCACTAATCGCTAGAGCAATAAAAGATGCTACAACAACTTTCATTAAATCTAGAAAGACGATTACAAGTCCCCATTTTTTCCCTAAAATTCTACTCGCATTTGTTGCTCCAGCATTATTGCTTCCGCTTTTTCTGACATCGCCGCCTGTTTTAAATTTTACAAAAACTATTGAAAAACTAATACTCCCAAGCAAGTAAGCGATAATGCTTGCCAAAATTGTTCCTCAAATCATATTTTTCTCCTTTTATAATAAGATTATTTTACAATAAAAAATGAAGTTATTTAAATAAATGAGTTAAAATAATAAAGTAATGAAAAAAGGGAGAATTATCAAATGAGTCAAAAGTTTAATGAGGTAATCGATATGAAAGTTATCATAGGAGAAATTATCAGTGATGACTATAAATCTTTAAAAAATAATGATAACAAAGATTTTGCAATAAATAAAAATGTAATTAAGGAATTTCAAAAAATTTCAACTGGTAAAGAACCCAAGGAATATTTAAATCAGTTGGAAATGTTGTTTGAGAAAATGGCAAAAGAAGAAAATTTCAATGAGGCAATGGTTATTTCACAATTTATTCAAAGATACCACTATTTTTATCAAACCTATGTAAATTATAATAATTTCACAGATCCAATTTCAGCAGATGAAATATCAGCACCGGCAACAACATTTGAAACAATTTTTATTCCATTTTTTAGTAAGCAAATAGATTTTTATTTTGAAAATTTTTTGGAAATAATTAAGGAAAGCGAAATTCAGAAATGAAGTGATGATTTTTCAAAAGAATTGCATCAAAAAATTAATTCAATAATCACAGAAAGTGATTTTATTAAAAAAATTGCTTTAGTTGAAGAAATGGTAGTTTGAATGCAAACAAATAGCTTTACAAATCAAATCACAAAGGATTTAGAAATGAGTTCTGAACAACAGATTTTTTTAACTCAAATTAATGAACTTAAAATTGTTTTACAATCTCTTGATATTTTAGTTGAGCGAGTTTTGAAAAAAGTAGTCGAAGTTGCCAATGATTAAGAAAAATTTATCGCAAGAAGAATTGGCTCAAATCAAGAATCGTTTAGCAGAATTATATGACCAAGAAAAAAAATTAGAAAAACTGAAGCGCGGAAAATTATGACTTTGATTTTTGCTTCCATTCATAGGTTTATTAATTTATTACTTTATGATACAAAAGCGCAATTCTGACCCTGTTTTTCAAATTCCTTTGCGAAAAGCAAAAGAGGAAATTGCAACTCTAGAATTACAATTGTTATTTTACAAATCTAACCAAGAAAAAATGGAGGAGTAAATATGAAAAACAATAAACCTTTAATTGCCATTACTGGGGCTAGTAGTGGTATTGGATTAGAATGTGCTAAACTTTTTTCGCAAAAAGGTTTCCCTGTTCTTTTAATGGCAAGGCGATTGGAAATATTGCAAAGTTTGAATTTACCAAATTCTATTTGCTCAAAAGTTGATGTTAGAAATTTTGATGAACTTAGCAAGGCGATAAAAGATGCGGAAATTGATTTTGGGCCAGTGGAACTTTTAATTAACAATGCAGGAATAATGCCAATCGATTGATACTTGAAACAAGATCGACAAGAAAAAATGGATATGATCGATATTAATTTAAAGGGTATTATAAACGGAATGGACGCTGTCTTGCCAAAAATGGTAGAAAATCATTTAGGAACAATAATAAACGTTGGCTCGGTAGCTGGGCGTTGAACTAGTGATTGACGAGCGGTGTATAATGCTTCAAAATTTGGGGTGCACGCTGTTAGCGAGGCTGTTAGAAGAGAAGTTTCTGGAAGTGGAGTTAGAATTTCAATTATTGCCCCAGCAATTGTTGATTCTAATTTACTAGATACTAGCAAAAACCCTGAATTAGTTTTGCAATATAAAAATATCAAAAAAGAAATAAATAATGGTTTGACTAGTGCTGAAATTGCCGATCAAATTTATTACATGTATCAATTACCACAACATGTCTGCATTAAAGAGTTGGTGATTTCTCATGTCAATCAGAAAATATAAGAGAGTGCTTAATAATATGAAGAAAAAAAATATAAACTATATCTGCAATTTACCAACCAAAAGAGAAGTAGAGATACCTAATTTTTCAACCCCATATACTGTAAATAAACAACTAAATTCTTGTCAACATTTTGAACTAAAATTAAATAACCCCCCAGCAACTTATAGTTGCGTGGTTTGTGATTTATTATTTGATTTAAATGATAAAAAGAGATTTAATGCTTGAAAAAATCGTATAGTCTTTGGGTCAAGATAGTAGCATAGGAGATTATTATGCAAACAGTTATTTATTATAATCCTTTAGCGAGAATGTTATATAATTTGGAACCAAATTTAGTCTTGATTTCTGATTTGGGAAATTGAACAAATAATCATAATCAACAAATTGATAAGTTATACGAAGAGGGTAAAAAAAGAAATTTAAAAACAGCCGTTGTTATTTTCAAAAAAGACTATATAGAATCAAATCGCTTATGAAACGAAAAAAATTTGGTAGAAAAATTTCATCAAAGCAAAGTGGATTATTTAATAATTTACTACTACAACAAATTATTTTTCAATTCTGAGGCGCAGCAATGACTTGATGAATTTAATTTAATGAAAATAAACTTAAATACAAAAGGCTGTTTATATGATGAGAGTTTTACTTTATTTGATAAAGGTTTAATTAAACCTCATTGAGTGTCTTGTTTTGAACAAGAGAGTTTAATTCTACCAAAAGTTATTAATGAAGAAAAAAATGATTTATTAAAACTTTTAAAAACTAATCAGTTCGATAAATTTTTTGAAAAAACTGGAGTTAACTATACTTTTGAGGAATTTATTTTAACAGGAAAGCAACTGGGAAGAAAAATTGGCTTTCCAACTGCTAATCAAAAAATTGATAAGAAACTCCCATTGATTGAGGGGGTTTATTTAACAGAAATCGAAGTTAGAACTTTAGAACCTAAAAAATTTTATGGCTTAAGTGACTATTGAACTAACAATGAAGGTGAAAGTCTTTTCGAAACTTTTATTCTTGATTTTGATTTAGAAATTTATGGCTGGCTAGTTAGGGTAAAGCCGATTAAATACCTTCGAGCAAATCAAAAAATCAGTAGTCTAGAAGAATTAAAAATTTTATTAGAAAAAGATTTAAAAAATGCCAATAAAATTATTGCAACTATAGATCAGAAAAAAAATAGTGAATTATAACCATAGTTCAATAGAAAGAAAATTATATGGAATCAAAATATCTTTTAGGTTGTCATGTAAGCATGAATAAACCAGGAAATTATCTTGTAGGCTCGGTTAAAGAAGCGCTCAAAGTAAAGGCAAACACATTTATGATTTTTACAGGAGCACCTCAAAATAACCGTCGAACACCAGTCGAACAACTTTTCATAAATGAGTTTCAGCAGCTACTTTTAGAAAATAAAATTGATATTAATAATTTAATTGTTCATGGACCATATACAATAAATTTAGCAAATTCTTTAAAGCCTGAAACCTTTGAGTTTGGTGTAAAAATGTTAACCGAAGAAATTCAAAGAGTTAGTGCAATTGGTATTCCAACCCTTGTTTTGCATCCAGGTAGCTCACTGGGAGTTCCATTAAATCAAGCTTTAGACCAACTAATCTTGGGGTTAAATAAAGTTATTGTTCCTGGGCAAAAAGTCAAAATCGCCCTTGAAACAATGGCTGGAAAAGGAAACGAAATTTGTACTAAATTCGAAGATTTTAAATACATTATTGAACGACTTGATCATCCAGAATATGTTGGGGTTTGCTTTGACACATGTCATTTAAATGATGCTGGATATTCAATAAAAAATAATTTTGACCAAGTAATTCAAGAATTTGATGCTATAGTTGGAATTAATAAGCTTTTCGCTGTTCATTTAAATGACTCCTTAAATGAAGAGGGGGCTCGAAAAGACCGTCATGCCAATATTGGTTATGGTAAAATTGGTTTTGAATCACTCTTAAAGGTTTTGCAGCACCCTTTAATTAGAAAAGTTCCAGTTGTTTTGGAAACTCCATGAGTAAATGATGTTAGTCCCTACGGACCAGAAATAGAAATGCTAAAAAATGGTGTTTTTATTGATAATTTTCCAGAGTTAAATGGCTAAAAGCGGGGTAAATTACTCCGCTTTTAACTATAAAAATACTAAAAAATAGTGTATATTTAAAGAGAAGATTTAAAATAAGGGGGAAATATGAAAAAATTACTAAGTATTTTAGGAACAATTTCTCTATCATCGGTTGTTGCAACAACAGTGGTAGCTTGTGTTACGAAATTGGAAAAGTTTACATTTCAAAATATTGATTCAATTAATGAGGCTTGAAACGACGCTAAGTTAGTTTCGGTTGGAAACATCCCAGAATCATTGAAGAGTGATGGTGATGTGCAAAGTAGTGAAATTAGAAAATTTGTTGAAGAACAGATTGTTTATCAAACCGCAATAAAATTTTCAAATAATACCGCTGAAGCCAATTTATTTGAAAAAATAAATAAACTTGAAATTAAAATGTATCGTTTAAATCGTGCTGATACATTAATAAGCGATAGTGATATTGTTTCTTCTTCGGGGCTATTTTCTAAAAATCAAAGTAACGAATATCGTCCAAATATAGGTAATTATTTTGTTCGATTCTTTAATGAAGAAGAGCAAAAATCTACAAATTTTTTAAAGTTTACAATGATTGACAAAAACCCCGTGGTTGTTAATGCAGATGATTTGAGTCTTGAGCCAAATCAAGGTCTTGAAGCAGTGATACAAGTTCCTATTACAAGTATTGTTGTTGATACTTTTTCTACTTCTGACCCAAAAAATTGAATCACAGATAAGGGTAATGAAAGCACTCAATTAACAAGATGAAAAAGACAAATTTTTAATGGAATTAATAACGAACTCAGTCCAAAAAATTATATCAAAGGGTTTGAATATCAAGGGATTTCGTATTATCCTGATTTTAATGAACTTTTGAGATTGAAATATTCGCCAACAAATGATGAAACCGATCAATTAAACAAAGATTTACAAAATTTATTAATTCAGATTCAAACCAAAGAAGAAATAGCACCAATAACTATTCTTGGAACACAAGTAAGATTTTTTGTTGCATAAATTATAAAACAAAATAGGAGAATAGCTAATGGAAATTAAAACTACGAGTAATATAGCTAGACGTAAAGGTTTAATTAAAATTTTATATCGCTTTTATATTTTAAATTGCGAAGATCAACGAATTAAACAAGAGCTTTTGGATAATTTTCAATTAGAATTTGATGAAGAATCAATTAAAGTCTCACTTGAATTATTTAATAAACGTTTAGAATATGAAGATTTAGCAAGTCAGCTTCTCTCAGATAATTGAACCTGAAATCGAATACCAAATATTTTTAAAGCTATAATAATTACCGGAATTTTTGAAATTAAGGATTTAGAAGTTCCAAAGACCGTAGTAATTAATGAAATGGTTAACTTATCAAGAAGTTATCAACCAAATTTAGATTCAAAATTTATAAATGCAATTTTGGATAAAATAGATTAGAAAAGAGCGCCACATGAACATAACGACATTTGCAGATGAATTTCATAATTTAAAAGTGATTAAAAACAGCTTAGATAATAATACATTACTAAGAACCTTTGTTAATGCAATTTTTAATTACGAACAAAAACTACATAATGATGATGCCATAAATTCTAAAAGAGATTTATTAAATGAAATCTTTAAAAACAAATTTATTTTAAAAGAAATTGAAAATGATTTTAAAATTTTACTAAAAAATAAAGATAATTTTTTAAGTGATTATCTTAAAGAAGCAAAGCCGGCTTTTAAAAATCACGAGTTCAAAGATGTTTGCTTTATCGAAAATAATGGTCAATTAAATGATTCACAGCGTAAAGAAATTTTTAATTTAATAAAAAAAGAATGAAATCGGAAAACAAAATTTAAAAAAGTTGAATTTGAATTCAGAAAAAATAAAAATAAAAAAATCAATGATAATGCTAATTTTGACTTAGAAGAACAATTACAAGAATTTAAAGTTTTTGATTTTGACCAATTTAAAAAAGTTAATGAAAACTTAATAAAAATAAAAGACAGTCTCAATTATAAAAAATTATACGATCAATTTATAAGAGAAGCTGTAATGCCGATGATGAGAAATTTTGTTAAGACTTGAAATTTTGATGAAATTAAAATTACAAACATGAAAGATTTACTGAGTAAAAATTCACTAATCATAATTTATAATGAAAATAATACTAATTTGGATTTGAGCGATGATTTATTGGAAAATAATTATGATTTTATAAATCATAATTTAATTGAAAATTGCCTACCAATCGTTCAAATTAATCCATCAAATAACTTTTTTCACTCTCTAACTAGCTGCTTTTTTATAAAAAAAGTTGCAAGAGTGCAGGATTTATTTGATAAAAAACCCGAGCTTAAGCAAGAATCTTTATCAGATTCTACTGTTGTTTTTGAAGATAAAATTAAAGAAGATGAAAAACCCAGGGAGAAAGAAAAACTTTTTGAAAGTGCAGTTGTTGAAGAAAAAGTAACCAGCATCGAAAACTTTCATGAACACCCAGATTTTGAAGAAAAAATCACTTTTGACCAAACTTCTATTTTGGATTCGACTATACCTTTAGTAAATAAAAACTTGGATGAAGAAATATTGTTTCCTGAAATTGAAGAAGAAATTGAAATCAAACCTGAAATCAAAAAAGTTATTGAAGAAAAAATTGAAATCAAACCTGAAATCAAAAATGTTATTGAAGAAAAAATTGAAATTGAAAAAAATATTAACGAAGAAATCTTTGATAAGAGAGTTGAAGAAGAGTTTGCTTTTCAACAAGCTCCAATTGTCATTGATGAATTTGAAGTTTTTGACCCAACTGTTGAGTTTATAAATGAGTTTAATGAAATTGAAAAGTTAGATTCAATAAAATACAAACCGGAAAAAAATACTGAAATAAAAAATAAACTAAGTAGTGAAACTTTTGAGCTTACAGGGGAAAACATTTTAGAAATTTGAAAAGAAGTTATTCCCGATGAAGCAATCATTTTGGCTGAAGAGAACGGCGCTCTAGATGGAAAAGAATCAGTAAGTGATGAAGAAATTGATTCAGATGCAAACGAGGAAACAAAAGAAAGTTTAACAACAGATTTAGAAGATTTTGATTTTGTAGAAACATTTATAAGCGATTTAGAATTTGAACAACCAGTAGAAGAAAACTTAGAAAATAATTTTAGTGATTTTAAGACAGAAATTATTGAAGTTGAAAAAAATAATTTGGAAGAAAACACTAATTTGGTAGATAATCTTGTTGAAGAAGAAACAATTGAAAAATTTATAACTGAACAAATTACTGAAGTGGAATTTGAAAAAAATAAAGAAGATTCCAAAAAACAAAAAAGTAGCAAATTGAAGAAATCACAGAATCGCCATAAAAAAAATCAAAACAATGCTAGAATTTATGAGAGAAATTTAGAAGTTCAAAATGAAGACTTTTCTCAAATCAATGATACTTTCATAGATCAAACTTTTGAAATGACTTTTGATAGCACTATAAGTACAGATATTACAGAAGATTTCGTTTATCTAAAAAATAACAAAACATTGCCTGAAGTAATTCGCTGAGCTGTCTACTTTGAGTATTTTATGGATCAATTTCAAAAACAAAAAGAAAATTTGGAAGTAAAAACAAAAAAATACGATAAAAATAAGTTTAAAAAATTTGAAGAGAACTTGCGTTATATGAATATTGAAGAAACATATGATTTTCTAAAAGAAAATAGTTCGATGGTTTTCGATAAAATATATAATAAACAAGTCGACAGTCTCTTTGTACTTAGAATTTATACTTTATTTTTACATGTTCAAAACAAATTTGAAGAGGCACAAACTCTCATTACAAATTGAAAACGAGGTTAAGAAATTTTATGGATTCAAAAGTTTTAACGGTAAGTGAATTTAATAACTTAATCAAAAAAAATTTAGAATCAATTGATTATTTTAAAAGCATTAATGTAACGGGAGAATTAAGTAATCTAACTTTTAATAAAACAGGTCATATTTATTTTTCAATAAAAGATCAGGGTGCTTCAATTTCGTGTATGATTTGAAAAGATAAGGCCCATATTCTAAAAGCAGTTAATCCCAAAGAAGGGATGAAACTAACGGTTTCAGGTAGGCTGACATACTATGTTCCTTCTGGAAAAACAAATTTTGAAGTTGTTGATGTTAAACTTGATGGCCTAGGTTACTTACACATTTTATATAATGAAAGAAAAAATGAATTAGAAAAGAGTGGTTGATTTGATGAATCAATCAAAAAAACAATCCCAAGATTTCCAAAAAATATTGGGATTGTAACAGCTAGTACTGGAGCGGCCGTTCAAGATTTGATTAAGACAATCACGCGCCGCTTTCCGCAAGTCAATATTTTTATATTTCCGACCCTAGTTCAAGGCGAGCAAGCTCAATTTGATATCGCAGATAAAATTAATCAGGCAAATAACTTTAAAACTCCCATTGATACTCTAATTGTTGGTAGAGGTGGAGGTAGTTATGAGGATTTGTGATCTTTTAATGAAATGGTGGTTTTGGAAGCAATAAGAAAGTCTGATATCCCAATAATTTCTGCAATTGGACATGAACCAGATATCACATTAGCTGACTACGTATCAGATTTAAGAGCGGCAACACCAACAGCTGCTGGAGAAATTGCAACCCCGAGCATTGAAGAATTAAGAAGACATCTTGAAATGCTAAAAAATGATTTAACAAAAAGTGTTATTAAAGTTCATAATGACTTCAAAAAAGAACTAAGAGATTTATATTTATTCTTTTTTAAAAATTCAAAAAAATTAGTGCAAAAATCTGAAAGTGATTATCAAAATTTGGTTAATAATTTAAGACAAATTATAAATGCAAAAATTTTTGGAATTCAAAACTATTTAGAAAATGTTGAAGAAAAACAAATTCAAAAAATAAATAGTATAGTTGAAATGAGAAATTTTAATTTAAAACATTTTTCAGAAAAAATAAATTTGTTAAGTCCTCTAAAACCGCTAGAAAATGGCTTTGCATTAATTAGGGATCAAGATAACAAGATTATTAAAAATATTAAAAATATGAAAAATCAAGAAAAAATAAATGTAGAAATGATTGATGGTCGAGTTACTATCAAAACTAAAAATAATATAGAGGAGAATTTAAATGGCAAGTAATGACAAAAATTTTGACGAACTTTTAAAAGAAATAAAAGAAAATATTGATAAACTAGATTCTCCCCAAATCGCTATGGATGAAGCTGTTGAAATTTTTAAAAAAAGTTTAGAGTCAATTACTGCAGCAAAAAGTAAACTTGATGTAATTAAAGGTGAAGTTAAAAAAGTAATTGCTGATAACAAAATTATTGATTTTGAAAATTAAAAGAGAGGATTCTATATCTTGAAATTGGTTGACTATAAAGATTGAAATGATATTTTTGATGTAAATATAGAATGTCTTAATGATTTGATTACTGATTTAAGATTTTTTTTAATTGATTATGTTCAAGAAAATGGCGGCCATTTAGGAAGTAATTTAGGAGTGCTTGAGATTACAGTTGGAATTATAAATGTTTTTGGTCTAAAAAATTCAAAAATACTATTTGATACAGGACATCAGTCACACTTTTACAAAATTTTGACCAATAGAAAGTTTGCTTTTGAAAAAATAAAATCAAACAATAAAGTAAGTAATTTTCAAGAGCATCTTGAAAGTGAATTTGATCACATTTCAAATGGTCATTCTTCAACTGCACTATCAATTGCACTTGGTCATAAAATTTCCAATCCAGAAGATGAAATCATCGTTATTATTGGTGATGCAGCTTTATTAAATGGAGTAGCTTTGGAAGGGCTAGTGGCAATTGCAAACCAAGATAAAAAAATAATAATAGTTTACAATGATAATGACCATGGAATTGGTGAAAATTTTTTAAAAATAAATAATCCAAAAAAATTTTTTGAAAGTTTGGGTTTCGAATATCATTTTGAAAAAAGCGGAAATGATATCGAAAAAGTTATTGATAACTTAAAAATTGCTAAGAGTAGTTTGAAGAGTACGGTTTTGCATCTTAAAACTTTAAAAAGTAATGGATTTCTTGGAAGTGATAGGGAATCTTTAAATCACAGTATTAACAAAAAGCCTAATTTGAATGTAACTAATTTAGATCAAGTCGTTAAAAATTTTTATCTAAAAAAATTGCAAAATGGAAAATCCTTGAGTATAATTTCTCCGGGTATGTTGATTTCAAATAAGCTTTTAGAATTAAAAAAAATGTATCCAAAAAATGTTTTTGACGTAGGGATAAACGAAGAACATGCTTTGCTATTGGGAGTGGGTTTAGCATTAAATAATCAGCGAGTAATTATTTCAATTTATTCAACCTTTCTTCAAAGAGCTTATGACCAATTAGTTCATGATGTATTTAGAAATAATTTACCCATAACATTTTTAATTGAAAAAGTTGGATTTAGCTGGAACAATGGAATTTCTCACCACGGAATTTATGATTTAGCAATTTGTCAAACTTTTAATAATGCAATTATAGGACATCCAAGAAGCGAATTTGAATTAAACATTATGTTAGAACAAAGTTTTAATAATTTGAAAGCTCCCTTTTTTATTAGATTAGAAAATAATGTGAGAGAAAATAAAAATTTTCAAAAAAAATTTGAAATCAATGAATATGAATTAATTAATTTTAATGAAAAAAACAAAGCCACTTTGTTTACTTACGGAGAAAATTTAAATATTTTTGAAGAAAAAATATTTTCTCAAAAATTACCAATTAATTTAGTTAATGCAAGATTCTTAAATAAATTAGATGAGAAAGTTTTAGCAAAAGTTATGAAAACCGAAATCTTTGTTTACGAACACGTTATTTCTAAAAGTAATTTAGCAACTTTATTTAGAGAAAAACAAATAGAAATCGTTAGTTATTCAGTGGAAACCCATAATGTTGGAAGCGGAGATGAAACTAGCTGACTAAAGGATTTGAAATTAGACTACGACTCAGTTGTTAAGAAGATTTTAAATAAAAAATAGCGAGGTAACTAACTGTGAACGAAAAAGATTTTTTTAAAAATAAAATATTGAAAGATCCTTTACTAGATAGTAAAAATTTTCTAATAGAAAATATTGTAAATGATGTCAACGAGTTAAAAAGATTACTACATATCAAAAATAAAACCCGAAATAAAAAAAGCATTCCCATTTCAAATAGTGAAAATGATTTGGTTTCAGAATTAGAGAACTTTAATTTAAATAAATACGGTAACAAATATAAAAACCCAAAAGGGGTCGAAAATTGGCAATCTGAGAAAAAAGAATTAGAATTTAGTTCCAAAGAAGAACAAGAAGAATATGAGTTTCAAGAATTAGGAATTATTCGATTAAAATTAAATAGAAAATTAGCAGGCAAAACAAGAAATATAATCAAAAAAATAGAAGATTTTACTCAAGAGTTTGAAAATAATTATGGAGCTCAGTTTTTGAAACGAGTTGCAGAATGAATTGATGAAGAAGAAAAACTTTACGAAAATAGTTAAGAGGTTATTATGAAGAAACGCTTAGATCAAATTCTTTTAGACGAATCACTAGTTGAAAATAGAAGTAAGGCTCGCAGCTTAATAATTGATGGAAGAGTTATTGTAAATAATGATAAAGAAACCAAACCAGGAACACTATTTGATTCAGAAAAAATAATTATTAATATTATTGGCGTTGATAATGAATTTGTTTCTAGAGCTGGCAAAAAATTAGATAAAGCAGTTAAAATTTGAAATATAAATTTAGATAATAAAATTTGTTTGGATATTGGATCTTCAACTGGTGGTTTTACTGACTGCTGCTTGCAAAATAAAGCTAGCTTAGTTTATGCTGTTGATGTTGGCACTAATCAGTTAGACTGAAAATTAAGACAAGATCCTAGAGTTATTGTATTGGAAAAAACGAACTTTAGAAATGTTACTATTGATATTTTTGATAAAGGGGAAATAGATTTTTTTTGTTGCGATGTCAGTTTCATTTCCGTTAGCAAAATTCTACCAGCATTAAAAACAATTTTAAAAAAACAAGCTATCGGAGTAATATTGATAAAGCCGCAATTTGAATCCGATAGGGGGGTTGTGAATAACGGAAGGGTAGTTGGAGTTGAAAATCATATTAATTCCATCAAAAAAGTCTTCTCCTCAGCTTTAGAAAATAGCTTTTCAATTTTAGAAATTGATTTTTCACCCATTTTAGGAAATAAAAAAAGTAACATTGAATATATAACAAAATTGGAATTTTCTTTAAGCCCGGAAATAAAGATTACAGAGAATCAAATTTTCAATGTTGTTAAAAATGCTCATGAACTTTTATTAAAAAAGAAAGATGATGTCAATGTCTAATAAAAAAGTAATCTTTTTATTAGATATGGACGCATTCTTTGCTTCTTGTTCTATTGCAAAAAATAATTTGCCAATGGATTCGATTGTTGGGGTTGCTTCTCCAAACACCAGAGCAATTATTACATCATCCAGTTATAAAGCAAGGGAATTAGGAATAAAAGCAGGAATGCCTGTATTTCAGGCCAAAAAAATTTCAAAAGATTTAATTATTTTACCAAGTGATTTTAAAACTTATATAGATTTTTCAACTAAGGTTTTTGACATAATATATAATAATTTTTCAAAAAAAATGGAAATTGCCTCAATCGATGAATGTTATATAGATGTCACAAACGAATACAAAAAATTTCAAACTGCAACTAAAATGGCAGAGGCAATAAAAGCAAAAATATTAAAGGATTTAAATGTTAGTTGCTCAATTGGAATCAGTAGTAATAAATTTTTAGCAAAAACGGCGGTTGATTTTAAAAAACCATATGGTACAATGGTTTTGCTTCGAGAAAATGTTCCTTCAATTTTATGACCGATGAAGATTGAAAAAATGTATGGTGTTGGAATTGCAACAGCAGAACTTTTAAAGAGTAATAATATTTTAACGATAGGTGAATTGGCAAATACTGAAGTAGAATTTTTAGAGAAGCTTTTGGGTAAAAATGGTTATAATCTTAAACTAAGAGCACTAGGAATTGGGGATGACGACATTGTTGTCAGCTCAAACGATTATAAAAGTATTGGTAATGAGATGACTTTAGAATTTAAAAGTTCTGATGAATTTGAGTTGCAAGAAATCATTTACTCAATTAGTCAACACATAAGCGAAAGAATGAAAAAAAGATTTTTAGAGGCTCGAACTGTTGCTGTTGTTTTACGCTTTGAAAGAGAAAATCAAGAAAAGTTTGATAAAAGGTTGCACAAAAAAACCGTTACCAGACAAGAAACATTGAGTGTAAGTAGTAATAATTTAGAAGATATTTTAGCAACAGCAAGAAGTTGTTTTGATTATCTTTGACAGGGCCAGCCAGTTGTTTTAATTGGTGTAAGAGTTTCGAATTTTATTTCACAGGTAAAAGGTCATAAACAAATTAGTTTTGAAGATGTTTTAAATAATAAAAAAACTAGCAAAGTTGAACAATTAATTTCTGATATAAACTTTTCACTTAATTCTGAAATAATAATAACCGGAAGTAAACTGGCTAAAAAACAACAAAAAAATATTTCCCAGTCAAAATTTATAAAAGATGATTCAGTTCATTTATCAAATACCAATGTTAAAAAAGAATGAAAAGAATAGAGAGATTAGATATGAAAAAATTATTAATAATGCTAGCAGCATTTAGTCTAAGTACTAGTTCAACCTTGTCGGTTGTTGCCTGTCAAGATCGGTTCAAAATAATTAATGAAAATGACCGTTATAAATTTGAAGCTGAGAAAGTTATGCTAGATGATCATGATGGAATCAATAATTATTTAAAAACTATAAAATTGCAAGAAGAGGCTCAGATTAATACCGGAACCTTTTATTATATTTCAAGAGCTGGAGCTGCTTTAGGTGTTCAAGCCTTTACAAGCGCTATAACTGAAGCTGAAAAATTCAAAGACCGCCAAATTGTTATATACATAAGTGATCAAATTGATGACAATAATACTTTAGGAAGAAATCAATTAGATATTGAAGAATTGAAAAATGAATACAGCAATATTCACATTGAGTATTTAGAAAATTCAACCGAAAAAATGGAGTCATGAATAATTCAAGAGGCTTTGAATACAATGAAGACTAAGGATTCTAATATTACAAAGCTTAATTTATTTACAGATGATTATGCCATGTGCGGAAACGTTAGAGGAAGTAATTTTACTAATTTGAGTGAATCATTAGAAAACGTTGAAATTATGACTTTAATGACTGATGGAACCTATCATAATACTATTTCAGAATCAATCTTCAATGATTTGATTTATTTATCAAATGAAAAAAAAGCTGAAATCGATGAAGAAATTCTAAAAATGTTTCAAGGAGAATATGATCCAAAATCAAAAAATCAAAAGTTTATTAATAAATTTTTCCCGTTAATGACAGCTAAAAACTCTTATAATGTTAGATATATAAATTCGTGATCCATAAGTGATGTTCACTTTTATGATTCTCATAATTTTTGACAACAAAGAAATACTTTTTCTTCAGTTGGGGCCGGAATTGGTCAAGCGGTCAAAAGTTGAGATAATTTAAGAGCAATGGAAACATTTAAAAAGGTTTTTATATTAGATGATTCTAAAATGCCAAAAGCAAATCCGGGATTAAACTTTGTTTATAGCGGAGGAAAAATGGGAGAAAATTCTTCAATTAAAAATAGCGCAATTGCAATACAGACAATTAGTGAATACATCAAAGACAATCATGGTGAAAATCAGTTTACAATTTGATTTAAGCCACATCCAAGAGAATCAGATGAAAACATTAAAAAAATGTTAGAGGAATGTAAAAAATTAGATTTAAATAATATTGAAATAATTTATCAACAAATTCCTTTAGAAATTTATCTTTATGCAGATGCTTTCAATAAAACAGAAGATTCTGAATTTAAAATTATTCCAACCGCTAGTTCAACTATTGTAATGGCTTTGTATGATTTTACAAATAATGAAATTATTGAAACTTTTCTTTTTGATAATGAGAAACAGTTAAATAGTTATAAAAATCAATACGGAGAAAAAAGTAAATTGTATAATAATTTTGAAAAAGTACTAATCATATAAAATCACTTGTGTTTTCAAGGAGCAAAATAATTACTTATTTTATGATATAATAATATTAGGTGTTTTATGAGTTACTATTTTAAGCATAATTATAGTTTTTCCGATCATGGATTACAAAGAGCAAGCGAACGTCTTCGCCTTAAAGATATGGATTTTTTTTCGGTTAAAGAACATTGTATGAAATTAATTGATAACTCTTTGTATCAATTTGAAACTAGTCGACACATTTATATTAAAGTTGCTAAATCTGAGTTATTTTTTGTTGTAAATAAATTGAATAATTTAGTAGTAACAGTTACTAAAATGTCTGTTAGCCGACAACTTGAAGTAATTGATAAAGATATTTAGAATTAAATCATTAGGAGGAATCTTTAATGGATAAAAAAATTAAATTTATAAAATCTGGACTAATTTTTTCAGAAGAATTTATTAAAAAGTGACTTAATGAAGACGGATATACTTATGTAAATTTTAAGACTAATAAAAAATATAGAATCGATTTAGAGAACAAACCTTTGGTAGAATTACTTTTTGAAGAGGATGATAGTTTTGATGGTGACGAGGTTAAACATCAATTTTACAAAATTTCTCAAGAAGCAAGATTTATAATTGATGAAAAAATAATTAATAAGAAACAACCAGAACTCAGCGGCTCTGATTTGCTTTTTTTAAGATATTTTTTCTTTTTAATATCTGTTCTAAATGGTGATTACCGCTTTAAAGTTAAACAAGTTAAAGAAGTTTTTTGTGTTTTAGATATTTTGGAAAACGAACTAAACTTTGACCTCAAACATAACTTACTTCAAATCCTTAATTACGTACTTTTTGAATTATATGATTCATTATTTACAAGTCAACTTTTTGCTGATTTATCAAAATTTATCGATCGGTATGAGGAAAATTCTAATTTGGGTGATGAAAAAATTATCTTAATTTCGGAAGAAGATTTTGAAAACCAAGAATTTGGATACATTGAATTATACTTTCACCAGTTAGTAAATAATAATTTTATGAAAATATTTAAAATTTCTGATTTTGAAGAAGAAAGCTTTTTATTGAATAATCAAATGACAGGAAACTTTGTTGATGACAAGTCAAAAATTTCTTTATTATCTTTGATGGTTGTTGATCCAAGTTTAGCTATTGGATTTATTAACTTGGGTCCTGGAAAGGGCGAATTTAGACCCTTATTTGATTATATTCAAAATAATAGAATCAACACAGACAAAATTCCAAGTATCTTACATCCAAATCATCGAGTAATTTTGAGCGAGGAAGATAGTAATGAAAATAATCGTTTTATATTTAAGCCGTTGTTGTTAAGGAAAGAACAGATTCAACTAATTAATTTTGCGATAAATATTAAAGGTATCAAAATTGCAATTGGCGATTTAACGAGACAAACCAATAAAAAATAGTTTATAATTATAAAAAGAGAGGCGGTTTTTCAATGCAAAAAAAATATATTTGAGCATTTGAAAATAAAAATGCAAAGAGTATTTTTATTTTAGCTCTTGTTCAGGGAATATTTTTATCTATTTTAGCTAGTTTATTCTTTTTTTCTTTTGACTTAATTAATTTCATCAAAATAAATGAAATGAACTATGAGATTTTTAAATTAATTTTTGACCTACTTTTAGCGCCTTTGATAATTGCTGCAGCTCTCTTTGTTTTTATAGGATTATTATATAAAATAAATCAAAAAGACAAGTCAAGAGAAGATATGGATCATGATTTAGAGAGTAAATTAGCTAAAAATATAACCTTTACTTCATCGATACTAATAGTAATTGCATTATTAAGTTTGATTTCAATTTTTCAAGTTATTAATTGGAATCAACAAATAGCTTATTATTCAGAAATTTTCAAATTTGCATGAATTCCAGCTTTATTACAAGAAGTTGACATAAATAATATGATTAAATTAGTAGTTTCATATCTATTGCTAACACCAGTCTTTATAATTTCGATAACTTTATTTGTTAAGACTGTTATATTAGTTAATTTTGTTGCAAAAGATCCAGTAAGTATTTTCAAATCAGATTATATTTTACCAACAAAAAAATTGATGACAACCGAAGAATTAAAGGCTAAATCATCTAAAGCTAAAAAAGTTTCAAGAAACCAAAACTCAAATGATAAAGATCAGTTAAAGGATATTGGCCCAATCAGTGATTTTAAAAATTTCAACGAAAGAATGGCTGCAGAAAAAAATCACTGAGATGAATTGACCAAAGTTGATGGAATAAACATTAATCTAACCAAGGAAATTTCGGATTTAGAAGACTTTGATATTGAATTAAAAAAGAAATGTGAAAAATTTCTTCAAATGGTTATAAAAATTTATGAAAAGGGGAAAAATGTAAATAATGACATGTATAAAAAATTTAAAATTACTTACAGTGCATTAATTGATAATTCTCTTGATTACAAACTAGGGGAAGTCAAAGCCAGTATTTCTGATTATATTGACTTTACCAATGAAGCTGATGTTAAATTTGTAAATAAAATTGAAGATCTAATTAACGCAGATTCAGGAATTTTAAATGATTATAAAGACATTTTTAAAACTCTTATAAGTAAATACCGTTCAGGAATTAAACATTGAGATTTATTCGAAGCCGAAGTAGCAATCGAACAAATATTCGCAATGGCTCTTAATTTTTCAAATTTGATTCCAAAGGTTGGTTTCTGTATTAAACACCGATTAGTAAATAACTTTGATTCGATTGAAAAAGAATATCAAATTATTACAAAAATGGACTTTGCAAGAGACAATAAAAAATATGATAGCTACAAATTAATTTGTGAAGATGCAATTATTAAAATGTCACCAATTAAAAATAAAATTACTAAATTTATTGAGGAACTATAATTAATATTAATTAGAAGGGGTGATAAAGTTGGTTTTAGGGGTTTTTGGCTACATTGGAACTGGAAAAAGCACGGCTTTAGATTATTTAAAAACAAATCACAATTTTTATATTATTGATGCTGATAAAAAAAGTAAAATTGTTCTAGGATATGAAGAAGTAAGAGAGTTTATTAAAAATAAAATTCCTGAGTCTTTTGATTTTGAAAATAATATCGTTGATCGATCAAAATTAAGAAGTATAATATTTACCAAAAAGTCGTTAAACTTAGCTCTTGGAAAAATTATGTGACCACATATAAGTAGATTAATCCGAGATGACATTTTAACTTGCAATAAAGATAAAATTGCAGTCGAGGCCGCCCTGTTACCGCTATTGAAATTGCCGATAGACAAGTATATTTATTTAATAAATAAAAATTATGGCAGTCACATAAATCGAATTGATGAAAGAGATCAAAGAGATAATAAAGAAATTCGTAAGATATTAAAAATTCAAGAAACAATGCACAAAGAAAGCAACATAGATTATATTATAGACAATAGCTCTAATAAAGAAGAGCTATTTAGAAAGCTTGATAAAGTTATTGAAAATATTTACTCAAAGAAAATGCAAACTTTTTAATAGTTTGCATTTTTTTATTCAATTTTTCCAACTTTTTTAAGTGCAATTTTTACAGCTTCTTCAATTAATTTTTTAGTTTCAGCCTTAGTAAAAACCGGTTTGTCTAATTTTTCTTTAGATATTTTTAAAGAGTCATCTTTTTTGGTAATTTTGCTTGAATTGGTAGCCTTTTGAACCAATGACTTATCTTGCTTAATTACAGAACTGGTTTTATTTTTTGTGGCTATTGTTGAATTAGTTTTTGATGGAGTTGTTATCTTTGCGGTTTTTTTTACAGTAATATTCTTACTATTGGTTTCGACCTTAGTTTCTCCAACAATTTTTGGTTTTGCTGAAGAACGTTTCTTTGGCAAATGAATTGCTGCTTTTGGACGTTGCTGACGTAATTCGCTCATTCTTACAGCTGAATACATACTCTGATGGCGTTCTTTGACCTCAGTGAGATAATCGCCGCCACTAGAAGAATTGCTTGATTGATTAATTTGATTATTCTCATTAGAATTATTTAATTTTGAAAAGGGGACTTTAGTTGAATTTTTAGTGGGGGATTCTTCGGTTTTATTTTTCAAAACAGGCTTTATTGTAGTTACTTCGCTTTCACCCAATGTTTTTGCTCTTAGAGCTAGCATTCGATTCGATAAAGATGTTTCATCAATTTTGCCTTCATCATCACTACTTGAATCTTGCCCTATTTCCCCTCCTTTGAGTTTATTTTTTTCAATACTTATATTTTTCTTTGCATTGGCTAAAATATCTGCAAGAGAGCCTTTTTTAACGGTATTTTTCGCATTTTTCAATCGCTCAACTTCGAGTTCCTCCTCGGTTTGCTTACCATGCAGTCTTCTAACTTTTGAGGCAAGTTTTTCTTCTTCTTTTTTAACAAGAAACATTGGATCCATATTTTCGCAAATATGGATAACTTGATGAATGTTACAAAATTTTGGATATTGAGGTAGCGCCATAAAAACATTCCTTTTCTATTACAAATTAAACCAACATAGGGGATAAGGTTTACTTTAATTATTTTATCATTTTTCAGTAAAAATTAAACATCCAAGCTTTTAGTTTTAAAAAGTGTATATTAATATACACTTTTTAAAAAATCACTACCGCAATCCTTACATATTAAATTCATGTCATTTTTTGATCTAAAATTAAGACTACACTTCTTACAATTGTACTTGTAACCTCTAACTAGCCCTTCTTTTTTGATTGTATTAATAGCTTTGAAACTATTTTGATTTATAAAGTTTGTTATTATATTATGATCTATTGGCAGCTCTTGATATACCTTTTCAAGATAGGAATTTATTGATGTTGTATAACCGCTATTTTTACTTATAGGTTTTTCAACTGTCATTCCAAACCTAATTGCTTCATTTTTAAAATTCTTATTATGACGACCATTAGTTTCGGTGTCTTTAATATTATTTTCAAAGCAATATTGATGAACCATTTCATGTGTTAGGATCTGCAAAATATGATTACAGTCACCATTGAAAGCAATTCCGTGTAAAACTATTTCATTTGTATTGTCCGCTCAGTGCTTGACTGAATCAAAATGTCCTAAAGTAACTTTTTTTCTTTTATTTCTATTACCAAACGAAGCAATAGTTATTTGAATTTTATTCAGAACTCCACCAAAAAGAATTTTATTTAAATAATTGTGAGCGATGTAAATTTGTTCTAATACCTGAGGAATACTAATATTTTCATTATAAATATTATTTTTCATAGTAATTTTTCTTTTTAAAAGCAAATAGAACGTTAATTTCTAATAAGCTATTGATTTTCGCTTTCTTTTTTATCACTATCTTCTTTATCATCGTTTTTATTTTTTTTGTCTTTGATAGTTTTTTTAGTTTTTGGAATAAAAACTTCTGTTTCATAAATTGAAGGATTAATTTTATATTCTCTTCCTTGCATTGCTTCTAATAAAACTTTTTGATACTCTTGGTCGGCATTGTAAATTTTTTCGTGATCTTTTCTTGGATTTAAAATTAAAACAAATAGAGCAGAAATAACAATTGCTACTGCCAAAATCAATAAAATAATTGAGAAAATTGACATAATGTTTAATAATGAATCCTTGTAAAAAATATCTCAAAATAAATTGAAATCCTTTAAAAACAATTCGTCAGTATAGTTTCCAGAACCTGGTGAAAATGTTGCTCTAAAGTGAGTTAAATATAAGTTTTTTAATGATGGTTCTGAAATAAATGGTGAAAATAATGATAATGAAAAAGAAATTGCAATTAAGCTTCAAAAAATACTTCATCCACTTAGGCTATATTTTTCAATTAGGTTTTTTGGCTGACGATTTATTATTGAACCACTTCATCCACAAAATATAATTAAAATTCAAAATTGCATTCCGGGTTGAATTCAAGCTGAGTTAAATGGATTAACAGTTACATTAGCCAAGTTGGTTAAACTTAGATTAGTGCCAATTTTTACCCAATTACCCTCGTTATTATAGTAACTAAAATTATTAAATAATTTTTTGATTTCTTCGCTTTGATCATTAATAATAAAAGGCTTCGAAATACCAATAATATAAAAAACAAATAGTAATAATGCAAATAAAAACAACAAACTAGACATTACCAATTTCATTGTTGCTATTCCCTTTGGCTTTGTTTTAAAAGGGTAGAATCTTGGATCTTGAGTTGGATGAGTTGGCAGCTTTTTTTCCCCACCATTGTTTCCCATTGTTCCTTTGAATCCTTGGTTTGCGTTAATATTTGGTTTTTCAGTAGAATCATTAACAATTTCAGGTTCGACTTTTATTTTTTCATCTATTTTTAAATACTGAGCTTTCATTTCGGGTGTTACTATTGTCGATGATCCAATAGTTTCCTCGTTAATTTCACTTTCAGATAAAATAATTTTGTCTTTCTCTATCTGATAGTTATTTTCTAAGTATTTCAATAAAATTGAGTAATCTGCAAAAACATTATCTTCTGTGTTGTTTTCTGTTTTTGTAAATTTAATCTTTTTCTTTGTGATGTTTACAAGCGATTTTCCAAAAATTGCTGCTCACTTTTTTGAAAGATAATCAATCGAAAAATCGATTTCCATTGACAATAAATTATTTACTTGATCAATAAAGTAATTTTGAAATTTTTCGTCTTCTGTTAAATTAGTTCTTAATTTTTCATCAAGAATAATATTATTTAGCAAAATACTTATTTCCTCATAATTTTTAGAAAAATTCATTTCCTACACCTACCCTACCATTAATTTTATAAAAGATAATTCTGGTATAACTTTACTATCAAAATTACCTTTTAAAATGTTTGAAATAATTACATACATTTCCTTAATTTTATCATTAATTTTGTCTAAATTCTGAACTTTTATTTCAAGTAATTTATTTATTCTAAACATATTAATCCCTAGTCTCTCGCTGATATGGTTAAAATTATATGATTTATTTTTTAAAATTATAATATTTCTAACTTGTATTAGTGAGCTTATTATCAAATAGATAAAACCAAGCACATCTTTATTTAATTGAATATATTTGTAATAGTCTGACATAAAATCTACAATTTTTTCGTTTAAGAAAGAATTTACAATTTTAAAAATATCATAAAAATAATACTCATTGAGAACTGAATTAACATTATTTAAATCAATTGGCTTACCTAGTCCTATAAGTTTAGAAATCTCATTTCTGATAACTCTAGCATCTAATGGAACAATATTCAAAAACTCCCAAATAGCCTTAGAATCAAACAAAATCCCCTCATGATTTAGTTTTTTTTCAATAAAATTATAAGCAGTATTTATATTTAAGGCAGGTATCTCAATTATCTTAAATTTGCTTTCAACAAACTTACCAATTTTTAATTTTTTACTAATTTTAGATTCGTTTAAGGTTAAAATTAAAGAGTTTTCTGGGGGGAAGTTTTCGATAAATGTTTGAAATTTTTCCACTGAAAAACTTTTATTTAAATTGACTTTTTTTTCGGTAAGGAATCAGCATTCCTCTATAATAATTAGCTTTTGAGAAGAAAATAAACTAAAGGTATTTGCTTGATTGACAATATTTTCAAAATCCTCTTCAATCAAATTAAACCTAATTATTTCAAAATCTTTATTCTTATTAATAATCTTGGTAGTTTTTTCTAATTCTTTTTCTACCAAAAAAGCATCAGTTCCAATAATTAAATTCATTATTCACCCTCTTAACTCAATTAAAGCATATTTTTTAGAAAAAACACCACTTTTATTAAAAAAAAAATCTTTTTTGGTATAATAATTTAGGTGTGTAAAATCTAAAAGGAGTTGAAAAAATGGCAAATATTAAATCACAAGAAAAACGTATTCTTACTAATGAAAAATCTCGTCTAGCAAACAAAAGCTTTAAATCATCAGTTAAAACTGCTATCAAAAAAGCTCTTATTGCAAAAAAAACTGACAGTTCTGATAAAACTAAGTTAATTAACGAAGCGGTAAGTTTAGTTGATAAAGGTGTATCAAAAGGTATATTTAAGGCAAATAAGGCAGCTCGCGAGAAATCTCGCTTAATGAGCGCTTAGTTCTCAATATATAAAATATTAAAAACCTGGTTTATACCAGGTTTTTAATATTTTAAAAGGTATTTTCGAGATAATCTAAAAGTCTTTTTTACAAAAACTTTATTTTGTTTTTTGAATTTGGTTGAAATTTAATAGTATTTTGTCCCAGTGTGGAATAGGTCCGACAGTTATTTAGTTTTAGTGTTTCAATAGTTTGTTGATTTGGAAATTGTAATCGACCTTTGTGTTCTCCTGAAATAAAGCAATATTTTGGATTTATTAGTTTTATAAAATCCTTAGATGAGGAAGTTTTGCTACCATGATGAGGAACTTGCAAAAAGTCAACCCCCCTTGATTCAAAAAGCTTTACAAAATTTTGATCTTTAATTAATTGTTGTTCAATTCTTTTAGGTAAATCGCCTGTGAATAGTAATTTCAAATTATTTCAATTTACATATAAAACTTGAGAACTGTCATTTGGATTTCTTTCATTATAAAATTCAAAATTTTTAATATTTATATGTTTTATATTGATTTCTCTAAAAAAATAATCATTTTTATAAATAGCTTTAATAATGTTATTTTTCATAACACTTTGAATATTGTTATTATGGTCTTGATCGGTATGAGAAATAAAAATTGCATCAATGATGTTAAAACCATAAAATTTTAAAAAGTCTTTGTCTGTGGTTACTGGCTTACCTATTCCTGAACCAATATCAAAAAAAATATTGACCCCCCTACTATCGTGCAAAAAGAAACTGTTCCCGTTACCAACGTTTATCATTGTGATAGAATTCTCATTGTTTCTAAATTTATTTATATTTATAGTGCTAGCAACTAAAATTAATTGAATTAAAAATAAATTTGTTTTTAAAATTAAACGATATTCTATTTTTAAAAATAAGTATAACAAGCAATAGTAAATAAAATAATAACCAATTTCAATGAAACCAATATTCCAAGTGAGATTTATTGCGCTAAAAAGTTTTGCAACATTAAGACTTAAATTGTAGAAAAAATTATAAATTATTTCTACCTTTGGAATTAAAAAAGTCATTTCTGTTATAAAAAGTAAAATTGCCAAAAATGGTTGAATTAAAATTTGAAAAAAAATCAATAAAAACTTAATGTCATAATTTAAAAATGCTTGTAATGGAATAATTAATGATGATCAAAAGAACAGATTTTTTAAAAAAGTTTTATTTTTACGATTTTTATAGTAAAAATTTGCAAACAAAGCTATTATAAAATTGTATAGAAAACCTGTACTTAAAAATCACATCGGATTTAAAAATAAAAGACAAATTCAAATAGTAACATTCTTATTTCAAAAATTTATTTTAATTTTATAATTGCTGGAAAATATATTAAAACAACAAGACAAGAAAACTCTAAATATTTCAAGTGGAAAATTTAAAATTATTATGTTTGCAATCAAAGGAATTAACAATATTGATTTTAATTTATTTCATTTTTTTCACTTTCAAAATATTTTATCTATTAAATAATAAGCAGTGGAAATTAAATATCCATTAACATTAAATAAAAAATTTAATCCTAAATTTTTATAAGTTGAGGTTAGTTCGTTATCTGAATTTTTTGGCAAAATAACAGACTGTAATCACAAATTATTCGAATAGTTTTTCTTAATAAAATTTGTTTGGAAATTATTTTTCACAATTATGTTTTTACTACAATTTTTCAAAGCTTGTTTCACATTTTTACCAAGTAAAAATTTTTGGAAGTTAAATTGATAAATATTTGAATGATTTTTGACTAACTCAACATCACAAGAAACCAAAACTTCTTGACCTATTATTTTTTCATTTTCAAATTCTTTTAATAAATATTTTTTATGATTAATATTGATGATTGAGTAATTATTACTAGTTTCAGCAATTGTACCATAAGAGTTTTCTAACCTAGATATAGATAAGTCGTTATTTTTAATTATGGATGTACCTATTAACAAAACCGCCGCTATAATATAAAAGCAATATTTAAAATTGATTTTTATCAAATATAATGAGTAAAAAATAAAGCATGCAACAGCCAATATTTTAAAAAATAAATTTTTTTGGAAAAAAAATCAAATTACTAAAATTATTAAAATAAAGAAAATGAATAAAAGATTAATTTTAAAAAAATACTTTTTTAATATATTTTTCAAGAAATTTTTTTTCATCTGGTTTTTGATAAATATTTTTTAATTTTTCTAATATTTTTTCAAATTTCATTTCTTTATTTTTCATAATTTTAATTGTATTTAAAGCATTTTCAAAAGTTACATCATTATTTACTAATTCCTCATAAGAACACTTTAGATGACTCGTTTTTTTAATAGTTAAATCTTTTGGTATTAGATCAATAGTTATTGATTCAGAAACATCTTTTTTTAATATTTTTGTTGGAATTTTTTCAAATTCCTTCAAATGTACATTATTGTTTTCTAACAATTCCAAAATAGATAAATTTTTATTTTTAACAATTATCCTTTTTGGAACTTCAAAATCTCTTAATAAGGGATACTTAAATAACATTTTGAAATTTAGATAAATAGTTTTATTATTCTCAACTATTTTGCTTTGATAAGATTCTTTGCTTTGATTTTGCAAAAAATATACAGTAACACCGGTTACAGCGATACTTATCAAAACGAAAAAAGAAATAAAAGTTTTTTTATTCAAATTTATTACCTCCCCTATTTTATCGCAAAAAAAAATGATAATTACCAAATTAGTGATTATCAATTTCTTTTTTTATTGTATGCATTTTTTTTAAATAGTTTTCGTATTTATTTTTTTCTTCATCAATTTTTTCTTTACTAGCTTTATTTAAAAAGTTTTCATTATTCAAAATTTTTACACTACGTAAAATTTCTTTATTTATTTCTTCTAGTTGAATCGTCAATAATTCAATAGCAACTTCACTATTTATAAATGTATCATTATCAACTTCAATTGAAAAATTATTTAAAGCTAAAACCGTTTTTTTATTTTTAGAACTACTGAAACTTATTTCAGAGTTAACATTCTTTAACAATATTTTATTAATATCATTTTGGTTGTCTTTAAAAAGTTTTTCATAATTTTTACTTGAAAAATTGTTTATATTAAATTGAATTTGTTGCGTTTTTTTTAAATTATTTTTTGCTCTAAAATCTCTAATTACTTCAATAATTTCAATAACTTGATTTAGGTAGTTATTCTCATAATTAACTTTAATTTGATTTCAACTTTCTTCTAAAATTGATCTTTTATAGTTTAAGGTTTGATAAATTTCTTCTGTTACAAAAGGGATGAAGGGATGTAACATAATTAATATTTTTTTTAAAACATAAATCAATGTTGCTTGGGTGAGTTCACAAATCTGCAAATCTTTTGAGGTTAAATTTGTTTTCGCCAATTCTATATATCAAGAACAGTAAGTATTTCAAACAAAGTTATAAATTTCTTTTCCTGCTAAATTAAAGTCATAATTTTGAATATGCAAATCAACTTTTTTTTCGTTTTCATATAGTTCATTTAGAATTCACTTGTTTAAATTATTTTCAAAAAAAGAATTTTCATCAACTTTTTTAATTATTTCATCATCATTTTTATCTAGATTAACATTAAGCAAAACAAAACGACTAGCATTTCAAATTTTGTTAATAAAATTCCAACTTGATCTAATTTTTTCTGTTGAGAATCGCAAGTCAGCACCAGGAGATGAATTAGTTAATAAGAAAAATCTCAAGCTATCAGCTCCAAACTCATCAATCACATCCATGGGATCGATTCCATTACCCAATGATTTTGACATTTTTTTACCATTTTCATCCCTGATTAGTCCATGGATCAAAACGTCTTCGAATGGTTTTTTTTGCAAAAGATTGTTTGTTTGAAAAATCATTCTAGCGACTCAGAAAAAAATTATATCATAGCCTGTAACTAAAGTTGAAACCGGAAAAAACTTTTGAAATAATTCTGAGGCATTGTTTGGATTTCATTCCATCGCCGCAAATGGTCATAAAGCTGATGAGAATCAAGTGTCTAGAACATCTTCGTCTTGGATTCAATTTTCAAAATCTTCTGGTGGATTTAACCCAACATAAGTTTCTTTGGTTTTTTTATGGTACCAAGCAGGAATTTGATGACCTCATCAGATTTGACGAGAGATTGTTCAATCTAAAGTATCGGTCATTCAATTTTCCAGAGTTTTATCAAAGCGCTTTGGAAAAAACGAAATACTACTGTCACTTTTCTGTAATTTTAAAACCGATTCTGCAAGGGGCTTCATTTTTACAAATCATTGATTTGATAAATATGGTTCGACAATCACATCACTGCGCTCTGAAAAGCCAACTTGATGAGTAATCTCTTCAATCTTTACTAAATTTCCCGCTGATTTAATCTTTTCAACCAACTGAATTCTGGCTTCAAAACGGTCAAGGCCATTAAATTCATTACCCAATTGGTTTATAGTTCCATCGGTATTCATACATAATGGCATTTTTAAATTATGTCGCAGTCCAAGTTCAAAGTCATTGGGGTCATGTGCTGGAGTACATTTCATTGCTCCGGTTCCAAAATCAACCTCAACATAATTATCACTAATTACAGGAATTAGATCACCATTTGCAGGATTAATTACTTGCTTATTAATAAATTTTTGATATCGTTTATCATTTGGGTTAACGATTACTGCTTGATCTGCAAACATTGTCTCTGGTCTTGTTGTGGCTACTACTAAATATTCATTACTTGAAAAAATCTGATATTTAAAATAATACATTTTACCAGCAACTTCTTTATAAATAACTTCAATATTGCTCAAAGCCGTTTTTAATTGCGGATCTCAATTAATAATTCGTTTCCCACGATAAATTAAACCTTGTTCATACATTTTTACAAAAGCCAAATTAACCAATTTATTTAAATCTTGAGAATAAGTAAATTTCTCACTATTATAGGCTAAACCCAAACCCAACTTGCCTCATTGTTCACGAATGATGCTTGCATATTCTTCTTTTCATTCCCAAACTTGATTAATAAATTTTTCACGCCCAAGACTATAGCGATTTAAGCCTTGCTCTTTTAACCGAGCTTCAACTTTAGCTTGTGTGGCGATTCCTGCGTGATCCATTCCTGGGATTCATAACGTATTAAAGCCATGTAATTTTTTATAGCGAATCAAAAAATCTTGAATGCTACCATCTCATGCGTGTCCTAAATGTAATTTACCAGTTACATTTGGTGGGGGCATAACAATTGAATAACTTGGGGCTGTTGATTCTAAATTTGCTTCAAAATACTTATTAGCTATTCAAAATTCATTTTTATTTGCTTCAACTTCCTTGGCAAAATATTTTTCTGATAATTTTTTAGTCATCATTTTTCTCCTTAAACAAATAAAAAATTCGTTTCCTAACAAGGAACGAATTTCTCCGCGGTACCATCCTAATTGACTAAAAGTCCACTTAATTATTTTGATTTAATTTTTAATTGAGCTACCTTCACTACTAGATTTTATTAACTCACACCAACCGCTAATTCTCTGAAAAAATCTTTTAGCTACTCTTCTCAAATATAATATTATTTTATCTTAAAAATTTTAAATTAATTATTTTTTTTATCTTTTTCAATTACTGAATTTGTTTTTTTGACTTTTTTCTTATTATCATTTTGAACCATTTCAAAAGCAATTCGGCGATTTCTTTCTCAACTTTTTGGTAAATGATGGTAGGTAAAAAACACTAACGAGTCAGTTAATAAGATTAAGGCTCCAGGAATCATTGCAATTCCTAGTGCTTCAATAATCATATATCAGTTATGGGCATTTCAATATTCAATTGGATTTAACATTAAAACTACATCATTCAATCCAGGAATAAATAAAACAATAATATTTAGTGATGCTGCAAAGATACTTGCAAAAACAAGTGGCACGTTTGGATTGAATTGGAATTTTGGGTTAGCTTTTCAGTTACTCAATTTTATTAAATTTACATAAAAACAAGGACTAATAGTCATAACGATGAACATGGCAGTTCTTCCAAATGACATAACTCGAACACGTTCACTTAATGAAGTAGACTGATCTTTTAAAAATAAATATCAAGTATCTTTACCTTCATAAAATTCTGCTGGAGTAAATGACATTCCTAGATAAAATCCTGCGATAGCAGCCCCAGTTGAGAATAAACAAATTTTAAACATAGGCTTCCATAGTCCTTCAAATAAGCTATGTTTCCCAGTTAAGGGCTTTATTTTCATAAGTGAGTAATCATTTGGGCCCATCCCAATTGTAATTGCTAAAACTGACTCAACAATTAAGTTAATTCATAAAATATTTGTTGCTTCAACAGGAGAGGCATCATTGATAATTGAAAGAATGAAAATTGCCAAAACGTTAGCTAAATTTACACTGATTACAAAAGTAATAGCTCGACGAATCTTTTGATAAACATTTCGTCCTTCCCCTACTCCCTTAATAATGGTTTTAAAGTTATCATCTGTTAAAATAACATCACTTGCCTGTTTGGCAACATCAGTTCCAGTAATCCCCATAGCAACTCCAATATCGGCTTTACTTAAACTTGGGGCATCATTAACTCCATCTCCGGTCATCGAAACTATATTTCCCTGATCTTGAAGGGCTTTTACAATTCTAACTTTGTGTTCGGGGTTTACTCGAGCAAAAACTTTAATTTGAGTAATTATTCTTGATAATTCTAAATCGCTCATTTGTTCCAAACGATCTGAGGAAATCACTTCATATTCTGAAAATGCTAAGTTTAAATCTTTGGCAATTGCCAAAGCAGTTGTTGCGTGGTCACCTGTTATCATTACAACATTTATGCCAGCTTCATGTGCTTCACGAACTGCTTCAACTGCTGAAGCTCGAACTGGATCTATCATTGCAACCGACCCAAGATAGATTAAGTTTTTTTCAAGAGCGGCTTTATTTTTGGTTTTATCATAATTTGTGTTGTATGCAAAAGCTAAAATTCTTAATGCCTCTTGACTTAAATCATCTGCTTGTTTTAAAATAATTCTCTTATCTTCCTCAGTAATTTTTCTTATTTTATTATTAATAAAAATTGAGTCACAAACTTTTAAGATTTCATCAATGGCTCCTTTGGTAAACGTTGTTGGTTTATCTTGGATATTATTAACAGTTGTCATCAGTTTACGTTCTGAATCAAAAGGTATTTCATCAATTCGGGTTCATTTCTCACGAGCAATTTGTTCGTCTAAGCCTGCCAATTCTGCAAAGTCAACTAACGCTAATTCGGTTGGATCACCAATTCGTTCTTTTCCCTGGGTAACACTATCATTTGGTAGTACTAAACTTTGTAGAAATAATTCTCTTTGACTTGAGTTGGTTTTTTTTAAAAAAGCATTGGAATCTAATACTTCATTATTTTCCATAATTTTTTTAATTGTCATTCTATTAACTGTTAAAGTTCCAGTTTTGTCAGTACAAATTACATTGACACTACCTAAAGTTTCAACGCTGGCTAGTTTTTTTACAATTACGTTTTCGCGAGCCATTCTCTTGGTTGAGAATGAAAGCGAAATTGATACAACGGCTGCCAAACATTCAGGGATAACCCCAATAGCCAAAGTAATAGCAACCATCAAATAACTAGGTCAAAATTTGCTATTTCCTTTCAAAAACATGGTCAAGAAAATTAAAACCCCAATTACTAAGGCAGCCAAGGCTATTCAATAACTAAATTTTATTAATTTTTTTTCAAGTGGTGTTTTAGCTTCATCATTTTCATTAATTGATTCAGCAATTTTTCCAATCTCTGTTTGAATTCCGGTCTTAACGACCATTCCAATTGCTCTTCCAGCAGTTGTGAAAGTTGACATGAAAGCAGCATTTTTCATATCGGCTAAAATTGCAGTTTCTTTAGCTAAATGGTGACTAGTTTTTAATGATGGTACAGATTCACCACTTAAAATAGACTCATCAACCATTAGGTCACTTGCCTCAATAATTATTAAATCCGCTGGAACATATTTTCCAGCTTCTAAAACTACTAAATCACCAATAACAAGTTCGCTAGCATCAATATCTTGTTGCAATCCTGAACGAATAACAATTGCATGAGGTTTTGTGAATGACTTTAACGAGTCCATTGACTTTCGTGCCTTAACCTCTTGAACGGTTTCTAAAACCCCATCTATTATTACGATGCAAATAATCACAATAAAATCAACAAAGGTTTCTCCTGATACCTCTCAATTGCTTGCAACAAGCGAGGTAACAACTGAAATTATCGCCGCCGCTAGTAAAATTAGTTGTAAAGGTTCTAGAAGAGTTTTTAAAAAAATAACAACTCAATGGGTAACTTTTCCCTTCGGTAGCTCATTGCGACCATTTTTTTCTAATCTAATTTGGGCTTCTTCTTGGGTTAAACCTGATTCCAAATCGGTTTCAAAGGATTTTGCTAATTCTTTCTTTGTTTTTGTACAAATTTCTTTCATCAAATACCTACTTTTATTGAATTATAACACAGTTTATTATTTTAAAATAAATAATTACTTTAAATATCTTATTTTTGAATATCTTCTAAACCTAAAAGTTCTGCCATGATATTTGTAATTTCGCGGATATTTTTTCGATCTTTATTCGAAAATTTAACAAAATGATCGGCAGAATCAAATTGTAAATCGCTTTTAATTATTTTTTCGTTTTTAGCTATATCATTACGTTTAAGTTTATCTAATTTAGTTCCAACCATAAAAACTTTAATATTGTAATGCTTAAAAAATTGATACATTTCAATATCATCTTTACTGGGGCTGTGACGCAAGTCCACAAGTTGGCAAATGAATTTCAAATTAGTTCTTTGAGTTAAATATTCTTCCATCATTTCAGCAAATTGAATTTTTAAATTTATGTTTACTTTAGCAAATCCATATCCCGGAGCATCAACAATACGAAACTGGTCATTGTTAATTGAAAAAAAATTTAGTAATCTTGTTTTACCGGGAGTTGATGATATTTTAGCTAATTTATTATTGTTTGTTAGAGCATTAATAAAACTTGACTTTCCCACGTTGGAACGACCAACAAAACAAACTTCAGAAATATCGTCGCTGATTCACCCTTCTTTTTTTGCTGCTGATTTGATAAAAACCGCTTGTTTAATTTCCATAAAGCACCTCACCTATAAGTATAGATAAAAAACTCAAAAAAACCTAACTAATTGTCAGGCTTTTGAAGATATTTTTTAATCTGGTTGTGAAGTTAAAATGTGCGGTGAGGTATTAATAACTCTGAACATTGCTGCAAAGATACTTATTCCATAAGCACCACCAACTAAAATCACTGCTAAAAATGGAGCTCATCAAGTTAATGCAAATGGAATCGCAAACCCAGCACTTCCTAAGTAACTAATTAGTCCCCAGATTGCTAAGTAAGAAAATCCTAGACCAAGGATAAATCCTAAAATACTAAAGATATTAACAACCCCAAGTGTATAACTAACCAATTGACGTCTTGAATAACCAATTGATTTCATCAATATAATAAAACGACTATTTTTTGAAACAAGTAAATCACAAATTAAAATAATAAATAATGACGAAGTTATTATAATCATTGTGATTAATAATCCTCCAATTAAAACAGCCATTCCAGAAATTTGATTAACTAGAGCTTTTTTTTCACTTAAAAGATTTTGGGTTTCATATGAAGTTGTTATTTTAAAACTATTGACATTACCAACGGCAAATTGACCAGTTCGTTCCTTATTGATAAATGAAACATATGATGTAATTCCCAAGGTTTCATCTATGTTGCTATATTTTGTATTTCACCAATAATTAATTTTGCCATTATAACCGTCTCTAAATTGTTTTGGCAATTCACGTTTAACTAAATCAGTTGGTGCTAAAATGTTATAATTTTGAATTCCTTTGAAGCTAGTGTTTGCTTTTGATCCCACAGGATTGTAGTCATAGGGGGTGAAATAAGTATTAGAAAGATTTCCAAGACTATTTACAATATTTTGATCTCCCAAAATAATGTTAGAGTTAAAAGAATTTAGTTGCCCAACGTTTACAAGACTTACTTTATTTAGATTATTATTATTAATTTTATCATAGCCACGAGCTGTTCCAATAACCGTGGTTTGGTTTCCAGAAACTTGTGAATGCATAAAATATAAATTTTTATTCAATAAGTATTGCAATTCTCCTGCTTGAAGATTGCGCTCTGGTTTTTTTCATCGAGCATCAAAACTCAAGTCATAAGGGCGGATTCTAACTCATTTTGTTGATGAATCATTCTCGTTTCAGGCAATTTTAGCAGATTCTGGGACAATGATAGTTTCATCTCTAGAATTTTTTGAACCAGAAATGATATTACTGTCAAATCATGTCGCATTAGGTCCTTGATTTCCTAAGTTATCACTTTTATGGAATTCTTCTACATTAATTTTGTTTTCCGGGAATCATAATTCTAAATTGTCATAGTTGTAGTATGGACGCAAATGTGATCCGGTGATATTACCCTTTTCATCATATTCCCACTCAATAAAGACAAACGCCCCATCTTTTAAGACTCCATCTTTGATAGATTCATTATAAGTGAACTTATTATTATCTAATCCAAACGGATCTAGAAAATCTGCTGCTTTGGCATTAATTTGCTTGTAGTCTGAATTATTGTATGCTCATGCCCCTTTTGGTAAATTCTCATAGCCGCTTCGTCCTTTGAAGGTTAGTCTAGCAGTCTCAAAATCAAGATCTGATAATTCATCACCCAAACCAAATTTTAAGCCAGCTTCTGCTTGACGATTAGCAATTACTGGAATTTTTAACTCTTTTGTAGAAGCATTATATAATTTGGTTTCGTTTTCAACAATGTCACCGCCTTGATAAGTTCCATTTACAATTTGAGCGACCTTTTGATGAGTTTCTTCTGAAAATTGTGTTTGACTAAACTCACTTTTTGCAACAGAAAATGCTTTTTGATCTTCAGGTAAGCCGATGATATCTAAATTAGAATATTTTGGTGTATTGAAACTAAGTTTTGTTGCAAGAGTTTCTTTATCGGTTACAACTTGATCAAAAGAATAACCAAATGCAAACTGATTTTTTCGACTCTCACTACTATTTACATAAGATTTTACATATGGGGGCACTGATGAAATAATTGAGTCTAGAATTTGTTTTTTTCAATCATCATCAACACTTGGTGTTTGACCATCATCGGTAATCGACCCCATAACTAAACTTAATATTGGACCCAAACCCTCAGTTAGAGTGACACTAATTTCTTTTAGTAATTTTAAACGTTCTTCATCATTTGTTCAAGGTTTCTTAGAGACTGGGTTTGTGGCTGATTGAAGGATAAATGCCATAAACTGTTCAAGTTCTCCAATCGAAAAAGCTTGTCCCGTAGCATTGTAAAAGTTTGTCCCAAAAATACTTGAAACAATTGGTACTAAATCTCCAAGGTTTTTTATTAAATACTCAATTGACCAGTCAATTTTTTCTTGATTTTGAGAATCTTTTGTATAAATAAAACTTGGTAACACTCCAACGTTATTTGTAGTTGCTGTATAATTATTTAAATTTGAATAATAACCATTCAAGCCATACTCAGAAAACTGATCTGTTTCTTTTCAGTCAGCTTCTAATTCTTTTTGACCTTTTCAAGTATTTAATGTAACTTTTGAAAGCGGAGAATTGGTCATTGGTTGGTAAGTTGAATATTCATTACTATATTTGATATTTTTATAATATGATTCTTTTAAATTCAAGGCAATTGATGGCAGTGCTAATGACCCTCCAATAAAAAATGCTGAAATAAAAATTGTTGAAGAAACCATTCATGTTTGTCGCGAACCTGATGATGCCATTTCTAAACTAAATCGTTTTGAAAAACTTGAATTTTTCATTCATCGATTTTTGATGATATCAATCATTTTTGAACGATGAACTTTATTTTTTTGCTCTTGTAATTGTAAAATACTTCCTCTTGTTAAGATAAAGGCTGTTGTGAAAGAAACAATGGCGGCAATACCAACAAATATTAAAAAGGCAATTCCCAGGGCGGCTCAAGTTGGATTAATAACATTATATGGAGCAGATAAGTAGTCTGAAAAAATATTAGCCAAAGGAATTTGTAAGAAAATTCCAGATATTCAAGCGATCGGAACAACAATAGCGACAATAATAGCATAAGTTAAATAAGATGAAGCAATTTCACTTGTTTTAACACCCAACGCTTTTAGGTTAATTGTTTGACCCATATTAGCTCTAATTGTTTTGGCAATTCCAATTGCAATTGCAGTTAGTGAAATAAGTAAGATGATTACAACCGAAGCGATCGAAACGATGTTATAAATTCTTAAGACTGACTCATTAACCGTTCACCCTAAGCTGTAGTTTGAGTCCTTAAATGATTTCATATCATAGTGTCCAGAAAAAGTTTTAACATCTTCGGGTCTTTCGCTTAAAATTGAGTCATAAGATTCTTTTGTATAGTTGTAGTAACTAGATGCTTGATTGGGAACATTGTTCAATAAGGCACTATATAAATTAGCGCGAGCATCTTTGGAAACCGCTGCACCCTTATTGGTTAAAAAAATTGAGTTATAGTAGGTTACATAATTTTCAAATCCAGAAATTCCGATGTTGACCAAAGTACTTTTGAAACCAAAAATAATTAAACCATTTTTATTATCAGGTAATGGAACATCTTTATCACTCATTGGATAGTAAGAATATTTGTCGGTTGCAAATCCAGAAACAATTGCTGATGCCCCTCCAACAGAAATAACATCACCAATTTTAATTTTGTTTTTTCTAGCATATTGCTGCGAAATAGCTATTTCATTGGCTGCTCTTGGAGCCGAACCTTTTAAAATGGTAAAGTTTGGATCTTTTTCGTTTTCATCAATTGCCACAGCACGAACCTTACTTTGAGATTCGTTATCAAAATAAAATAATTCAGATCTTAAATTAACATCAAAATCCATAATTTCACCAATTAATTTTTGGTGATTGATAAACATACTAGATCTTACTGAGTCACTATCTTGGGGTTGATTAATAAAACTTTCCAAGTTTGGTCGCTCATAAAAATTTTGATGTAAGTTCATTTGGGTTGTATTACTTGGTTCTTCGAATGGCAAACCCGTCATAGCTCAATGATCATTCAATCACTTATTTGACTGAATTAAATTATTTTCTACAGATATGACAATTGGGTTAATGTGTCCCCTCCTACCGTATTTGTAAACATCATTATTAGTTTTTAAGAAATTTTTATCTTCTTCCTTGTTTTGGGAAATCAATTCGCTAGCTTTAACTTGATTAATTCAATCACCTAAAAAATTACTGTGAATAACATTTGTTGGGTATATTGAATACCCTAAAATGTATTCATAAAACAAACTAGTTAGTTTTCTAGCGTTTTCCTCTTTATCTGCAGTTTCAAAAGATGCTGCATCATATAAATTAACTCCAACCCCTTTTTGAAAGTCAAGTTCGCTTCAGGTTCCAGAATTATTTGTTTCATTAAATTTTGTAGTTACAATTTGCTTTGTAGGTTTTTGGTTGGCATCAAGTTTGTTGATGATTTGATCCACAACAAGAAATTTAAAAAAATTACCAAACTGGGTGAAGTTTGTTTTAATTAAATTTTGGAAGGCATAGTTCATGTAAACATTTAGTGAATTAGAATCATCACCCACTCATGAACAACCGTTGTTCATGGTATAAATTCCAGCTGGAGTATATCTAGTGTAATCAAGCGCCGTGGCTTGACCATCAGGTCCACAACCTAAATCTTTTTTATATTCTCTTGTTAGTACTTCATAGGCTGTTTTTCTAAAGGCTGGCTCAAATGTTCATTCTAAACCGGTTGGATTGTATACAAATTCATCTTGGTTTGCATCATAATCATAAACTAATAGTTTTTCTGTTACACCATAGGTATCATTTTTAAATTGTTCATAAATTGCGTTTTGAAAATTTTGATCTTGGTATGTTCTAATCAAAAAATTGTCATTAGACTCAGGGTTTGATTGGCTACTCAAAATAAAATTAAAAGCACTTTCTTCTTTAATGTCCTTTTCATTTAAATCTTTTATAAATGTTGAATAATTATTATTTACAAAGGCATTAAGCGGGATAGTCTGATTTGGACCCTCAACATTACGTCGCTGATTGAATTGATATTGGTATTCAAAATCAAATTGATTTCCTTTTCCAACAACCTCTTGAAAATTATTGTTTAACGTGCTATTAATTCCCATTGAAACTGTTAATATCGAAGCTGATAAAAACGATAACACGATGACAATTATGAATTGGACTCTAAATTTTAATATATTTATTAAGCTTTGTTTTAGAAGTAAAATACCATTGCTTTTTCTCAAAAAATTCACCAGTCCCTTTTAATTACAAAAACTATTTTAATATAATAATTCAGAAATTACAACTATTTAGTGTAATATAAAAGTAAACTAATAAGTGGAGGTATTTATGAAAAAATTATTAGCGGCTTTGGGGGTAACCTCAATTAGTTTGAGTTCGGTTAGCGTTGTTGCTTGTACTGGTGTTATTAATAATTTTACCAATGATAAGTCTTTAAACAAATTTTTAGACCTTTCAAAATTTGTATCACAGTCATTTATTCTAAGCGATGCTGAAAACATTAGCATTGATGATAGTTTAAAATACTATGGGGATCAAACAATAAATACAGCTTGGCCAGATTCGGGAATTAATAACAACAATTCAAAAATTAACTCACTATTTGCTTCCAGCTTTGGTGAAAAAGTTCCCAATTCTGGTATATTTAAAAATTTAGACAGCAGTCTTGTTAATTTGAATGGTAACCGTTCATGAGTTGATGATAGTTTTAGTCAAATTAGTTCCCTAATTAGTACACTAGTTTTAGCTGTTAAAAATGGCTTTGATGTTAAAGAAGCAACTTTGATAGAAGCTGTTTTACAAAGTGAAGTAATTAAAGGGGCATTAAGTCCTGAATTATTGGAGACAATTAGTGATGTTTTATCAGAGGATAATATTACAAAATTAGGATCAATTTTTGATTTCTCGGACCTAGAAAGTTCCACCAACCAAGAAGCCCTAAATTACGCAATGAATTCATTAATTTTGGGTTTAGCTGATTTAACCGGGGATGACAAAAGTATTAGCTCTAAAAACGATGATAAATTAACCTTATTTACAGAATTTCCAGACATGAATTTTAGATCTGAGGGTGATGGTAGTCATGTACTATCTCGAATTATTGAAAAATTACTGGCTGGGGAAGCTAGCATCAATACTGATATAGACAGTATTTTAAATGCTATTTCTCAAATTGGTAAGGCGCTAATGATTATTGTTAAATACGTATCGGATTTTTCAAACTATGACAAAAACACCGATAAACCTATTACTTCAAAAAATAATTTATTTGATAACCAATTATCAGATCTTGAAGTAATTCAAAAAGTTCGTCAAGACAAATTTAATGCTAAAGGTTCGTTAAACATTACTTACTTATTGAAAATTTTTGACCAAGCTTTGAACGACCAAAGTTCAGATTTAAACGGGTTTGGACTTCAAAAAATATTGGCAATATTTTTTAAAGTTGACAATCGAGAACGCTTTGAATTTGTTTTGCTAGCCCCAAAAGAATCTTTAAATCACGGATTACTGCAATTGCTTGGGGGAATTGGTTTTGGTTTAGGTAAAATGGAAGGTTTCCCTGCCATTTTAGGAACTGTTTTGCCAGGGCTTTTAGCAATGATAGTTTTAGCAACTACAAATAGTGGTGAATTTGGCTTTAACAGCGGAACTTTAAATCAAATTAAATTATTTGCCCCTGATATTTATAATGTGATAACTGAACCAGAAATTATTAATAAAATGAATAATATTTTTCCTGAAATTTTTAAAGGGTCAATCATAAAAGACTTGATTACTATGATAGTTCCAGACCTAGACCCAACCTTAATTGAAGGACTTGCTAATTTAAGAAAAATCTTCAAAACTCCAATCGGTGATTTTTTAAAGCTTTTAAATATTAACTTACCCCAGATTTTAGATTCATTGGTAAATGTTTCGTTAGGAGATGCAATTAAAGCTTTTAAAGATAATTACAGCAATGACACTGATTTACTATTTAAATTTGATAACATATTAGATATTTTTAAAAAACTTGGTGAAAAATATCAAGTATTTAATTCAATTGGAGAACCACAATTTGATGGTGCCCCCCAAACCGCAATTAATATCATTCTTCATTTAATCGTTAATAAAGGATGATACGCTGAAAAAAATGGTAATAGACTTGATTTGACAGGAATTTTGGGACTAAATAGTGATAAAACTCAGATTTTACCAAATACTCTATTTGAAAGTTTGAAGAACTTGTTCTCTTATGATGACAATTCAGAAGATAATTCTGGCTTGTTCATTAGAAAAACCTTTATTGGGATTGGCTCGTTAATGGGATACATGAAAAAGCAAATGACCAATAAATATCACTCAGAGTTTGTCCCCTACTTAAATTCAAAAAACTTTAAAACTGAAAATATTAAAACCGAAATGATAGATAATAATGAATTCATTAGTTACACAATGATTTATCGATCACATTTAACCAATCAATTAATTCATTATAATTTTGAATATAAAATATTTACTAAAATAAGTGATGAAAACACGGAAACTAGATATTGAGAAATGACTAAAATGACTTCAAAAAAACACTAAATGTGTTTTTTTTAATGCCTTTTTTAATAGAAGGTGTATAATAACAACAAAGTGAGGTCGAGTTATGAAAAAAATTCTAGCAATTTTTGGAAGTATGGCTTTAGTTGTAAGTTCGTCAACTTCTGTTATAGCGTGTAACACTCTAGATAATGGTTTAAAGAAAGCAAGAGCAGCCACCAAAAGCTTAACTGAAATATTTAGTTATTACGGTCGTGCTGTTGTTTTAAATGATCAAGAAGGAATTGATTTTGATTATACGTTGAATCGATACAAAACCAGCAAGGCAGCTGATCTTTTAACCAATTATAAAGGCCAAAAAAGTGCAAGCTTTAATTCAATTTTGGATGCAACCTTTGGTAAAAATAAAAACTATAAAGGTTTTTTATCTGAACCTCAAGTTGAAACCAATTTGACAATGAAAAATGGTTTTGACCCTTCAGAACCAAAAATTAGAAATATCTCAGCAATGGCTGGGGCCGCCCTTTTAATTTTTGGAAATGGTTTTAACACTAGAACTTCTGGAACACTAACTTCAATTCTCACAAGTGATATTATGAAAAATATCGTTGATGATTCAGGTTATTCTAAAATGAAAGCGATACTTTCTAACCAAAACCTACTAGCAATTAGTAATATTTTTGATTTTTCTGATATGACATTTGTTAAAACTCAACAAGATGCAATCCACTATAGTTTAAATCAACTAATCTTGGGAATTGCAGAAATTACCAATCAAAGTATTTCAATTCCTGGAAAAGGCGACTTAACTACAAGTACTAAGTTTGATAATGATAGAAAAGGAAACGATGGCACAGTTGTATTAACTAGAGTCTTCGATGCAATTATTCAAAAAAATCTTAAAATAACAGAAGATACTACCACTTTGGTATCGGGAATTTCAAAAATTGTAAAATCAATTATGGTTATTTTAAAACATTTAGAAGCATTTTCAGATATAATAAGTCTTCCCCCATCACAAATCACTGATTCAGATCACCTGTTTTCAAAAACCCAAAATAACATTGAAGTATTAAAAAATGTAAGAAAAAGTAATTTTGATATAAATAGTAGCCTAAATATTCAAAAAATTGTTAAAGTATTCCAAGGGATTTTTCAAAATCCCGAAAGCGATTCAAACGGTTACAATTTTGAAAAATTTTTGGCAATTTTGTTCCAAGTTGAAAAAAAAGCAAACTATTCGGTTACTCTTACTGACGCTGGGCCAATCGCTACTGTTTCAAAAAGAGAAACTGCTGGATTTTTTCCAATAATTAATGCAATTGCTAACGCAGCCGCAAATGCAACAAAACATTTAAATGAATATGCTGAAACAGGAATAAAAAACGTTTTGCCAAAGATTGCGAAATCAATAGTTGTCCAATCAAAGTTTGAAATAACAGGACTTGTGAAAATTATTTTGGATGTAATTAAGAAAGGTATTTCAGATGAAATTAACAAAATTTTTGATAATGCTTATTTGAAATTGTGGTCAGGAGATATTTTATCATCAGTTTGAGGATTAGTTGGATTGGATTTTGACGATAAAAGTAAGCAAAATTTCAAAAATTTTCAATCAATTTTTTCAACACCATTAACAGATATTTTAAGTAGCTTTAATATAAACTCAAAAATTATTGACAATACTTTTGAGAAGAAATCATTTTCAAGACTTATTGATACTGCCGCAAGTTTTCTAGAAGTTAAAAAAGATAATAGTTTAAATAATAAGTATTTATTCAATTTAAAAAAAGTTTATGAATTGTGTGTAAGTTTAAGTGCAGAATATACTCTATTTAACTCATTAGATAATTCAGTTAATGATGAAACTAAAATTGAAAGTTTGAATCCTGAACCCGTTACATTAATACCAGCATTTTTAAAATTAAACAGCAATAAAGGGTGACATGCAAAAAATTCTAATAATGGTACAAAAAAATTGCAAGCAACCGATCTTTTAGGAGCACCAATTGGAGCTGAAAATGAATTTCAAAGTGGATCATTTTATGAGAAACTTGAAAAACTATTTCAAAATGATTTAGCAAATAATGATACAACAGGCGATTTTTTAAAAAAAATAGTTTTAGGAATAAAGATTCAAAGTAATAAGCTAAAAGATAAATCTATAATGGAAGAAAAAAACAAATATGAACCTATTGTTTTTTCAAAGAATTTTAAAATTACAAATATTAGTGATGAAGCGATCACCGATAATAATTCATCAAAAGTTTCATTCACCTTAAAATACATAAAAGGAAAAGTTATAACAGATTATGAATTTATTTTTCAAAACGATTCAATTACAAGCTCATTAAATAACGGTACTTACTGATATTTAAAAGGAGCACAAAAAATTTCAAAATAAAAAGTTCTAGATATTAGAACTTTTTATTTTATTCATTACTGATAAATTTTATAAAATCTTCTTTTAATCTAGCAACTTCCTCTTCTTTTTTTAAAACAGCTTCAGAAATAAAAGTATTATTCTCATCTTTTTTTAAAGCTGCCTTCAAAGAGTCTAAAATATTTACTTGAATATCTAAGAAATGTGATAAACTTTCTTTTTTAATCCTTTTGACATTTTTTGAATCAATTATTTTTCACTCTTTTTTCGATAAATATGTATCTTTTTTCATATAATTCCCCCAAAGTTTAAGTTAACTCTTCAAATCCGCTTTTAAAAATTCACGAATCTTCCGATTGTATTTTATGCGAACTACCCTATCTATTGAAGTGTTCTCCCCTATTTCGATAAAAATAAACTTATGTTTATAATCATAATTAATTTTCTTTATTAATGCAAGTTCAATCATATCATTTATTAATATTAACCATTTTTGAGTAATAATTATTTGCAAGGCGTTGCCTTTTTTACTTATCAATAATATTTCAAATAAAATAAACAAAGTTCCTAACATAAAAAATACTTGAAAGAATATATTTCAAGAGTTAAGATTTGTCACAAAAAAAAGTGAAAATCCGGAAATCGTTAAAATAAATAAGATCACTATTGTGATGGGGTTTACTCAAATTAGAATTATCCATAATTTTTTGTTAAAAAATTTTCTTTCAAAGTCATCAACTTTGTTTCCTTGATGAAATCTCAAAAGCAAATCAATTAAAAAATAAAGGAAGACCCCAATTGTTAGAACATAAATTAATAACCCACTAATATTAATTAGTTGCTGCTGATTCATAATTATTTCACCTACTTTAATTTAATAATTTATTTATGTAAAAACCTATTTCAGTAGAATCTGTTACAACTCTATAGTAGTTAGTTGCTGTTTTTATTATAACTCCAGGTTTATAAAAACCATTAATGTTTAAAACAGTTATAATGCAACCGTTAATTTGGGATAAAGGTAACTGAAAAAAACCTTCGCTATTTTGAAATAAAATTCTTAAATTAGTGAGATATAATTTTCCAAAAAAATCTGGAACTTTAAATTTATTATTCTTTAAAGTATAATTTTCTTTTAAATAAGTAACTTTGAATTCCGATTCATTTTCATCAGTAAAAATTTCTTTTTTGGATTTAGGAACTGTAGTTTTATAACAACTAAAATTATTAATTTCTAAATATAATCCTTCGTTTTTAGGTAAATCGTAATTACTTTTTATAAAATTATTTTCTTGAAAATTTTCTTCAAAAGATTTTTTGAATTGTAAAATATTATTTTCCAATTCATGAGAAATTTTTTTAAAAGTTTTATGCTTTGCTTGATAGCGAAGAGCTAAAATTCCCGAAATTAATAAGGCTGCAAAATATAAAATTGAGATAACCAATAAGGAGATTCACTTAATATCCATTTTAAACACTCCTTAAAAAAAGTTATTACCTTTATTAAAGCCTGCAAAAAACTTCATTTTTAAATATTCTTGGCCTGGCTGAGGATTTTCAAATCTAAATTTATTTAACGCACTAAAAAGTACTTTTTCTTCGGTATTGAAATCATTTCATTTTTTGAAATTCAGTAAAATTCCATCAGTTAGTATCAAAGCATTATTGGAAATTCAAGTTTCTCAATCTACTTTTTTTTCTAAGTTTAATTCTTTTCATTCCTTAAAGTAATCATTAAGTTCTGTTGATGATTTTAAGTGCATGAAACTTACTACTGTTTTTTTATTAATTACTAAAACATTCATAAATGCTATTAAATCTTTTTTAAAAGGATTGTTGACAGAATTTATTACTGTAAAATTCTTTGGAGTAATTGCAAATTGCACTATATCTCTTACGACGAAATTATTTTGGTTTTTCATATCAAAGTCGGTAAACTCAAAACTACTACAGTCTTGCTTCTGAAGTGCTTTTTGAATTTCAAAAAAATTAATTTTTATTTCTTTTAGGTTATTTATTACTTTTCTTAATCGAAATACCATCATTGCTTTGTGACCAATTTTTTCAATACTTAAATAATTATTAATATACTCATCATACATTACCTGATATGTGTTCTTAGCAAAATAGTATTTAAAAGCAATAATTGCAAAGTTAAGAGTAAGAATTTTTTCATGATCATTTGAACTTGAAATTTTCAAATGATTATTTGAAACAATTTGACTATGCTCTTTGCAAAAGCCATAGTAATCAAATATTTTTGGATCTACTTTATTAAAAAAAGTTGTTCCCATTGTGAATCTAGTATCAAAAACATTTTGTCTTAATGCAGAAAAAAATTCTTCATCAAAAAAATTTTTTTCATCCCATAGATTGCTTTTTACTAACTTTTCATGACAATCAAAAAAAGAACAGCTTCCTATTTTAATAAAATTTTCAATTTCCTTATCAAAACTGTGTTTCATTTTTTTGATATATTCATTATAACTATCGTTGCTCTCCAAGCTTTCAACCATTGATATGTAGTTTTCATTTCTTTTTGGTTGCAACTTTAACTGGCAACAATCTTTGTACTTTTTTGGTTCTAAGCAAATGCAATTTTCATTTTCTGAAAATTCCCAAATTTTAATCCCATTATCTTCTAAAAAATTAAAGTTATCATTATCTAAAAAATAATTATTCATTATGTTATCTAAGAAATTTTTTTTAGCTGATTCGCCCATTTGGTTATCTTGGATTTCACTAAACAATTTTTCGCGATCAATCTCACTTAACAAATCTTTTTCTAGTATATCTTTCTTATTACTCATCTTTTCTTTCTTTCTATTAAATAATTAATAAAGGCGATATCTATCGCCTTTAAATATATTTTAATCAAACATTTTGGTGTCAAATGAAAAATCACTTTCATTTTCTATAATCGGTTTGCTTTTTTTAACTTGTGCTTTTTGTGGGAAAAGATAACTTGAACTATCTTCTTCTTTTATCATTTTCACCATTGCTGGAATATTTCTATCTGAAAAATATTCTTTATTAATATCTTGATGCGCTTTTGGACTTACTGGCTGCTTAGTTGAAATTCTTGGACTAAACTGAATTTGTTTTGAAATCAGGTTTTCTTGGCGATCAGCTAAAATTTTAAAGTTAGCTAATAGTTCGATTGACTTTTTATCAAAAAGAACATTTTTTTGATTGTAATTTAATAGTTCTTTATTGTATTTCATTCGACGCTCTTCGCGTTCTTTTTGAGAAATGGCACCAGTAAAGATTTTTTGGTACTTACTAAAGTCAATTGCTGTTGTAGCCTCATTTTCAAAAAGTAATTTTTGAATTTCATAACCGCTATTAATTGTTCTTGTTGAATAAAGCCATTGTAAATCACATAAAAAATATTCATAAATTAGCTCAAAGAAACTCATTTTAAATTCTGGAAAATCTACAAAAAGCTGAAATGAGTTCAATCAATTTTTAATATTTTTATTATTAAAGAAGAACTCTGGATTATCTCCATAATTTAAAATATCTCCATCATCAATATTGTAAACTAATCTTGCAAGCTTACCAATAAATTTATTATCATGAGTGAATGTAGCTCTGATTAAACTTATGTATTGTAAATGCTGTTCTTTGTATTTGTTTGAAACTTTTTGAGCTTTTAATTTGAAATATTTTTTTCTAAATTGGGCAACAGCATTAATTCCTGCTCCTGCCAAAATCTCTTTTTTAGTTAAATTTGGTTTAATAAATTTTGCATAATGATTTCCTAAAATCAGAGTTTGTTCTTTTGGAAATGTTAGAGGTACTAATCTTACAACAGGAAATAAATATGGTCAATAAACTTTAATTTGGAATAGAAATTCTGATGATTTAATTGGTCTAATAAAACCATCTGCGCGCAAATTCTTATTTAGTTCTTTTAGTTCTAAATCATCTAATGATACTAGAGCGTCAATTTCCAAATCCATATCATTATTTTGTAACGCAAATTTGGGATAAAATTTCTCAAACGAAATAGTATAGCTATATCAGCCACCATTTACAATATCTAAAAGTTGATTAATTTCATGGTTTTTATCTTTAGCAATTGAAGCATTTTGCAATTCTCCATTTGGAATAAAATTCACAGTCTTAATTCCAGGTTTTATAAAATTCTTTGCAATAATTTTATTCAGTAACATAATCTACCTCATATATCTTAAATAATTATAACAAAAAAATCTTAAAATTCCAAACCTTATATGGGTCATAGCTAAAAACATTCTTGAAAATAGTAGCACAAAATTTAATTTATATTTGCTAAATTTATTAATTTTATTTATTTTAAAATCGCTCAATAAGTGTCTAAAATTATTTAACAATTACCACTCTAAAAAATTTATAAATATTTTATCAAATTCTCTTTCAAGAGAATACGCACTACGTGACTTTATATTTTGATTTTTGGTTAGCATTAAGAAATCGTAGTATTTAGCTCAAATTTTACAATAAATCTCAATAATTTCATGATTAAAATCATTAATTTTTTTATTTTTTTTAGTGCTATCAATAATGAATATTCCCCTTTTACTTTGTAGTGTTAGATCACTAAAATAAACGAATTCAAAGTTTTCTCCTGGTTTGCAAGATTTGAATAAATCCTTAAAACTAACAAATTGTTGTTTTAATAAATTGGTATAGTTATTAACTACTGGTTTCTTAACTTCAGTTATTTTGTTTAAAATTGCTGAAAATGAAGGAATTAGCAAGACACTAGCCATAGTTGAAATACACGCAGAAATAACTGGTTGATTCTCAAAAACGGTGTCAGCTTGAAAATTTATGATAATTGTTGAAATAATGTTAATAGTGATTAATATCACCAAAAATCAGAATGGTACAAAATCAATTTTTTCATTTTTTTCAATTTCAATGCTATCAATTTCAATTGATTTCTTATAAATATTAAGTTTCAAAAAATAAATATTGCTATAAAAAAAATTGGTAACTGTAAATTTGATTAGAATATAAAACGAAAGTCCTAAAACAATGTAAGAAACGATTTTTTCTTCTTTTTGTGATAATTCATTAAGACAAATTGTAGTTAAAAACCCTGCAAAAACCAAAATAAAAATTATTAAATCAAAAATGAAAAAAAATAAATTAAATCAGTTAATTTTCCGATACTGAGATAAAAAATTTTTATATTCTTTCAAAGACTTTTTGGTTTTGCTCATATTTTAAATAACTCTTTTCTTATAATTAATTTTATTACAAATAAAGAAAAATAATAGTTTTTTTTGATTTTTTTAGAGATTTAATTTAATAATTATTTTTACAAATATAATTATTCCTTTTTAAAAAAATCGTGTTAATATATTTTTGTTAACAAAAGTTAACCAGTTCATACAAGAAGATAGACCGTTGATGCTGTAGTAATACACAGAAGGAGGCTATTTTGAAAAAAATCTTGAGTGTTCTTGGTTCATTCTCATTACTTGTAACCCCAATTACGGTAGTGACAGCCTGTACCACAACAAAAGTGGCTAGACCCAAGACAAAACTAAGTGATGTAATAAAAAATTTGGATTTAGGAGATATTCAAGTTAAGTACACTACCGCTCCCCCGGAATTGTATTCGATTTTTATCGCATTAAAGGAAAAAAACGCTGACCTAGATCCCGAACAAGAAAGTTATGTGAAAAGATACCTTTCTTTGCAAGATCTTATGTTTAAGCCTGGTATTGATAGTACCACTACAACGGCAACCATAATGGCAAATACTAAAGCCCATTCATTTGAGGGAGAAATAAAAGTTACTTACAACCTAATTCCCTATAAGGATAAACCCCTAAATGTAGAAGACTTAATAATTAATACTGAGCTAGGCCGTTTTGGAGCCGGATTTGATAAAGCCCCAAGAATTCACGAACTATGAGAAAAAATTCGTGAAAAAAATCCCGACACTATAAAAAATTTAGGATTTGAAAAATTCTTTGTTAAATATGGTGACGGGGTAATTAACAATAATCACCAGTCAACAATTTTTGGCTTAGACGCTAATTTAGTAGTTGGTGAAGTTACTGTCACTTATGAAACATACCACACCCACAATAGTTATGGTGATTACGCCCACCATTAATAAATTCGTCAATTTTAAGTTATAAATAACCTTCATTTTAAAAATTTTACACCACCTTTGTGGTGTTTTTTCTTAAAAAAAGCAAACCTGTTTTAAGCAGGTTTGCTTTTTTATATTTAAATAAATCATTATTTTAAAAACAAAATTAATAATTATTGTTTTCCAAGTAATTCTTTCATTTTTGATGATACTTGTTGAACATCAGGTCCCAAAACAATTTGCATTGATTTGTCACCAAGTCTTTTAATACCAAAAGCTCCTGCAGCTTTAATTGCTGCATCATTGATGTTTCCATCATTTGCATCTTTTAGAGTTAGACGTAATCTTGTTGTACAGTTATCAACAATTTCAATATTGTCAGCTCCTAGAGCATCAATAATTGCTTGTGCTTTAGCAGTAAAATCCTTTTTCCCTTTAGTTTTTTCGGTTTTCACTATTGCCACTGGTGCAGCACCATCAACTTCAATTTCACGACCTGGTGTTTGAATGTTCATTTTAACAATCACACCGTAGAAAATGAAGTAGTAAGCAGCTCCTGCTCCCACTGTTAAGACTAGAGTCATTAATGGGTTTGCCAATACTTTAAACGCTCCAGTGTTGTGCTGTGAGAACCCTCATGACTGAGCAAACGAAACAACATAATCAATTAATCCAGCACTAAATCCAAATCCTAATTGAATACGCATTGCAGTTGAAACCGCAAAGAAGACCGCACTAAGTCCAACATGAATTCCAAATAATACTGGGGCAATAAATACAAATGAGAATTCGATTGGTTCTGTAATACCACTAATAAATGATACTGCAGCAACTCCTCCTAAGAATCCAGCCACTTGTTGGCGTTTAGCTTTTGGGGCTGCCATAATCATCGCAACAGCCGCCATTGGCATTCCTCCCATCATAATTGGGAATCATCCTCCTTGGAAAAGCCCTGAACCTTCAATTCCTTGAGCAAAGGCATTAATATCCCCGCTTACTCATTTTTCAACAGTTCCAGCATTACCTGTAATTGGATCAATTACAAATCCGTTAATTGGTAATTGGAATCAAAAGAAGGTATTTAAAATTTGGTGAAGACCAAATGGCAGTAAGAAACGGTTCAAAGCTGCAAATACAGCTGTTCCCGGAACGGCTACGGCTGGATTTTCTGGATTGGCCACCAAATTTCCAAATTTCATTAAGACAAATTGAATTCATGGTCACACAACTGCAAATCCAAATGCTACTCCCATGGCAACAACCATGGCAACCATTGGGACAAAACGTCGCCCAGAAAAGAATGATAGTGCTTGAGGTAACTGAATCTCTTTTAAGCGATTATAAAGGTACGCTGAGAAACATCCTGAGACAATTCCTCCCAATACCCCAACACTTAAAACATAAGCTCCTCCAACAATAACGCCCTCTTCGTAAACTGGTACGTAGAATAAGCTTGAGAATAGTTCTTTCCCATCAGCAGTTTTAAATGGTAACAATGTTCCATAAATTGCTTCTGGCAAACTGCCCTCTTTACCTGTTAAAGCGACAATAATTAGGTAGAATACCGTACTAATTAATGCCACCTCACCACGGTGATCTTTGGCTAATCCAAATGCTACCCCAATTGCAAAAAGCAATGGCAGGTTATCAAAGACAACCCCCCCCGGGGCTTGAAAGAAGAATGAAATTCAATAACCAGCTTGGTTAGTAATTTCACCCGCCGCATCGGTTGTAAACTGAATTCCTAAGGCTCCAAAACGATTTAAAATCGCCGCAAAAGGTAAAACCGCAATTGGAAATTGCAATGATTTACCAAGCTCTTGAAGCATACTCAAAAATTTATTTCAACCAGATTGGCTTGAATTAGTTTTAGATAATTTTTTCGATATTTTTTTGCTTGAAACCTTGGCTTCGTCAGCAATTAAAGTATCGCTTTTAATAATATCTGTTTTTGACATAATAATTTTTTCCTTTCTATTTAATTTTATACAAAAAATATTTTTTTACAATAAATTTTATTTAAATAGAAAAAATACCAAAAAAAAGAAATCTAGTAAACAATGAAAAAACCACTTTTAAAAAGTGGTTTTGAAAATTTTAAACAGCAAATTGAACTTCTACTTGAATATCTTCTAGTTCCATTCCCAACAATGCTAAAGCAGTGGCATCATGGCCTTTAAAAAGAGCTGTTCCTGCAACAAATTCAATTGTTGCGGTTCCAGGTTTTTCAGCATCTTTATTTAAAATTGCATTTTCAATAAATACTGATTCACTAATGTTTGGCATGTTTTCTTTATTTAAAGCATAAACTTTTTTTAGTATAGTATCCTTTTCATTATTTGAAATTTGACCTAAATCAGTAGTTTTAATGGCTTCTTTGATAGTTAATCGAGTATCATCATTGTATTTAAAATTAATTGTGACTTTACTTGTTAAGAAGACTCCTTCATCAACTACTGAAAAATCCAACGTTATTGTATCTTGACTAATTATAATTGGGTTTTTGCCACTAAATATTGCAATAGTCAATTTAAAGATTTGATCTGCTAACTGTTCTAGAACTGGGTTTTTTGTTCCGATAAATTCCATCAGCATAGTTGCATTAACGATTAGTTGGCCAACATCCTCTGGGTTTCAAACTTTTTTATCAATATAAACATTACCAATATTTGTAACTTTAATAATATCATCAATATTGACATCTTTATTTAACTGTACATCAACTGTTCCTGTAAATTTTGACCCCTCAACTGCTGTAACAGTTGCCAAGATTTTATCTGAATTTAAAAAGGTAATTTCAACATCGCTTAGAGCAATTGCTGTATTATTTGATAAATTAAGACCATCAACAACCGCTTGTTCAGTAACTTTCTTATTGTCATGAACAAGATCTTGATTCATTAGTTCTTCTTTTGAAAAACCACGATCAACAACAATATTTGTTACACTTACTACTTTAGGGTCTGATAAATCCCCTGAAGTAATTTTATCATCTTCTTTTTCTTTTTTATTTTCGCAAGCAACAACTGCCCCCACTGATGAAGTACTAATTCCAAGTACTCCCAAAATTGCTAGTAATTTTTTCATTTTTTTGTCTCCTTGAATAATCTAATTATAAACTAACTTTTAAGTGTAGTTCATAATTTTAAAAAAACTATTAATTATTTAATTAATAGATTTTATTTGTTATTTTGTTACTTTGTTACTTTGCTATTTTGTTACTTTTTAACTGTATAAGTGATATCCAATTGGTAATCTTCTCTTTTGAATTTTTCCCCTTCTTCTAGGGCTCCGTTAATAACACTAAATGATGCTGGGTCATGACCTAAAAACTTGTTGTTTCCAGCTTTAAATTCAATAAAAGATTTCTTTGCTTCAATTGTAACATTAATTGCGTCTAAGATTTCTTCTTCTTTATAAGATTTTAGAGTTGTTTTATTCTTAGCATAAACTGCTTTAATGATTGTTTCTGAATCATCATTTGCCAATTCCCCTAAATCTGTTACTTTTACCAATTCTTTGATTCCTGGACGGTTATCAGTTTTAGTCTTATAACTAAATTCAACACCACCTGTAATAATTTGGTTTTTTGGCAAAGTAACCACAGCTCTAGTTTCTTCAATTACTTGTTTTGTATTACCAATTGTTTCTTTAAAGCTTAAAAGCGAAATTGCATCAGTGATATATTCTAATTCACGATTACGATCTCCAATAAATTCCATTAAAATTGTTAGTTGGGGAACTAATTTTTTAACAACTCCGCTTGAGTTTGGTTCTGGGGGGAAAGGCATTGATTCTGGAATAAAAATAGTTCCTAAATCCTTGTTTTTAATTAAGTCTTCAAATTTCGCATCTTTATTAACTTGAAAATTGGCCTCTCCTGTAAATTTTGACCCCTCATTTGCGGTAACTGTTGCTAATTTTTTATCTTTGTCCTTAAATTCAATTGTAACATCAGATTCTTTAATTGCTGTCCCATTCATTTGGTTAATTCCAGCAATTACATCCAACTCTGTAACGTTTTCGTTTCCCAATAGTTTTGGGTTTGGTTTCAAGCCTGCAGCAACCCCAGCACTGACTTGCTCAGAGGTTGAATAGTGGCGGTTTGCGATAATGTTTGTAATTTTACAGACATCATCCAAAGCCCCTTCTTTAATTCGATCGTCTTTATCATCGACTGTTGTTTCACATGCCACAGCACTTATTCCTGAAGTGGCTATAATTGAAGCCGATCCTAAAATAGCTAATAATTTTTTCATAATTTTGTTTCTCCTTTATTGTTAACTGGGTTGATAAACTTGGAATACCACATCCACACTGCCACTAAAATACTGCGATTCAGGAATCGCCTTAATAGTAGCTGAAGTTTCTGTGATGTTGATGACATCCAAGTCATTGATTAATTCGCTTAGTTTTTCCAAGTAAGCAGCGAAATTAACTGTTATAAAGAACATCATGATCGTATATTTACGATTATCATTGATAGTTCCAATACTACTTGACTTAACCAAAGATGCGATATCTTCGGGTTCATCAGGGGCAACTTTGGAAACAACTTTAAATGTTACCTCAGTTGAACCTGTAAAAGTTCTTTGATTTAATTTAGAAGTTTCTTCACTCCCAATTACTGCCCCAATTGCGTTATTATCTTCGTCATATTTAAGAACAATTTTATCAACAGCCCCTTCTTCGACATATTGATCGGCAATTTCATTAATATAAGGAATTAAATTCATGTTTTGGAAAATTAAGGCAATTAAAATTGTCTTATCACGACTATCATCAATTGTTCCTAAATCAGTTGTTCTTAAGTGGTCGGCAATATGCATTGAATTTGACACTGTATATGAGAAAATTGCTTCTCCGGGAAATTCTTTCAAATTCGATTTGATAATTACTTGATAATCTGCATTGCGAGTCCAATCAAAATTTTCTAGCGCTGTTTCTTCAAGAGTGACATTATTTTTTTTGTAACTTCAAGAAACCGCTTCTGGTGCATCTCAATGAGAACCTTTTAGAGCTTCATTAATATCATTTTGTAATTTTTCAAAATTCTGATTTTCCTCAACAACAATTTTATTAAGGGAAGTCCCTTCAAAACCACTAACTCAAACAGGAAATTTTGGTGGGGGAACTTGGATTTCTGTTCAGTCCCCTCAATTAGAACAGGCCACAACCGAAGTGGCCGCTGTTGTTGTTAATGATATAGTAGCTATCATTGCTAGTAATCTTTTCATTTTCAAACCTACTCTCTAGTCAATATAAATCGCTCTTAAGGGGTTGACCTTATTCATTGAATATCAGCTCATCAAGTATGAAATAATATATAAAACAAACACAATTGAAGTAACAAATAGTGGTCAATATCATTTTAAAATTAATGGGATTACATTACCACTAACAGCTAAAATTCCAACTCCAGCTTCTAAAATTCCAAGTCCTGCAAAGAATCCCAAGATTGCTGTAACAACAACAACTGGCAGATACATACTTAAAACCAAATTGGTAATGCTGCGATTACTATATCCTAAAACTTTCATTGTGGCAATGATGCGCATATTTTCTGAAATAATTACGTTACTTGTTAACATAATAACAATAAAACTCAAGACAACAGAAATAATAGCAATGAAGACTAAAACCGCATTGGCAAGCGCTAGAATACTTTCTAAGGTATTAATAACTTGTTCTTTGGGCAATAGTTGGGCTGCAGCTTCTTGACCAAAGGCTGGATAATATTTACCGTTAAATTCACCACCACGTAATGCTGGAACTGAGTAGTCACCAAACTGTTGTATTTGAGTTAAGCCACCCTCAATATCATCGATTGTTTTTGATGCAGAAAGTTTGTAGTTAAAAATTGGGTATTCATTTTTGAACATTTTTAAAATATCTTGATCAAGTGGGTTATTTGAAGCGTTAGTTTCAAAAAGGTTAAAAATTTCTACAGCTTTTGAGCCTCAATTTTCTCTGCTAGTTAAATGATTTTTTTGAGCCACTTCTTTTAGTCGAGCTACTAAGTCTTTTGACAAATAGTCACTATCTTTGATATAAGGATTTAACCACTCTTTCAAAAATAACTGAAATAAAATTGCTTCACTTTCATCATAATTTGATAAGGATTTTGCTTGTTCTTCATTAATTCAGGCTTTAGCATCACCATATTGATTTGTAATTCCTTTAATTACAAATTCTTGTTGTTCTTTAAAGGTACTTTTTAAAGCGATTTGCCCATTGACAACTTTTTCATTTAAAACGGATGGATTAATTGGTGGTGATCCTGGAACGACATTCAAATTAACAGTTGAATTCAGGACATAATCATTTTCAGAAATTGCTTTATTTTTTCATTTAATCGCTTCGTTTTCTAAAGAACTATAAATATATTTTCCATTGGTATAGTTTTGAGCTCCTGGAATTGCTGCAGATATTTCTGAACCATCCCAAGAAGTTGTTTGAATTGCTTCATCATCATTATATAAAGCAGTTTGTAATTGTTTTAAACTAATTGTTTGACCAGTTCGAACGTGAAGTTTTTTAGCTAAAGTCGCATTCAAAACAATCCCATTTTCGTTATTTTGTAGATTAGGAATTAAATTTTTATTTGTACTTTTGTCAATTAATGCTTGGTTCTTGGCATCAGATTTAATTCCATAAACTCCAAAACTGACATCCCCACTTGTTGCTTGGAAGTAGGTTCCAATGTCATCGGTTTGTGGATTATATGGTACAACCCCAAATAAAATATTGTAGTCTCTTGTTTTTGATTCAAAAGATGTTTTAATATTTTTTCGAACCTCATATGGAGATTGAAAGTAAATTCCTTGAATAAAGGCTTGATTTATATTATCAATAAAATATGCCCTAGTTCAATTTCAAATTGAGTACATTAACGCCCTTAAACGTAAATAACTCAATTCAGTTTCTAATTGTTTTTCAACTGGTGTATCATAATCGTTTTCACGAACTAAATTACCATTTTTTGTTAATCTAACAGGAAACTCACTAATTTCATAAAAATCTTCATCAGCAATTAAATTTGGGTTGTCTCCATTTAACTCATTTTCGCCTTTAAAAAATTCAGAACGCTTTACATCAAGCCCTACAGTTGTACGGTATTTTGCGTAGAATTTTCTTAATTTTTCCAATTGGGCTGCATTTTCTTTGGCTTTTGTATAGGTGCTAGTCATTGAAATAATTGTATTTTTATCTTTTAGTTCCGCCAAGCCAAACTTAGAATAATCTGGTCAAGCACTATCAATAATTATTTTTGATAATATTTGTTGGTTTTCCGCCAAATTTATTTTGTTACTTTTTAAAAATTCTTTACTTGTATTTTTATAAAGTAGGTTTGTTAAGTCCAAAGGGTTAAATGTTGGTGAATATGTTTCTGGATTAATTTTACCAGTTAAATACTGATTTACTAATTCATCAATATCATCTGTCATGTTTGTTCCGTTATCCCCTAGCTCGGTTTTAAAGAAACCTGGAGTATTAGCATCTCATGCTTTTACAGTTGGATCATAGGTTTTATAGAAGCTTGTTGGAATATTGTAAATTGGTTGGTAGTAATCAACTTGAGTATTATAAGAAGTATTTTTATAAGTATATGTTATGTTATCTCTTAAAATTAACGGTGTTATTGTAGCAACGCAAATTACTGAGGTACTCACAAACATAGTTGCAGCTACTCCAAACATCTTGTCAATCGAATTTGAAAACAATGCTGCTTTAAATCGACTATCAAAGTTTTTTCGAATTGTAAAAGCTTTTTTCATTGCCAATTTAAATTTATTAGTTCCAGCTCGTCCCTCGTTATAAATCATTTCTAATGGCGTTTTGCGCATCATTAGTGAACAAGTAATAACTGTGATCAAAGTTAACAAACCAAATATCAAAATTACACAAGTAAATAAAGATGTCCAAGTGATGATAAAGTTTTGGTACGGTAAGTTAAAATAAACTTTAAATAAATTAACCGATACTTCTTGGAAAGACATCCCAATTACGAAACCTAAAATCCCTCCTGCCAAAGCAATCATTAATGGATAAGCTAGATAACTGGTTACAATTTGATGGCGTCGACACCCTAAAGCTCTCAGGATTCCATTTTGGCGAGTAGTGTTTTCAATTTGTTTTTTAATTACAGCAATTAGAACAAAAAATGAAATCAACATAATTACAATCATTAATATTACAGATCCTAAATTAAAGAATTGTAGTGTGCTAACTAAAAAAGTTGTTCTTAAAGAATATTTATACTCTGAATCAAATTTGTAAGTTAATAACCGATTTGATGTATCTTTGGTTCTTTCATTGAATGAATAAATCCCAATCTCTTCAGCACCTTCTTCAGTGTTTAAATAACTATTTAAAATTTCAGATTTTTTTTGTGCGTCTGTTGGATCGAGAAACTTTCCAACAAAATAAGTTTCGATATCACGACTACTTTTTGGTTGTAAATTTTGATTTGAACTTTGAACATTTATATCAAAAGTTAGCTCTTCATTGTCAATATTTAGAGTCATTGGTCTTTTGCCATTACCAAAAAGCTCAGGATTAACATAAATTAAACCTTCATTTTTTGAATTTGGAATTGGTTTTGTTTGATCAATAATTGGGGTAACAAAATCAGCTGATGAACCAATTCCCACTACTCGAAATCAATTTTCATTTGAATATTTTGAATCATCAATTCAAGTATTTATGTCTTTATTTTTATAAAATGATAAATCTAAATCGTCTTCAACTCGAATGCTATTCCCATATGAATCTGCTTCAATTCTGATAATATCATTTATTTTTATGTTATTTGCTTGCGCAAAAGTTGGATTTAAATAAACTCATCGTTTTGAATAATCATTTAATGAACCATGATAGCTATTTCAAAATTCAAGTGGCATTCCCTCTTGTACCATAAATTTATCAACTTGTTGATTGTAATTTAGAGAAACAGTTTTGAGAGTTTTTTGGCTATTTAAAGCAAAAGTTCTAGTTTCAACTCGATCAAAATTAAATGCAAGCGTTTTATCTTCTTGAGCTAACTTGTTTTTTAAGAAATTTAAAATAAATTCTTGGCGTTGTTCAATATTTGATATTCCTTTTAAAAACGGATCCTCAGCATTTCCAAATTTTCTAGAAATGTATGTTGTCTCTTCAAAATCTATTATGAAATCATGCTGATTACTGTTTTTTTCAGAAATAAAGTTATCATAAACATTTTGAATTCGTGTTTTTGTGATATCTGTTATTGTAAAAATTACCGAGGTTAAGAAAACCAAAAATACTAAACCTATAAACTGAATTTTATTTTTTAATATGTTCTTTAAATTATTTTTAAAAAGCAGCTTATTATTAGACATTGCTATCCCCCTTTTCTTTATGTTTTTAGTCTATAACAAGATTGATGGGTGGCATTGTACTCTTTTTGAACTCTATGAGCAATTCATATTTTCGAATTTTATTTGTAATCTCTAGATTTTCAGCTATTTCTTTATTTAAATTATTTTCAAAGTATGAGTTAATTTTAAAGTCTTTAATTCATAAAAAATTTGTATTTAAAATAATTAACTCATAAATTCAGAAGTTAAATGAATCAAGTTCAGTCTCTTCAAAGACACTTTTACCAGCTTTAACGCGGTAAGCAATTGCTAAACCAATAATGGCTAGATAAAGAAATAACGAAATTGTAAATGTTGCAATATAAAAATTTTTCATAGTTATAATTAAGTAATCATTCATATTAAGAACTTCGAGTTCTCCAAGTGGAATAATGTTTTTTACAAAATTATATATTTGAATGAAAATGCTAAAAATTCAAAAACAAGTAGAAATAAATACAACACGGTCAACCGAGTTAAAAGAAAATTTGAATTTCTTGAAATTTTCAAAGTTTTTTATTATCTTAGATAGATGGACAATTAAGTAAATACCAATTAACATTGTTAGTGTTGCATATAGGACTTTTACAATAATTGAAATTTCTTGATTAAACAGCGAGATTTGATTAAATTTCACAACCTCAATTAAATTAATCAATAAATAAAAGAGACCAACACAAATGTAAAAAGCTGTTAATTTTGGCGAAAATAAGCTAATCTTTTTTCTCATGATGGACTCCTTATTATTATTTTATAATAATAACACTAATTTTTAAAAAGTCAAAAGTAAACTTATAGTTTACTTTTGAAATCGCTTTTTGCGAATTAGTTCTAAATCATTGACAAGCTCTGAAACATTATCAACCTCAACCACTTCATCACTCACTTTTATAGGATCGGGTTGGTATTCTGGCAATTCATCCAATTGAACTTCAAGTTTTGCAAAATCACCAAAAAGAGATTTTTTGTCAAATTCTGGATTGGGATCAAAAGTCATTTCTTCCAATATTTCATCATCAAAGAGTTCTTCTCCCTCTTGTAGTTCGTTTTCGGTTCAATAATTGTAAAAAGTTACCAAAGTTAAAATTCTAATAAGTAAGTAATAACTTGTAGTTTCTATATTTTGTACTTCTCTTGAAGTTTTTGATAAAAAAGAGAGCGGATGAGCAATTTCATATAACTCAATGAAAATATTCAAACCTTCTTCAAGATCTTTTCAATCATCTTCAACAATCAAAACATTAAAAAGTTTTTGTTCATCTTTACCAAGTAATTGAAATTCTGTTGCTATTTTTCCAAATTCATCAAAGTCTTCTTGAGAGCTTACTTTTATGAAATTTTTAATATCATTTTTTCTAATTACCATTTTTTTATTAATTACATTTGTTGTTGAACTCGCAATTCAATCGTTTAATGCAACAATCATATTATCAATTGTGTAAAGGTATGAATAAATCTCATACAAATTGTAGTCGTTTTCCTTTGAAAATAATTGGTTAATAACTAAACTCATTGAACTTTTGAAATTATTAAAAAGTTTTGTAAAATCTTCGTATTCATCTAGATATTCCATGTTTTCAATAATTTCGATTAAACCCTTTAGTCTTGTTGTTTCTAAGTCATTTCTTTCAAATTCCTCTAAAAGATAAGATAAATTAACGGCTAAAGTGCTTATCGCTGGTTCAATTCATAAAAGTATATCTTTTGCTTCTTGTTCTGTAAAATCGTGCATTTTAACACCCCTGACTTATTAATTATGAACTAAAATCGGGGTTTTTTCAAAATAATAGTTTAAAATTATAAAAACAAGGAGAAAAGTAATGATTAACTTTTTAAAAATTGAACCACTTACTGAGGCTGAAAATAAAACTCTTATTCATTTAAAGCCATATTGAGAAAAAGAAGCTGCTAAAGTGGTCAAAAATTTGAATAAATGATTAAAAAATTTCAATGCCCAAGATAAAGGATATTTAAAAATTTGAACACCAGAAAACAACTCAACTTCTGAATTGATTGCAAATGCCATTAATTTTCAAAACTTTTATAACATTAAAATTAAAACAATTAAGCAAAATGCTAAAATTCTAAACAAATTTCACAAAATGATTAAGCAGACTGTTCAACTTATGGCCATTTGTAATGCCATAAAAATAATCACAAAATTCTATCTGGAAATAGAAAGAACAGAAATTGAAAACAAGCCAAATTTCATAATTTCCTTGATTAATGAAAAAAATATGAAGTTATTTGAAAATTGCAAAGCGACACTTTATCAAGAAATTGGAGCGGATGACTTCCTTGATTTAAAATTTAAGGAAGTGACAGTATTTGATGATCGATTCTTTGATACTTCTTTAATTTCAATTGAGATTTTAAAATATTTACGACTTTTAAAGAAAAACAAAAAAATTACTGAAGCAAATTTGCTAAACAGTAACTATTCATTATTTGTTTATGAAAATTTTTCAGCATTTTTAAAATTTTATTTAAAACCATTTTTATCAAATATTCGTTAGTTAGCATCGAAGTAAGTTTTTATTTCGTCTACGAGTTTTTTTAAATAACTTATTAATGGTTCATAACTTTTAGAATCCTTAATATCGACCCCATATTTTTTAAATAGTTCTTGAGGGGGCAAGTTGCCACCTTCCTTTAAAAAGTTGTTAATTATTTCAAAATTACTATTTTCATATTCTTGAAATAATTTTAGACTCATTACTAAACTTAAGGCGTATTTATATAGATAAAATGGTTGTTCAAAAATGTGACTGCTAAAAGATCAAGAAATCGCTTTAATTTTATCATCATAACTATCGAAGGAATTTTTATTAAACACTTTTTTGACAGCAATTTTTTGTATTTCAATAAGTTTTTCAGATGTTAGGACCTCTTCTTTGTCAACCGCTTGAAAACAGAGATACTCAAAATATGATTCTTCAATTCCACTAAAGAAATTATTAAAAATAAATTCAACTCGTTCTTTTAATAAATTAATTCTTACCGCACTTGATTTATTTTTTTTAAGTCAAAAATCTAGCAAAATTTGCTCATTTAAAGTACTAGCAACTTCTGCAATAATATTGTTAAAACAATTTAATGGCTTTGGTTGTGATTGCTTAGCCAACTCACTATGAACAGCATGACCTAGTTCATGGGTCAAGGTCATTAAACTTGAAAAGTTATCTTGTCAATTTATTGAAATTAAAGAACCATAATCATATGAGAAAGTTGTAAACGCCCCACTTGATTTATGTGGACTCTCAAAGTAATCAATCCTATTTTCTTTAAAACAATTAGCTAAAGCTTCCCCATATTCTTTTCCTAAAGGCAACAGTGCTTGTTTAATGATTTTTATTCCCGACTTTAATTTTATTTTATTGCCCTTTGTTTTGACAAGAGTCAAAGATGCATCGCTACCATAGAACTTATCTTGAAAGCCTAGAACATCTTTTATCATTTTATAATATTCAAAGTAAACATCGCTGTTTTTACTTGCAAAGTCAACCAAGTTTAAAAATTCGGTTTCTGTAATATTTTCATCATCAAAAAATTGTTCAGAGAAATGTTTCATACCGATTAATTTAAGCGATTCAGTTTCTTCCTTGACAATGTTCTCATAAATTTTTGCCAAAGCATGTTTATTGTTATAATCATTTTCATGAAACTTGCGAATCGCTAATGCTCTAACTTCTTGATCTTCTATTGGGCGACTTTCTTCTAAAATATTTGTTAGATTATTTTGGGTAAGCAAATATTTTTTTTGGTTGTGAAAAAAATATTTAACATCATTATCTTTTCATTTCAAAGTTTCATACATTTCATATGCCAGTTCGCTGCTCTTACTAACTTTTGAAAGTAATATTCTTTGAGACTCAGGTAATAAATATTTTAAATTTTTAAAAAATTTTTGATAAGACTTAGCGTAAGGAATTCATTTTGGATCAGTTTTTAGCCATTCCATAATTTGAGTTTCACCAATAGCTTTAATTTCTTCTTCAATCCATGCAAATTGCCCATCAAATACTTCAAGCTCTTTTTCATATGCTGCTTGAAGTTCTAATGCTAATTTATTATGAGGTTCAACTTCCAAAATTTTTAAGTATTGTTCTAATCGAGCACTGATTTTATTTCCTTGTTCAGAAACCACATCAAAATCACGAAAATCTTCATAATTTTTTAGTAGGCCTTTAAAAAGAGTTTGTGTGCGATAGTTTAACGACAAAAATTCTAAATCTTCTAAAAATTCAGGTTTTGTTTTATATAATTTTGAAAAGTCTCATTTGTATTTTTTTGCCGCTTTGTTTCTATTCATCGCAAAAACCTACTTTAACTTTAAATTTATTTCGTCTAATTGTTTTGTTGAAACAAGATCTGGGGCATTTGTCATTGGATCAATTCCGTTTGAGTTTTTTGGAAATGCTATCACTTCTCGAATTGAACTTGCTTGAGTTAAAATCATAACTATTCGATCGATTCCAAGGGCGCATCCAGAATGATAAGGGGCTCCATATTGATAAGCATTAATAAATCAGCCAAAGTTATCTTCAACAGTCTGATTACTCATTTCAATTGCCTTAAACATTCGCTTTTGAATGTTTTCGTTTGTAATCCTTTGGCTTCCACCACCAATTTCAAACCCATTCATAACAATATCATAAGCAGCTGCTAATGCGGTTGATTTATTCTTATCAAAATCTTGAAGTGACTCCTCTTTTGGTTGAGTAAAAGGATGATGGGCAGCAACATAGCGATTTTCTTCTTCTGAAAACTCAAATAGCGGGAAATCAACTACTCATAATAAGTTGATTTCTTCGGGTTTATAGAGTTTTAAAATTTTAGCTGCTTCGTTACGAACTGCTCCAAGTCCCCTACTTGAAATATCAAAGTCCCCTACCGCAAATAAAATGGTGCAATCCCCTTTTATTTCAAATTTTTTAAGCAGTTGTTGTTTTTCAGAATCGCTTAAATTCTTAGCTAAGCTTCCAGTTCACTCATTATTTGAGTATTTTAAAAACGGTAGGTTAACTAAACTATTTTGTTTGGCTACCTCTGTTAATTGCTCTAAATCTTTTTTTGCTAGCAGACTATCAACTTTTATAGCTCTAATTTTTTCATTTTTTTTCAGATTACAAAATAAATTGACTTCACTACTTTTAAAAATATCATTTACATCATTAATTTCCAAAGAAAAACGCAAATCAGGTTTATCAATCCCATATTTACTGATAGCTTCTTGATAAGTTATTCTTGGCAACGGGGTTTTAATTTTTATATTTTTAACCTTGAAAATTATTTCTGCTAGTAAATTTTCAATGTTATTTTGAATATCTTCAGGAGTTGCAAAACTCATTTCCATGTCTAATTGAGTAAACTCAGGTTGACGATCAATTCTTAAATCTTCGTCACGAAAACATTTTGCAATTTGAAAATAACGGTCCATCCCAGCAATCATTAAGAGTTGTTTGTATAGCTGCGGTGACTGAGGTAGGGCATAAAATTTATTTACATTTACTCGGCTTGGAACTAAAAAATCCCTAGCTCCTTCAGGGGTTGATTTTCCAAAAATTGGAGTTTCAACTTCAATAAAATTAAGTCTATGATAATAATCACGAATTATTTTATTTACCTGACTGCGAATTAATAAGTTTTTTTGCATTTCTTCTCTGCGTAAATCCAGATAGCGAAAAGTCATTTTTGTATCTTCGTTAGCTTCAAGACCATCCTTTATTTCAAATGGCGTTAATTTTGCTTCATTGATAATAATTAAATTTATTACTTTAACTTCAATTTCACCTGTTTTTAAGTCCGGGTTTTTTGACTTACGTTCTAATACCTCACCTGTAATTTCAATTACAAATTCGGATTTTATTTCAGGGAATTTTTTTTGACTACTTTCATCAATAAGTAATTGAGTTGTTCCATAACGATCTCTTAAATCAATAAATGTCAAAGCACCCAACTTTCGATTCTTTTTAACCCAACCTTGAAGAATTACTTTTTCACCTTTATTGTCTAAAGTTAATTCCCCACATGTATGTGTTCTTTTCATATTAAATCCCCTCTTCTAAAAATTCTAAAATTTTATCAAAACTTACTTTAGTTTCTTTCATTGTTTTTTGATTTTTAATTACTACATTATTTTCTTTTAATTCTTTATCGCCAATCAAAATAATATTATTTGCTTTAAAACTCTCAGCTTTTTTGAAATTTGATTTTAAACTTCTTTTAATGTAACTTGTGTCTGCTGTAAAACCAGCTTTACGTAACATTAACAATAATGAATTAGTAAAAATTTCAGCACTTTCTGAAAGCGGGATACAAAAAACATCTAGAATTGAAGGCTCACTAATTTTAATTTCCAAGTTATCCAAAGCAATTAAAATTCTCTCGATTCCCATACCAAATCCAGCTCCTGATAATTCAGGACCTCCTAATTCTGAAACCAAGTTATCGTAACGACCTCCCGCTAGAAGTGTTGATTGACTACCTTGTTTTTCATCATTTGAAATTACTTCAAAAACAATTCCAGTGTAGTAATCCAGTCCTCGAACCAAATGATTGTCAACTATTGTACTAACCCCAAGCTTATTTAAAATATTTGTATAATCTTGAAAGTATTTTTTTTCATCCTCTGATAAGAAATCTTGCATATTTGGAATGTCTCCAAAATTAGATTGATCAACTTTGCAATCAAGAACTCTTAGAGGGTTATTTTTTTGGCGAATTTGACAGTCTTCACAAAGTTTTAGTGCTTTCAAATGAAGCTTCAAAACTTTGAGATATTCTTCTTTATTTGTACCAAAAACTAAGTAATTGGTTTTGATAATATAATTTTTTAATCCAATGTTATTTAAAATATCTACGGCACACAATAAAATTTCTGCGTCTAATGATACAGATTTTTGTCCAAAAACTTCAACTCCAAATTGAGTAAACTGACGCTGACGTCCAGCTTGAGGGCGCTCATATCGAAACATGGGACCAAAATAAAATTGTTTAAGGGGTAAATTTTCGTCTAAATAATTTTTATTTTCAATTAGGCTTCGGACTACTCCAGCAGTATTTTCGGGTCTTAGCGCCAAACTTCGATTTTTACGGTCTAAAAAAATAAACATTTCTTTGCTAACGATATCTGTGTCTTCTCCAGCCGTTCTAGCGAATAAATCACTGCTTTCAAAAATTGGGGTCTTAATTTCTCCAATATTGTAAAGTTCCATCAAATTACGGATTATCATTTCTAAGGCAAAGAAATCTCTGGATTTTTGACCAATTATGTCCTCAGTTCCTCGCGGTTTTTTAATCATATTGCACCTCTTACCTTAAATAATACAACAAATATTGCACTTAATTAACATTTTTTATTAAAAACTATTAATTATAAGTATGTTTTTATGTTTAATTAGATGTTTTAGCTATTAATAATGCTGTTTTTTTCATAATTTTTAACAAGAATTTATAAAATAAAAAGAAAAGTAAACCATGTTAGTGCAAAGACTGTTTTCTCAGTGACTAACATGATTTACTTAATTGATTTAAGTTTTTAAAAGATAAGATAAATTATTAAAAGTATTTAGATAATTTAAAGATAAAGTTATTTTTTTATTGCCCGCAAATTTTGTGGTGAGGATCATTACAAACTTGTTTACTTTGCGAATTTGTTACACAACCGCAATTTTTGCAAGAGCAGCTATTTTCATTGGCACATTTATCCATTCTCTCATCTCCTTTCGAACTTATTATACTGCCAATAAATTATTTATTTAAATATATTTATAACTTATTTTCCTAGTATTATAAAATATAATTTTTTTATAAATAATTCAAATAAATATAAATAAGATATTTATGCTTACATTTCAGATATTTTTTTAAAAATATCTGTATTTAATAAATGCAAACTAAAAACGAGCTGATAAATTATTAAACTTTACCTTTACACATTGGAGAAATTAAAAATTAAATAATTATGGTTGATTTTAAAACAGCATTTTGGTATTAGAATTAAATAATTACTTAAAATTGTGAAATGAATTAAAATAATTATTTCGATTAATTTTCAATATATTTGATTATTTTTTTATAAAATCAAACATTCTAACGTTGATAAATTGAATAATTTCTAGTTATTTATTTTATTTATGGTTGAGATAATTCCTTTGTAGAATGGTTACTTCACCTTTTAAATCTCCTTATTTATTTAAACTATACTTTAATTTAAACATTTCTGTTATTTAATTATTTTAAGTTAAAAAAACAGTTTTTATTTTAGAAGCAAGCGTCAATGATAACTTTCTTCAAGATATTTCCAAGCTTATTTGAAAAGCTTTTTTTGACAAAAATTTATTAAATATATTTTATATCGGCTTTTCAAAAAATAAAAGTCAAGATTCATAAAAAAAATTGAGCTGTACTCAATTTTTTTTATTATTTAAATTTTCAAGGTGTTTTTTGATTACCAAACTCACTAGTAATAATATCGTCTCTAACACCAGCACTGACATTAATTGCAATGCTACCTTGAAACCCTCATTGAAGATCTGAGGTTCCATAAGATTGACTCAATTGCACTGAGCTTAAAAGAACGTTTGAACTAGTATAAAAGAAAATATAACCTTCATCATTAATTTTGAATTTTTCAGAATTATTAATAAAACTATAGCCATTTATAAAATCCTTGAATGAACTTATATTGTAAGAATCTTTTTGTGACTCAAGTTTTGTAACTGTTTTATCAAAGATTTGATTAAAAACTTCTCTGGTATTGTAGTATTCTCCGGGCGTAATTTTTTTTGAAGAGATCTCAGGTTGCTCGAATTCAAAAGTATAATCAAATAAATCTTCACTAACAGAAACATCTTTTTGATTAAAGCCATAGGCCTCCCTCATAAATAAGAAGTTAGCGCGAGTAAATTCATTATGTAATTCCTGAGTGGTTGAAAATGAGGTTAATTGTCTATTAACAATAAACTGCTCTGGCATTTCAAATATTATTTCTGGGCCAATTTCTGGTTGGTAAACTAGCTTAATACCGGTAATTTGTGTTCCAAAAAGTCCAATTGTTCTTCTTTGTTCTTGGGTCTCATGACCTTTATCTAGTTCTATTCCTAAACTACTAACAATATTTCTGAAGGCAGACGTTTTATTACCCCTTTTGAAGTGTTCTCATAAGTGGTATTGATTTATTACCTCAGATGATTGACTATCTTCTTTTAAATATTGAATTAACTCCGGATAAAGGGAATTACCATTAAAAATCGAGTCTCTTTTAGAGTGGAAGATAGCCAAATCTTCTAAATCTTGTCCCCCATTTTTTAGTGCTGCTTTAATTAGATTAGCTTTTTGTTCATCTTGCGATCATTTAAAAACATGATCAACTGGCGCGGGAATATCTGCTAAAATTGTATATTTGTCGGGATTTTCATAATTAACATCATTTAAATTAAAAGTAAATAATGGCGACTCTAAAACCTCACTGGCAATCTCTTTTTTAAAGATTTCTTCAAAATTTGTTAGATTATTGATTTCACTTGCTGTCTTGAAAGTATTAGCAGAATTACTAACAAAATTAAATTTGTTTGCAGTTTCTGAACTAGTAATTTTGTCTGTTAAATCTTGAGCAATTGTTTTTACGTCTTCAGAAATATCAACATCTTCTAAAATCGTAATAGATGGACTATAATAAAATTTTTGTTTTGCCGGAGTTTGGGTTGAATTTAAGTAATTAATTTCAGTAGAAACTTTAAGTTCTATTGAAACAATCCTTTGATTATCAAGATTTGATTTATCAACTAAAATAACTTCTTCTAAATTTATAAAATCTTGAAAAGGATTGGCATTATTAATTAAAAATACTTTATACTCTGGTTTTTCTAAAATTTTTTGGTCTAATTTACTTTGAAGGGTTTTTAGATTAATTACCTGGGTAAAAAAATCTACAAAGTTTAAGAATTCATTTGAACCTTGGTCCAAAATATACTCCTTATTACCTTCAAGATTAGTTTGTAATAAATCTCATAATTTGTTAATATCAAAACCTTCGAACTTTTCCTTGGCTTCAATTGCATTTAAAAACTGAAATTCTGAAAACTGATTTTGCATGTGTTCTCTAAATAAAGAATCTAATAAGTCAATAAACTCCTTTAATAACTTAGAGTTGTCAACATGGTTTTCGTCGATAACTGGTTTTTTACAAGCTACAACACTCAATGGAGCTGAGGTAACTATTATTGAAGCTGATAAAATACTCAATAACTTTTTCATAATTTCGTTTCCTTTTTTTCTAATATCTAGCAATTTATAAAATACTTATAATTGTTTTAATATATTAATATTATAAGTGTTATTTTTAAAAATGCAATGATTTTTTAAAAATAACACAACTTAAAGGTGTTTTATTTTAATTAAATTGACTAATTTTCTGTAGTTTGCAGCAAATTATTTATTCTCCAATGACAGTAAAACGTTGGTTAATGAACTTTTGATTTTTAATTTCATCGATCATTGCTTTGGCATAATCCCCGTAAGTTACATAACTTTGGCCTTTTTGGTTCAAAATTACGTTATCTTCTCCAATTTGATATTGCCCTGTTGCCTGGGTTTCAGGATCAAAAATAGCTGCAGGACTTAAATAAGTTCATTTGACATCATTTACTTTTTGCAAATTTTCAAAGGCTATCGCCATGCTCTGAGCTAGTGGTTGGTAATCTTTGGGAAACTCTGGAGTATCTAGTAATCTAATTGTTTTTTCTGGATTTACAAATAATGAACCCGCTCCCCCAACTATCATTAATCTTTTATTGGTCTTTGACAAAATATCTGTTAAATGACTTAAACTAGTCTGATGTTGATCTAATTTTTCTGGATCAAAAATTCCAAATGCATCAATAACTACATCAGCTAATTTTAGGTCTTCGGTTGTTAAATCAAATAGGTCTTTTTTTAAAACATTGACTTTTTCTTGGTGTTTTTCTATTAGTTCACTTTTAGTGACTGCTGTTACTTGATATCCTTGATTGATAGCTTCTTTAACAAGAAGTTTTCCTTGACGACCATTGGCCCCAATTACAAATATATTCATTTTTTGCCTCCATATTGTGATTTATTACCACAATACCTATATAATAATTCATAGATATATTTATGTAAAGTATGCACTAAAAAGTGCAATACTTACCTTTTGGATACTATGGAGGTTTATGTGGAACTATTAAGTGGAATTGATTGTCCTATTGAATTAACTCTTAGCATTATTTCAAATAAATGGTGTGTTTTAATTTTGAGGGATTTATTTAGTGGGACAAAAAGATTTGGAGAATTGAAGAAAAGTTTAAATGACATATCGCCAAAAGTTCTAACATCAAATCTGAAAAAATTAGAACTTAATGGTCTAATTAATCGCAAGGTTTACCCTATTGTGCCGCCAAAAGTAGAATACTCTCTCACAAAACTAGGATTAACCTTGAGACCAGTTTTAGATTCTTTGGGTAAGTGAGGAAATGATTTTAAAAAAATGAGTTCTCAAGAAATTGGTGTTTCAAATAAAAGCTAAGTCAAGATATCCCAATAATGTTTTTAAAATTTATTTTTTTTCTCCGTCTTCCAATTAATTTGTATAAAGATTTTTTAGTAAAATTTGAAATAAAATTAAGCATATATATAAATAATTTATCAAAATTTCATTGCAATAATATCGCAATTCATTACCATGATATAATTTTGTGACATCTATTCAATATGATGATGATGTTTGCTCTGATATTTTAACAGTAAATAATTTCAAATAATTTTTCGACAAAAGCTTTTGAAAATTATCTTTCACAAGTCTTATTAAAAATAAAAAAATTACAAACCCAAAAGGTCTATAATTTTATATGGCAGTAGCCATTAGGATTTTTCTTTAAATAATTTTGGTGTCTTTTTTCTGCCAATAAGTAAATCTTCAGTGGCTCGATTTCAGTCACAATTTTTTGCTTATAACTTTGATAAATATTAGCTAAAGATTTTGATAAAATTGGCTTCGCTCATAATTCATCTGATACATTATAATAAATTCCAGTACGATATTGTGATCCAAAATCATTACCTTGGCGATTTTTCAAAGTTGGATCAACTATTTTTCAATACTTATCTAAAAGTTCTTCTAGCGAAATAATATTTTCGTCAAATTCTACTAAGCAAGCTTCTACAAATCCTGTATTACCGCTACAAACTTCTTCATATGTTACGTGTTTCTTATCACCATTAGCATACCCAACCGAAGTTGCTATAACCCCTTCAATACTATCGAAGTATGCTTGCACTCCCCAGAAGCATCCCCCCGCAAATACTATAGACTGTTTCAAAAATAACCCTCCTACAAATCTCATTTATTGGTTAATTTTACTACAAACTTTTATTTTTTGTTGATTTTTCTTAGGAAATTAAATTATGTTCGAAGAATAATTGTCTAATTAATTTATTTATTAAAATTATTTAATAAAATTTGCTCTTTGATGTAAAAAAATATTGCTGTAGCTTATGATGTTTTCTCCTAAACCCATTTACAAGTTATTTAACATATGAATTTAATAAATCTTATCTTTTTTATTAACTAAGATTTTTTGAAATTATGGCTTTTTACAAATTCTTTGATTTCATACTCATAAGAATAAATAAAACTTTGTAATTCGTTGTTTTCATGATAGAAAAAAATTAACTTATTGCTAGGTATTGATTTTGCTTTGTTCGTTGCAAAAAGATATTCTTTGAGATTTCTTAAAGCCAAATCTAGTGATTTATAGTTTTTGTATTCACCATTTTCACTTTTAAAGCTGTAAAAGTTTTTAATTTTATTTTTTGTTAAATATTGAGCCCCGTTTTTTTTATTTACAAAATGATGCTGCATTTTTAATAGACTACCATATTTTTTCGCCATTTCTGATAGTTCAATTTTAAGTATTTTTTTTCCTTGAATTTCATTACTTGACTGATAAATTTCATACATAAATGGTTTTTCATTTTTAAAAAATTTTATTTTTAAATCACTAATATTTTTTGCTAGGCTAACACCATCTCTATCAAAAAAATCGTCATTTTCTTCTAAAGTAAAATAATCTTTATAGTCATAATATTCATCGAAATCACAAACTGGCTTTAAAATTTTGTTTTCTATTTCTATTTGGCTTTCTATATAATTTCATAATTTTTCAACATATTCTTCGGGATCAATTCCTAAATTTTGTAATTCTTCTTTGAAATTTATAAAAAAAGCTCTATAGACTTTTCTATATAAATTAAGTCAAATCTCGTTTCACTCATATTTTCTTCTATCAATTAAAGGAATCATGTTTTCATATTTATTTAAAAAATTACTATCATTTGATTTGGTAACTTCAACATTTTTTATCACGTTTGCCTTTGTGCCTAAAAAACTGAGAAATGCTGGTTCACCAGATTTAATGTTTTTAAATTCATCGTCAATCATAGATATTAAATTATTTTCATAAAAATCATCGAAAATTTGTTCAAATTCTTTTTCTTTATCTCGATAATCTCAATCATTTGGAATTTTACTAGTATCTCTGCTAGGATAATGGACTGCAAATGGTGTAATTCAACTTGAGATTAACGAGCCAGACACATCTTTTAAAAAAATTCCAACTCCTTTTTTATTATCATTTATAAAAGAAATTTCTTCAAAGTTGGGATAATTTCCATCAACACTTGATCCATATTTAAAAGCATGAGCATCTTTAAAAACAATGTTTACTTTTTGATTCAAACTATCTAATACATCTATTTCATAGTATGGCTCTATACCTCCATGAACCTTTCAATTACTTTTGTTGCTTATATATTCTAGTCAATTTGTTCCATTTTTTTTAAAAATTAGATTAGCACTGACACCCTGTTCATAACGTTCATATTTACCATTAGTTTCAGGATAGAAAAAATCAAAACGATCTCTTTTTCCTGGCTTAAGAGTTAATGATTCAATATCAACTATTTTTTGGTGATTGAAATAATTTAACTTTAGTTCAGAATCAGCACTATTTTCTGGTTTTTTGAAAAATTTTCTTTTAACAACTTCTTTGACTTTATTTTTCAAACTTTCTTTAGTACCAAAAATATAATTAGTATCTAATTCTATCCCAGGAGATTTAAAAATTACATATACTTCTTCAAGCCCAAATTGAAAGTCTTCCATATCTTTAACTCTATTGGGATTAAAATATTTATTATTATATTTATACATTTTGATTTTTTTAATTTTTTTTGTTCTATCAAAGTAGTCGTCAAACGCTTTTTTTCCTGAATCAAATCAATGCTTACTATCAAAACTTAATTTTCTAGATCAGTTTACATTTTTTAAATAACTTTTTGCAGCACTATCAAAGTTTGTAGCTTTATTTCCCCAATCAAAGTAGTTTGGCTGATAATCATCAATGTTTCAATTAACAATCTGATTTTGATTTAAGTCTACGCTATAATCACTATTTGTTTCAACTTTTTCAATTGTTTCTCTCTTCTTAATAAAATTATTCACTAAATAACTGTCGAAGGACATTTCGCTGACGAATTCCTTGTTATTAAAATAAATTTTTTCATTTTCATTTATCGGCTGAGAATTTTCTTTTATTTCATTTACAATATCTTCTTGTTTTGAATTTAATTTAAAATTTGCAAGTGGTACTGTTGCTAATAAAACTGGAGAAAATGTCAAAATTTTGTAAATCTTAAACTTGTTCATGATTTTCCTCCTTTTTAATTTCTTTTATGTCATTATCAACGAACTTATCGAAGTCAATAATATTTCTAAAAATATGATTCTGATAAATAATAAAATTTTCATCAGTATTATAAATACCTTTGGATATCTTTAAATTTCTGACTAAATAGTATTTAGCATCATCATAAGTTTTAAAATTAATCAATCTCCCATCTAAATATATTTGATAGTAACTGTTTATTACGTTTGGATTTGATTTTAATTCATCGAAATTCGAGGATAATAGCAATTCGTTTGATAAAACATATTTTTCCTTAGCCAAAACATTTTTAATATATTCCAAATTTTCGTCCATAAATTGCTTATTATTTTCATAATAAGTTTCGTAAAGCATTTTAGAAACAGGTTTTAATAAGTATTGGAAATTTTCTGTTAGTAAATTTTTATTTAAACTCTCCAATGCGGATTCTTTATCTGGGAATATCTGACCAAAACCGTTTGTAAAAGTCGTTTTTTTGTATTTGTCTATATTCAAATCAAATATCTTATTTGCATACTCATTTAATTTTTCATCTAAATTATTTAGCGATTCGTTGCTGACAATCATTTTAGGAGAATCATTTATACTATATTTTAATTCTGCTTCAACTTCTTTAAATTTTTCTGGATAACTAATTATGTAGTTTTTTAAAGCATTAATAGCTAATTCTTTTGTGCTATGCAAAGTATTTAAAAAAGTATAACCATTTTCTGTATTATTAAAATTTTTTGCTTCTAAAAATTGTTTTGATTCAATATAGTTACTTGGGTTATTAAAATTTAAAGAATAATTTACAACAGGAATTTTTACGTCGTTACCTTTAAAATAAATAACTTGATTATTTCCAAAATCAATTTTCATTAATTTATTTTCAAAAAAAGAAAAGTTTTGTGTTATTTTTCAAGCCTTTAAAATTTCTTTTACGACAGGAATTTCATCAGCTCCCGGAATTTCATCAACAAGATTTATAAAGCCATTGATTAAATCACTTATTCCTTTTATATAATCATCCAAATTCAATTTATTTTTCATTTTGTTATTAAACAAACTTGGTGTCAGCATTAAATCAATTAAATCAATGCTTAAAAATTTTTCATTATTAAATAGCATCTTCACTGGTTTTTCCATTTCTTTTGGTAAATCGCTTGTCAAAACATCAATAATAGTTTCTTTAAATATTTTTTCGAATTTTTCCATATTTTTTTCATTATATATATTTGTTGATAACTCAACTTGATTCATTATTTTTTTCAAAAATATTAAAGACTTATGTTTATTATTAAGTATTTCAAAATTTTCTATTTTGGTTTCTTCTTGTTCACGATTAAAAAAATCATAAATGTTATTTGAATTTCATTTGCTAGAAGAAACTTGATCATAAATTTCACTAAAATTATTATATTTTTCAATGTCTCCATGAAATATGTCATTAAAAGTATTTCAATTTTTATTCGCACTATTGTGATTGGCTGTCAAATCCGCAATAAAATTTAATAATTGAGATTGAATCATAATTTTGGAAAAAACTTGGTTAACGGGTTCTGATTTAACTAATTCTCAGTTGTTAAGTTTACTTCTCATCGAATCTTCTCCAATTTCTGTAAAAATTATTCTGTCACCAAAGAAATTTTGGCGATAAGAATTAAAGTTTAAAATATAACCATTTAAATTATCTTTAGATTCTCTAATATATTTGTCGATGTATTTTTGAATTAAATCATTGTCAAAATTTTTAAAATCAGGAATCTCTCTATTTGACCAAGTATATTTACCAAAATTGAATTTTTTAGTAGTTTCTTTTTTAATCAAATCAGTTACATCGTATTTAGAGCCACAAACTCCATTGCTTATTGAATAACAATTTGTTTGAATTCCTTTTTTTAATTCTTCTTTTTTAGTATTATACAAGAAATTTTGTAGTTGGTATTTAAATTCAAATGGTTCTTTAGTATTATCTTGGTTTTGATATCATTTACTTGTTAATAAGTAACTGTTGATCGCATCATTTTTATTTAAAACAGCTTTGCCATTTGCATCTCGATATGTTTTAACTACTTTGGAATTTTCTAAGTCGTACAATTCACCCTCGATTTTATTAGTGCTGTCAAAATGAAGGTTATCGAAAGTCTGTAAAGTACTTTTTAAAGTTATTGGATAATCACTAATAATTTCTTCATACATTTTTTCTGATTCATAATCTTTGTAAACCTGTCCTTTATAACTTAAGAATTCTGTATCGTTTTCTTTATACGGTTTAACTAAGCTTCTTGCATAATTTTGAGCAGCTGATCTATTTGTAAAAACTTTATTATCAAAGACAAAATGTACTTGATTTGTATTTAAATCACTTTTAGCACAAGATGCCGTTATTGAAGTAACAGATATTATAGGAAAAATTGCAACTGCAATTTTTAAAATTTTTTTCATTTATTTTTACCTCCTTTGGAATGAAAATAATTAATAAAGCAAAGTTATCGTTTACTTAGTTATGTTCTACTATCTTATAAAAATTAAAAAATTAAATTGCTCAAAAAGATTATTACACCAATTTGCTTAATTACAATAGCAAAACTAAATTAAAAATAAAAATTATTTATGACTTAGACAAATAAAAACGTAGTAAAAGTAAAACAATTTATCAAAACATATCAATTTAATTATTCATTTGCTAAAAGATTGAATCTTAGTTTACGGTTATCAAATTGAAATCATAAATTTTCTTTGATAATTAAATGCAAAATAAAACCTATTAGTATAATTGATTTGTTTAAAAATTTAATAAAGTTTATGCCGCAAATATTTATTTAATGATAATTAATTATTTGTTAATCTTAAAATATTGCTAAAAGTATAATAATTAATAAAATAACTAAAGCAAAAAATACAATAAAATAAATAACATAAGCAGAACCAATTTAAATAAATTATTTTGATAAAAATTTTTAATTATTTAGATTTTTTGCATATTTAATTTGTAATATAATAATAAAAACGCTACAAAAGCAGCGTAAATTTTTGATATAGATAACTATTTTGAATTATTTTATTTTAATTATACTATCGAAATTGCAAATTCGCTGTTGATTGCTACCTCACTTGAATTTTGGCTCTTTTAAAATTTTTTAGTTTTGAATAATCAATTTCTCAGTTTTTAAATAAAAAATCTGATCACCTTCCAATTAAATTCAAGAATATCATGGTAAATACTAAAAAGTAAATAATTCAATTAAACTTAAAAAGTGACAAAACCATTTGCAAAAAGTTAATTTCTAAGTTTTGTGCGATTAAAGATATTACAAAAACGTTAAAGATGCCAAATGGATTTATACTTTTAAATAACGATTCGGCGCTTTCCAATAAGAAATTTTGCTTAATGATTACTCTACTGTCTTGGTTTTGTGAATCTATCTTTACCATTTTAACTCCTCAAAACCTTGATTCCATTGCTATTATTTTAAAAAACTCCTTGAGAACCCCCTTAGTTTCAATAATTTTAGGTTGATTAGAGCAGGTTTTTGTCTTAAAACTGGCAATTTTTTCTTCAATTATTATTATGAAACCCCATAAAATAAGGGTTTTTAGTATGTCGTAGATAGATTTTATAAATAAAATTCAAAAATTTGTGTTTTCAAAGGAATTTTTTATCCATAAATCAGAAAGTATAAAGTCTAATTCATTTTGGGAATTAATATCTGAGGCAAATCCAAAAATAAAACTTATTAATGCCAAAATATTCATAAAGCATTTTATTTAAAAGAGTCACAAAAATTTAAAATTTTAAATAAATTATGGTCGTTGAATAAAAATATTTTTACATAAAGAAGTCGACCATATTTATTCAACTTTAGTAAATTTTGAAAAAAGCGATATTATACTTAAAAATTATAATTACTTTTAAAAAAGTTGGTGTTTTTAACTTCAACTTTCTGTTGATGGTCCCCAACCCACAGGAACTGCAATAAGAAAGTTTATATATACACCATTACCCTGATTATTTTGTGAAAATATACTAGATAATCCTGATAAAAATGCGGAAGTTAAAAAACTTGCCCCTCCTATTCCGGGAATTGCAGAGGTGGCTTCTGATATTATACCCATTTGGTCTGAACCTATTTCTGTTCCTCCGGCAATTTCCTTTGACATTTCGTTATCAAAGTTTGCTATTCAATATCCCGTAATATATGTATATCAAAATGTTATTGGTCTAAATTGGCCTCTTAATCTAAGTTTTTTATCTGTAAACATTTTTTCCAAGGACTCTTCGATATTTAAATTTTCAAAAGTAAAATTTTTAAAAAATTTTAAAATTTTTTCTGTGTAAATTACACCCTTGAATTTCATTAAGTCAAAAATTTTATCTATTTTAAAAACGGTGTTTTTTTTATCAAAATGAAGAGTTCTCTTTATTTCCTCTTTTGTTATTTTTTGTAATTGTACGATATTTTTACTAAAAATATCAGCATCCGTAATAATCTTGGTTTTTTCAGCTATGTTATTTAGATTAATAACTGGATGAATTGTAGACGTAGCAACAAATACTAACGGCAGTAATAATTTCATTAAATACCTCTTTTCTTAGCTAAATTTAAAATAAACAAATTTAGCAGACATTGCTATTCTTGACATATCACATGTCTCTCTAAAAAGAGAATACTACTAAATTATAATTTGTCAAATTAAAAATAAAATTTTTAATTTATTTTGAAATATCATTTACAACTTAATTTTTATAATTATAATTAATTTAATTCAAGATTTGAGAAAGAATCAAGAAAGGAGAAAAAACAATATGAGAAATAAATTATTTTCAAGTATTATAATATCCTTAATTTTACAAATATTTTTATTCAATCTAACTCTGGGATGAACTTTTGCATTGCAAGAAAATTTTAGATTGGAGTCAATAGTGATTATTTTAATTACTTTGGCAATATTATTATTGATGACAATTCTTTATTTTTTTAGAAATAACGCTATCAAGTGTCCTAAGTCAATTAATAAAATCTATAACTTTTTTTTCATAAATATTGGTAAATTTAAAATAAATCAAAAAATATTTTTTATATCAACGTGAATTATTTCTGGTTTAGTCATGATGTGATCTTCTTCATTCACTTTATATTTGACTTTTGATTTAATATATCAAGTCGCTATAAGCAATTTAACAATTTATATGTTATTAGTACTTGGATTAGTAAATTTAGCGCTTTTCATCACTGGTTCTATTTGAATAATAGTAATCTTTCGAAAATCTTTTGAGTTTTATAAAGATGCAAGATTCGCATTTCTTTTGATGCCTTTTTTTGGGTGAATTTATTTTTTTACATACCAATCAACAAAAAGCAAAATTTCAATTTAATTTTTAACATTTTTTAAAAGCGTTTCTTTAAATTATTTAGACATTAAAAACCCTTGAAATAATTTTCAAGGGTTTTTAAATTTATTAGTATTTTTCAAAATTATTAATTTAAATAATAACTATTTTAATTTTTTAGCGAAGATAAAATAAGAAAACCCTATTAAGATAATTGAAAAAATCAGTAAAAACATTTCATATCCAATCTTACTAAATAATTTATTGCTATTAGGATATTTTTCGACTTGCTGGATTTTAAGTTTTGGAATTTGATAGGTTGTTGCCTCTAAGTACTTAGCTATTTTTTCTTGAGTCATTGTAATTCCTTCGATGACATTATTAACATCAAAATTTTTATCAATTGGTCAAGCGTCAGCAGTTGAAATTCCTTTACCATCAACGTTGGTATAACCCTCTGCTTGATTGGCAGCAATTCCAGCTCCTCATAAAAAATCTTTTTTTAATTCTTTCATTTCATCACCCAATTAAATTATTACTCCAAAATTGTTTTAAAATTTAAAAAGATTTTATTGGGAAAAAGTTTTGCTTATTGCAACTTGTTGTCAAAAAAACTAGAGTAAGAATGTTGGTTCATTCCCTCTAGTTATTTTTGAATTAATGATATTTATTATTTGTTGATTAATGTAGTTAAAGTAAATTTCTTTGTAGTTGCTATCAAATCGTGAATCCACAGGATCAATGATAATAATTTTATCACGAGCAATGTTTTCAAACTTTTTTGATTGTGATAGTGAACAAATCACATAAACATTTTCTGGTCAATAAACGTTAACAAACACTTTCATTAAATACTCGTTGTCAACTCCCGATACATAAATAATCATTATGTCATTGACTTTCATTTTTTCTATTACAAAAGAAAAAGTTTTTTTGTTTTTGGGATTCCAACAAGGTTTGTCAATTGAAAGCAAATACTCGTTCAAACCTTCACTGACATTAATATTTTCATAACTTGATAGTAAATAAATATCTTGGGCTTTAATTACAGCTTCTGCTAAATTAACAATTTTATTTATTTGGTGGTTAATGTTTTGGATTTGTTCGATAAAAGTTTTATGAAACTCTTTAAATATTTCATCGCTTGTTGTTGGTGTGATAATACTATTTTGATTTAAAGTAATTTTTTCAACTTCTAATTTTAAGACAATAATAAAATCTTTATATCCTGAAAATCCAAGACTTTGACAAAATCTAGTTATCGAAGACTTGTTTGTAAAACAACCAGAAGCTACATCTGAAATACTCATGTCTCCAACTTGATGAACATTTTGTAGTAAAAAAATCGCCACGGTTTTATAGAGCGTATTTTTATCTAGGTTTTTGTATTTATTTAAATCTTCTAAAACTTGTCGCATATACTCATTCCTTTATAAAATTAGTAAAAATATTGTACCCATAATAATTGCTGCCAATAATGGAGCTGCTACGGGAATTCATGAATATTTTCAATCTGCTTTTATTTTACCTTTAATTGGTAATAAATGATACATTACTCGCATTGTTAAATCTCGGGTTGGAGAAATAGCTGAACCAGTTGTTCCTGAAAACGACAATCCAATTGCTAAAATAGCGATAAAGGTAAAAATAAATGATGTTTGAGGATTTAAAACATCATTGAAATTAAAAATGATAAAGACATAAACAATTAAAAAAATTATTGTAGCTAAAAACTCCGAGGCAAAACTAAAGAAGCTATTATTGTTTTTAGCAGCTGAACAAAAACTCATTTTTAAGTAAAATGATTCTTCAGATTTAGCAGTTATAGTCATATTAACTCAATAGATCATTATCACTACTAATTGTCCAAGAATATATCCCAAAATTTGGGCCACTAAAAATATTGGGATCAACCAATAAGAGGGAAAGTATTTTAATCAGTCCATAAAAATAAAAGCAAACGTAATGGCGAAGTTTAGATGACTGACTCCACCCAGCATTAAACCAACAACAATTCCAATTGTAATCCCACACGCCCATCCAAAAGCAACTTGCAATAAGTTTGATTTAACATTGCGACCATATGAATCTTTTAAAAAAGTATTGGCCATAATTCCGTTACCAATAGCTACCAGTAAGAAACTACCAACAAATTCACTTAAAAAATAAACATCCCAATTTGCCATGATAACCCCCGCTAAATTAATTATATAATTTTGGGTAAAATAATAAGTTAATTGAAAAGTAAAAACAACTAATTGCCCAAGTGGGAACTAGTTGTTTTTAATTTCTGTTGCTTTATTTTCTATTTTTATTCTCTATTTTTAATATATTCTCCGTAAAAAAAATTATATAAATTTTTGTATTCAGATTCTGTGATCGAAACGCCAAATGTTAGACTCAGTGAATTCTCATATATTTTATTAACAAAATTATCTAAAAAATATTTTTTAAGTTTGTCTATTTCATCTTCATTAAAATTTGAGTTCGTTTTTATTCATGAAGCAACCAATAAAGTAATATTTTTATATTTACTTAAATCGGTCTTTTTATTTTCCTGATATGAGGTTTGTATGATAGAATTTATGGCATCTCTATAGTTATTTATGGAATCCTCGTCAAGACCTAAAGAGCCGTGATCAATAAACCTGCATTTATCTAAACTTTTCACTTTAATTTCTTTATCTACTGTCTCAGGTCTTAATTTTTTTGCAATCCCTTCCCTAACAGATGTTTTATCATTATCTAAAAACGAAAGTCTAGCTCTTTGTATAGTTTTTGTATATGCCTCATTTTTATCTAAAATTGATGTTGATTTTACTTCCCCTATTATCAAATGACCTGTGTTTTTTTCGAGAAAAAGCAAGTCGAAGCCTCTTCTATTTGGAACGTCGTAAATTAAATCGAGAAGAGTAATTATGTTTGTCTTATTAAATTTTTCCATCGCTTTTTCAAAAATTATTTTCTGAAAAAAGTAAATTTCAGAAATATATGATGTTAATTTATCAATTTCCTTAGTATTTTTAACTTTAGGAACAGAAAGAAAATTATTATTTTCTAAGCTGTGTTTTATTAAAACTTTTAGAGCTTTTTTGACTTCTTCATAATTTAATATATTACTTTCAAAATGTGTCTTATTCATTATTTAAAAAACCCCTTAAATATTTATTTATGTATTCCTTGCCTTTAGAATTATCTTTTTTATTAACGATATTTTTTATGACGGCGTGGAAACTTAAAATTTCATTTTTTTCATTGTAAAAACATTCATCAAAATTATCTGTGGACACATTTTTTGCAAACTGTTTTGAAACTCCATTTTCAATCAAAAAAATTAATTTTTCATTTCCAGTTAAGGTTTGAATTTTTTTAAAAATCTCTTCAATTTCTTTTTCAGACATAACTTTATATGCAATATGAGTGATATAGCTTTTAAATTTGTATTCAATTTCATTAGATATTTCATTTGTAATGCTGTCGATTACCTTTGTCATATGTGAATTATTTTCTTTATTAAATGAGGGCAGGTTATCTTTTTTATTACTCCTAATAATTTTATTGCCTTGTATTACATATTTTTCATCCGAATTATTATTATTGAATCATTCAAAATAGTCCGCTTTTTTGATCGACATAGTTTTTACTGAAAAACCACTAATATAATTAAAAAGAGTTATAGAAAGAGGTTTAACATAATTTTGATTTCAGACTTCATATATTTCATTAATTGAATACAACAAAAATAATATAACAAAATATTTTTTATCTTGTATATAAGGTGATGAAAATTCAGAATTAAATTTATCTTGAATATAAATTTTTTTTACCTGCTCTAACCACGAATTAAAAATTAAATCATCAATATTTTTAAAATTCGAAAATAATCATTGAATTGCATTATTAAGTAATTCTCCTAAATCTTTTATTTTTGCATTTAATTTTGAATCCACTTTATTCGTTATGAAGTAGTCAATAACATTTGTATTCACTTCTTTATTAACCAATCTTTTATCAAAAAGTGTGTTCTCCGAATTGAAGTTATTATCATTTGTTATTTTTTGTATAAAATTATCTACCAACTTCAATTTATCATGATATTTTTTTTCGTTTTTCAAAAAAAATTCCCTATTAAGTGTCTCGTTAGCTTTAAAATCATCATTTATCGCAGCTTCTTTTAGAGGATTATTCATTTTATTGTTTATATAGAAACCAAATCCATGAGGGTATGTATCAATACGTCCTATTCTTCCTAAGAGATTTTTTGAATCTAATTGTTGGAAATTTTTATTAACTGTGTTAGGCATGGCTTGGGCAATAATAAATAAATATTTTGTATTTAGATTTACTCCTTGTAGAAGCGTTGAACTACAAAATAAATATTTTATATTTTTATTTTTAAATTCTGATTCAATTATGTTTCTTGTAAAATCGTCGGTTTCTGATTTGTGTATTCCTATCCCCTTATTCAAAAAACTTAAAACTTCATATTGGTGCCCATATGTCTTCCTCTAAAATTTTTTCAAAAGCTTTTTTTGCTCAGGAATTAATCATTCTTCATCCAGCAAGTATTTTGAATAATTTTTATCATTTTCAATAAATTTAATTAATTTTTTTGAAATCAAAAAGGGAAAATTTCTCAATTTTAAATAGAGTTCAAACACTATTTTATTTAATTCATCTTTATTATTTTCATAAAATTTTTCTATTAACTTAAGCTCTAAAATGTATGAAAATATAGTGTTAATTTTTTTGTAAACTTTTAGGTTTCTCTCATACTTGTTATTTTCTAAAATAACTAATTCCGATCTAATTGCAAATAAAAGCAAATGAAATTCTTCTTCACTTATTTTACTATCTAAATCAGAAAAACCAAAAAAGAAATTTACCTGATTAGATAATTTTTTAACTATTTCTCCAATTATTTCTGATTCAAATAAATCTTTCATTTTGTACCTCAATATAATTATACTATTTCTAGTGTGATTTTAAATTTATAAATAAAATTATTTAAAACACCATTTTTAAAAACAACTCTTTTAAAACCCAGGCATCATAAGTGGCACGATGTGATTGAGTTTCATCAAATGGAATCTTAAAATGCTTAGCTAAAAAATCAAGTTTATGACATTTTAAACGTGGTAGTTTTTTCTTCGCTCTTTTCAGAGTACAGTAACTTAAATTGTCAAATTCAGAGTATCCCAATCTTTTGGCATTTGCATTTAAGAAACGCAAATCAAAATCTTTATTATGAGCAACTATTACTTTATTTGAAATTATCTTAACGATTCTTTCAAACTCTTCTTCGATTGATTTGGCATTTTTTACTGTCTCATCATCAATATTATTAATTTTAGAAATCATTAACGGAATTGGTGATTTGGGTTTTATTAAGATATTGTGTTCGATGAAGTGATTATCTTCAAAGGTTAAAGCCCCAAATTCAATAATTTCATCACGTTCACAACTAAACCCTGTTGTTTCTAAGTCTAAAAAGACATATCTTTCTAAGTCAATTTCCCTATCAAGATCGATAGTTTTTTCACTATTCGTATTTATCAATGATTTCATCTTATCTCCCACCAATAATGTTACTTGAGCTTTTTTTCTAAAGTTGCTAATTTTAACCTCATTAAATCAAGCTCTTTTTCTAGAATAGTAATGCGATCTAGTAATTCATCATTATTGGTTTCTTCCTTGTCATCATCACCAAAAGCTAGCTGAATTAGTTTCTTATCTTCACAAACTGAAAAAATCGTTAAAATATCAGCATCTGATATTTTACCAACCTCTTCTTCGGTTTCTAAATCAATCAACTTATGATTTTGATGGTTTCTCATATCAAGTCTGGCAATATAAAAATCACTATCTTTTTCTGGTTTTTTACAAGCTTGACGACTCATAAAAAAGTAATTATCTGCATCTTCGTAAAGAATCCCAATATAAAATCTTTGAGGTTTAAACTCATATTTTGTTGGAATTGCTACATATTTAATATTTTTCATATTACACCTCAGATATATTTTATAATAAAAACAAAGAATATCATAAGAAATTGAATTAATATTGATTTTTTAATTGGTGAGTTGTGAATTAATTGTAGTATTACAGACTGCGCATTGCAAATTATTTGCTCAAATTTTAGTTCCACAAAATTTATATAATATATGTTTATTTTTTAAACTTTTAAACTTTAAATATATTTAAATTAGTTTTTTTGGAAATTTGAATATACGAAAAATAAATGAAAATAAAAAATAAGTTAATTTATATAGTTAAATTTTTTTGAACCTTTATTAATTATTATATTTCCTTATTTTTAAATAAACTTTTTTTAAAAATTATCTCTTTCAAATTTAATTAAATATTTCACATGTATGGTTAAAAGTTATTTTAAATAATATTTTATATCTTTAGTAAGTATACTTAAAGTTTATATTCTGGGAAATCAAATTGATTTACTAACCCTTGCAAATAGAGGATATGTTTGAAAAATCAATATCTAATCCATGGAGAGCATAAAAATACAGAAAACTGCATGAAATAAATTCATAAATCTCTCTTTTATCTTTTTCGCTTAATTTTTTATAATTTAAAATATTTTTTTCCTTCGAGTGTCTAATTTTATATCGATTTAAAATATTATTACAACTTTTTCAAATTGTTTCAAAAAAGGCACTTTCTTTGAATTTACTCTTAAATTCAACACTATCAAAAAGATGATATGTACCTGAAAGCAATGATACTCATTGTTCTTCAGAAATTCTATCATATGGTTGAAGAATAGCGATGGCTATCTTATTTAGATACCAGGTTGATTTGAAATTTTTTTTAAAAATGAAATTTTTTTCAATATTTCTAATTCTTGTTCGATAATCTTTAGATAAAATTGATACTTCATATTTTGTTTCAAGTATTTTAATAATACACAATTTTAACTTTTTAAAATCTTTAAATCTCAAATCTTGTGAATATTTTTTTTCATAATTTATTTCCATGAAATTTATCGAATCTAATAAAATTAATAAAATTAGCAAATTTTTTTCAATGGATGGATTTTGATTTTTACATATTTCATTTATTAATTTACTACAGTATTTTAACGAAAAATTATTAAAATCAATTATATTTTGATTGGTTGATTTATATAAACATTTATCCCAAACCTCTTTTCATTCAAGAGGTAAGGTAAATAAAATTTGTTTTTTTTGTTGTACTAATATAGTTTTTCAATAAGTTATATGACCCGTAATTTCGCTATTCTTATTTTCATAGAAATAAAAATCAAAGCATTTTACTAAAAGTGATTTAAAATTTTCCCAAGTGTTTTTTTGATTATCATCTTTATTTGATCAAAAATCATCCTGGCTAAACGAAATGGTTTCGAAATGTTCAGAGTCTATTTTTGATTCAATTAAATTTAAGAGAGTGGATTTCATGTTAGAAAAATCATTTTTTAAGTCTGCGCATTTTTTTATTAAGTTGACTAAATCAAAGTCCAATTCAATATTTTCTTTTTCAATAACTTCAAGCAAGTATGTTATTCTCTCGAGCCACTCCTTTGCATCATCTTCTTTAATAAAACCTCTGTAAAAAGGAAATGGTGTATCTTTAATTTTTGACATATGTTCTTCCCAAGGACCCTTAAATATTCCCTTGTGTTTTTTTGTTAAAATTACATAAAAATTTTTTTTCATTTTAAAACAGTCCTTTTATATTAAATATTATTAATAATAATTCTAACATATAAATTGCAAACTTTTAAATTAAGATATTGAAATTAAATATACTACAATTGCACAAAATATAAAAATGCATTATAAAAAATGCATTTTTAAAATTGTGTTTACTTTAAATAAGCATTGCTTTATGAGCTTTGGTTATTAAAATGTATCACAAAAACTTTGTTAAACAAAAAGGTAAAATTGGTCCAGCTCCTAACGTTTCTATGGCCTATCCAGCTAGTTCTAAACCCGAAGATATTATTGCAGCTTTTAATGCTAATGTTATGAGAAACTGGTTGTACACTGATGTTTGTGTCACTGGTAAATATAACTCATTTGCTTTAAATTACTTTAAGCAAGCTAAAATAGATATTGATTTTAGAGAACAAGATAGTGAAATTTTAAGTAATGCAAAACCCGACTTTATTGCTTTCAACTACTACTCAACTTTTACTGTTAAGTATGTTGAACCCAACTTTGAATACCAAAATAAAAAAAGTTTTGATCAACAAACTGGATTTGATGTTCCAGGAATGTTTGAAAGTATAATGCTTAAAAACAAAGGAGCTTATGTTGCAAGATATATTGACATAGAGAAACCGACCCATTAAGGTCGGTTTTAATAATTTTTTAAAAAATGATTTTATAATTGCAAAAGTATACTTAAGATTTTTAGTATTCCTATCTTTTGGAATATGTTTTTTTATTAATTAATGGTTTTTAATGATCTTCAAGATAATCATTAACAAATTCCAGCACTTCGTTTAAAAATTGCTTTCTCTTTACTCCATCTAAATCTCATCAATGGGTTGATAAAATTCGTTTAAATTTTCAGCCTTGGTTTTCTAAATACTCTTGACGGTAGTAGTCATTCATTTTTTGTTCTCGAGTTGATATATGAAATTGGGCTCCGTCTGCTTCAATTGCTAAAATATGAATTTTTTCTTGCTTATCAAAAACGGTCATATCGATTCTATAACCAGCCTGCTGTACTTGGCGGTGAATTTCGAAGCGATCTTGCAAATGAAATAATAACTTATTTACTTGCTCAAAAACTTCTAATTCAAATTCTGAATCACTTCATCCACTATCTTGGCTGCTTTCTCTAACAGTTGGATTAACACTAGATAGAACAGCATTAATTAGCTTCGAGTCTAATTCGTGCTCTTGCAATTTTTCAACATATTCTAAATATTTTTTGAAAATTAATGTATTTTGATTTTGGCTATTAATGATTGCAGAATTAATTGATTTAACAACATACATTTTAATTTTAGACCTAGTAATGGCAACATTTAAACGATTGGGTCCTCCGGCCTGACCAATTGGCCCAAAAGCATTAATAAATTTTCCGGTTTGATCGGGGGCAAAAGCAACTGAAAAAATTATAATATCACGTTCATCACCTTGAACATTTTCAATATTCTTAATAAATAATGAGTTATTATTTAGCGCTAATGCTAACTTCTGGTTTTGTAAGGCTTCATCTTCAATTAAATCTTCAATAAATTTCATTTGCTGCGAATTTGTGGTAATAACTCCGATTGAGGTTTCACCTCTTTTAATATGTTTTAAAACTAGTTGAACAACCATCTCAGCTTCTTTTGGATTGATCCCCTCTTTTCGTAATTTAATCCCGTTCTCAACCAAAACTTGTTCAAGAGGTAATTCCACAGAATTAGGTTTATCTGAAACGTAAAGTTCATTATCATAAAAAGCCGCACTTGAATACGAGATAAGTTCCTTATGATTACTACGGTAATGAAACTTTAACATTGTTTTTGGAAATCGACTCAAAGCAAAATCCAACAAACTTTCATCTTGAAGGGTCGAAAGTTTTTCTTCAATCACTTCATAATTTTCATCTTCTAGAATTTCATTGTACTCTTCTTCGTCAATTTCTGCACCTAACCGTTTGGAAGCAAAGTAATTTGAAGGGCGAAGTTGCTTAGAGTCCCCAGCAATAATCGATTTTTTAGCTCTAAATAAGCTTGGCAAAGCATTTTCAGTAAAAATTTGTGAAGCCTCATCAAAAATCACAAAGTCATAATCTTTTTCTTTTCACGGAAAAATTAATCGATTTGAACTTGTGTCTGGAGAAGAGATTTTGATCGGAAATAAGATTTCTAAAATTTCTTGATAAACCTTAAATAGTCGCGGAATATTGTGACGACCCTTTTCTTTACTAATAATATTTTTTAATTTTCCATACTTGTCATTTAATACTTCATCGTTGGCAATTTTTGAATAAATTTTGTCAATTAATTGTCAATAAATTCGACTAATTGTGTTATCAACTTGTTTATGGTTTGCCTCAGAAATTTTAGAAAATCAGTCTGATTCAATTATTTTAAACACTTTTAAATTATCGCTCTCAAATTTATTCGATCAATTGTATTTAATTACTAATTCAATGGTTTGAAAATCAACAATTCCCAAATCTGCAATTTTTAGTAACTGAATGACAGATTTTTCATCGCGACGTTCAAACAAAAATTGAAAACTTTCAAAATCAATATTCTCCTTAAAAAATAATAGCTCTAGTTTATATTTTTGTCTTGATTGGGTTTCTAAAAATTTCTTAAATTTTCGTTTTGAAAAAATACCAATTCTTAAACTAGTCTTTGACTTGTAGAGATGATTAAATAAATATACATCAAATAAATCTTGATCAATATCTTTTTGACTAGCTATTACTTTTTGAAGTCTATCACTGGATGATATTAGTGGACAATTTTCTTGAAAACTTTGGCGATCATCAAGAGAATTAAAAACTATATTAATCAGATTGGGATTGTCAAGAGTTGAGATATCACTTAAAATTGAAAATTCTTTTAGTTGAGCAACCATTTTTTGAAATTGTTCAAAATTTTTTAAATAAGTGTTTTCATCACCTTTTTTAGTTGTTAGAATTTTTTTAAATTCCTTTTTAAATTCTAAATACTTAATACCAATTTCACTATTAATTAACCTTTTAAAATCTGAAATACTTGAAAAAATTTCATCAATAGTTTCACCATGATTTTTTAAATCAAACTGCTTTTGAATGTTTATATATTCATCCAAATCCTTTGTAATAATTTTTAATTGCTGATAGATACTGTCTTTATCTTTGTTAACATTGTGAATTCATAATGCCAAATTTGAAAGTTGGCCAATTCTTTGAAATACAACTTCTGACGCAACCTTTTTCTCAGTTAGAAATAGCGCAGATTGATTATTATTTAAAATATTGGCAATAATATTGGAAATCGTTTGAGATTTTCCAGTACCCGGTGGCCCTTCAATAACTAAATCTGATTTTTGTGATTTTCTAATGGCTAACTTTTGAAAATAATCTAGTTTAGAAATTAATTCGATGTCACTTTCAAGAAATTCATCTTCTTTTTGACTCAAACCCAAACTCGTTGAAGTTGCAAAGAAATCCTCTAGTTCTTCATCGCTTAAATTTTTTAATTCTTCATAATTGGCAAAAATTCCAGTTGAAGTTAAATTATACCTTCCAATAGCAACGTTTGGCATAATTCTAGAAACACATTCTCCCAGGGCATCAAAGGTAAATTTATTTTCAAGATTAAAATCTCTTTTGTTAACTAATTTTAGTGGTTCAATCTTTATTGGATTTGAAAAAAATTTGAAAATTTCATTCCTTTCACTAAAACTCATCCCACTACTTTTATAAAGTTTATTAGTCTTAATAAACTTTATAATATCTTCATCTTTTAAATTGGCATTAAAATTAAAATTTTCTAAATAGAGATTTTTTTCATCATCTAAAACTTCAACTTGCTCAAAATCCAACTTAAAATCGCTAACTTTATTATAAACTGCTGCATTGGAAATTATTGAAGAGTTAACTACAAAATCTTTTGAAATATCAAATTGAAATCGATCGGTTGTAACTTTGACTGCTTTTAAATCATAAAAAAACAATGGTGCTCTAAAGTTTGCTGCTTCATTGGATGAGTTTATTGTTCCCTTTATAAAGGGGTAGCCAATTCGCAAGGATTCAATCGAAAATTGTTGACGGTCATTTGTACATTCTTTCAATATGTTTTTCAATCTCTTAAAAATGCTTAGACGAGTTTTATCTTGAGCCTCTGTTCACTGCGTCTTTCTAATGTTAAGTGGAATTAGTTCTTTATTAGAGCTGACAATGAATTTACCAATTTCCAAAAATTTTAATAACAAATTTTCAATTGAATATGAAATGTTCTCATTAACTGGTATTTCAATCAAATAATATTTAAATAAATCTAAGAAGTCAACTGAGCTTGTTTTGCTTGAAAAAAAAGTATTAGTTCTTGTATTATTTGATACTAATCTGTTTTGCATATCCTTTAAAATTTCTTTATATTTAATTTCCATATTTTTTTCTCTTTTATCTATAATTTAATTATTACATAAAATATTAATATTTGGAAATGGAAATTTAATTTGGATTATCGATTTTATCAAAAAGAGTTAAGACTAAACAATGGACTAAAAATGATAAATTAAAAGTAAATTATTTCAGCTTTTAATGCCAATGTCATGAGAAACTTGTTATACATTGATGTTTGTGTTACTGGTAAATATAACTCATTTGCTTTAAATTACTTTCAACAAGCTAAAATAGATATTGATTTTAGAGAAAAAGATAGCGAAATTTTAAGTAATGCAAAGCCCGACTTTATTGCTTTCAACTACTACTCAACTTTTACTGTTAAGTATGTTGAACCTAACTTTGAATACCAAAATAAAAAAAGCTTTGATCAACAAACTGGATTTGATGTTCCAGGAATGTTTGAAAGTGTTAAAAATCCTAACTTACTAGCCAATGAGTATGGTTGAGAAATAGATCCAATTGGTTTTAAAACTACTTTAAGAGAATTATACTCAAGATATCAATTACCATTAATGATTACAGAAAATGGTGTAAGTACTCGTGAACAATTAAATGAGCACAATACAGTTGAAGATGACTATCGCATAAAATACTATCACGAACACATTCTCCAAATGCGTAAAGCTATTAGTGAAGGAGTTGTAGTTATTTCATATAATCCTTGAACAGCGATTGATTTAGTTTCCTCACATCAAGGTTTTCAAAAACGCTATGGATTTATTTATGTGGATCGTGATGAACATAATTTAAAAGACATGAAACGCTATTTTAAAAAATCATTTTATTGATACCAAGAACTTATTAAAAATAACGCTAAAAATATTAAATAACAAAAACCCAGTTGATTGGTCAACTGGGTTTTTGGATTTTAGTTTGGGGTTGGGATGGTTGTAAATTATTTTTGTAGTGATTTATTTATTGATGATTGTCAAAAAATATTTTAAATATAATTTCTAGAAATTTAGAGCGAATCGCTTTTTATTAATAAATTTATTACGAAAACGCATTTTTCGCAACTGCTCAATAAGCTCAATTTCTATCAAAAAAAATATTTTATTTATATTAGGAAAAAATATTTCAAAATTTTAAAAATATATTATGTTATTTCCGAAATAGTTTTGCTATATCTTTCTTTTAAATATTTAAATCATTTTTCATCAAGATCACTAATATTTTTATAACTAGCCATTTCTAAATTTATTTTAAAGATAGACGTGGGGATTATTTTCATTTTTTTATCAAAAATTTTACTACCCGTTTTAGAGTTTTCGGGCTCACTAAGTATTGTTAAATTGGAAATTTTATTTAAATTAAAAGTGTCTTTTTCTGATGCCATTAATTCGGTTCATTCGGGGATTTTTTTAAATGCTTGAGGAACTATGTGTTCTACTGTAATATTTTTAAATTCGTCTATAGTTTTAGGTTTGAAGCCTGTTTTTAAATTATCATTTAGTAAAACAAAAAAAAGTTTGGAATCTTCATGTTTCTTAAAACCGATTTTTACGCTGTCCATAAATTCTTTATTAGTATTATTTCTAAAATTATCTCCTTTATCTGTGTGATTTTTTATAGTCGAAGTAAATATGTCAAAAATTCAGTTTCTATTATTTTTTTCATTGTTTTCTTCTTCTTTGCATTTTTTAAGAATTTCAATAAACAAAATTCTATTTTGAGCAGTAGGACCCATAATTTTTTTCTTATAGAGATAATTTGTAATGTGTTTGATTAACAAATCGAAATGTCCTGGAATTAGTTTTTTATCTATCAATCTGTCGATAAGATACATTATGAATGAGTCAGCGGAATCAACGCCTAAAAATTTATATTCAAAAAGTCTTTGCTCATCAATGTCTAATTTTCCATATGTTTTTTTAATTCTTGAGTCAGTCTTTATAAAATTGTAAATCTCATAAAATTTCTTCATTTCTCTAATTAATTTTTTTATTTCATCTATCAACTTTTCATTGTTCTTCGCTTCAAACTTTGAGATCATATTTTTAAAACGCTCATAAATATCATAACCTTTGTCCACCGCCTTATTAAGCGTTTTCATAGATATAAAATCTCTAAGAAATTTTTCTGAAACTTCACCATTTTCATCTTGAAATTGATTTTCCCATTCTTCACGATAAATTTTTTCTTGAAGTTCTTCGTTTTCAATTTTCATAAAAATCAAATTTGTTATTAAATCAAAATTTTTTAGAGGCTCGTTCTTCGAATTGAAGGCTTCAAAAAGTTCATTTCTATTTACTTCAAATTCACTTAAATTTAAGCAAACTAAATTTGTTTTCAATAATTTTTTAGCAAATTCTATTATATCCGAAGTATCTTTGTCCTTAAAAAAATCATTAATTTTTTTTGAACTATCTACAAGTTTGTGTTTTTTCTCATCATTACTTAAATTTTTAGGGGAATAATCCTTATCCAAGACTTTACCTAAAATATTTTTATCTTTGTATGTTTGTAATTTAAGTTTATTTTTTATTTTTTGATTTTTAAAAATGCATTCTTCAATATCTTCCATTAATAATTTTGTTTTTGATTTATTTTCTTCCGTTTCATTTTTTGCTTCCTCTTTAAGGTTTCTATCTAAAATTTTTAAAATTGTACTCAAAATAATAGAGATTGTAACCAACCTTTGCTGCCCATCTACAATTAAAATTTCTTCGTTCTTGCCTTCTGAACAAAAAATAACTCCTATGAAAAAACCGGAATCTAAAGTTGAATCATAAATATCATTAAGTAGCGTGTTGACTTGTTTGTTTCAAGAATAATTTCTTTGATAAACTGGTATTTTAAATATAGCATTTTCTCTTTTTAAGAAGTCGGATATTTTTAAGAAATCAAGATTATATTTTTTATTCATAATTTTACCTCTTTAATATTTAATAATTTTTATATACATTTATAGCCATCAAAAATTGACTTTAATTTATTTTCAAGATCGCCTGATTTTAAAAGATAGAAATTTGATATCCCGGTTATATTGTTCCCCAATTCAATCATTTTTTCCTTATTATAGTAAGCGCCGTCACAAATATAGAATAACACAAAATCCTTGTCACATGGGTGAGCGCTTTTTGCAGCATTCATAGAATTAATAATGTCGTTTTTCTGATTATCTTGAGCGCCGCCAGATTCGCCGGTATATTTGTGGAAAACATAAAATTCTGTCTTTAAATCTTTATACATAAATTTAAAATCAATTGATTTTGCTTTTTTTCTTATTGAAATAGGTACGTCTCTACCTTTTCTTACCTCCTGATCAGAAATATAAACCGAATTTGTTTTACTTCCGTTTGGAAGATTTTCAGCATCATGCACACCCTCTATTGAAGATATAAATTCAAAAGCAGTTTTTTCGTATATATTTTGCTTCGTTGGATTTTTTATGAAAAACGCTTTTAAGAATTTACTTTTCTTAATTTCATCATAAACTTCGTCTAGTTTAAAATTAAATTTTTCACAAAATTTTTCAATTTTTAATCTTTCACTTTCTGAATTAATGTCAAAATTTTCTAAATTATTTTTCAACTGCATTTTGAGATTTAAGTCGTAATTTGGTTCCATTGTTATCTCCTAATATTATATTTTTATAGGCCTTTTCAATAATTGCTTTGGCCAATTTAAAATCTAATCTCCTTCTACGTATATTTTCCTTGTTATTTCCCTTAAATGGAGTTAATAAGACATCACAAGTGCTTTCTCTATAATCATTCAGGTATTTATTTGAAAAATCAATGATTTTTTTGATTTGATTTTCATCCAGATTTGATAGTTTGCTACTGTTGAGTACGGTGATGGCTCTTGAAGAGTTCTTTATTTTTAATATACTTAATCCTAATTCATTTTTATCTAAAAACCTTATTTTATCAGAAGGGTTTGTTGAATCTACCCCCCTTAATGCAATACTTCCGGCTATATCATTAAATCTAAGGTCATTTAAATTTAGTGATTCATTTTTTGGATTTAATAATTTTAAGTTCTCTAGTGAATCTATTTTAGAATTGTTTTTAAAAATTACGCAATCCTGCCTTTTTGATCCATCAAAACAAACAATGCATATAGGAACCTCGGTATCATTAAAAGGATTTGGTTCAATAATTACAATTCTATTTATAAATTCCTTAGAAAATTTTGAATTAATAAAAGTTTCTGGAACAATCGCAACTCCCGGAATTTTTAAATCCACCATTCTTTGCATTGCTATTAAATAGAGGTCTGTTCATTCGGACTTTTCAAAGTAATTTTCATATGTTCTTTCATAACCATTTCTTTTACAGCTATTCTTTGCCAAATAAGGTGGATTGGTCACAATAAAAGTATTCTCCTCTTGTGTTAAAGGTATTCTTTCAAGACTGTCGTTAATAGTTCATTTAAGGTCTTTATCTATGTCAAAACCTAAAAAATATAAATCCTCTCTTTTTAATCTGCCTCTTAATGACTCAAATAAATCACCTTGTCCCGCAAAAGGATCTAAAATTATATTTCTTTTTTTTGTATTTTCCTTAATAAAATCTAGTACCGGCTTAGTAATTCAACTACTTTTAACTGTAAAGAATTGACCTAATTCATTTTTCTTCATTTTTATTTTCCTCTAGAAATTTTATTCAAATTGGTTTATTAATAAATTTATTTTATTATTTTTTTATAAAAAAAGCAATATATTCGCGAAATATAAAAACCTTAATTTATATATTAATAGTATAATATCCATAGAGGAATTATTATGATATTTACAGATTTAGAACATAAAGAATTAATTAAAACTTTTAAGGATTTAATTACAAAAAGCCACGAAATGAAGATAATTTCACCCTTTATTACCAAACAAGCTTTTAACCTCTTTTATGAAGAATTTGAAAGTTTCTTTGCCAATAATGGAAAGTTACAAATTTTAACAACTACCTGTAATAAAGCGGCTAGCTCTTTTAATATTGATGATTTATATCAAATTAATAAATTTAATAATACCCATATCAAGGTTCAAGTAATCAATAACCAAAGCCCGATTCATATGAAAGTTTATGTCTTTAATACTAAAGAAGGCATCTATGCAATTTTCAGGTTCTAGTAACATGACCAACAAAGGACTAACAAGCGGAAAAATTAACTTTTCTTTTGTTAAAAATAAGGAAGCTCAGGTATTAAACAATCACTTTGACTACATGTGAGATGATTGTGATAATCGTTATGGATGGATTAATTTTAGCGAATTAGACCCAACTGATTTTATGAAATTAGATAATCATCAAGTCATTAAAGCTGAGGTATTTAAACCACTCCCCTATCAAGAAGAGGTTATTGATGTTTTTAAAAAACTTAATCAGCCCGAAAACTTGATTGTCTTACCAACCGGGACTGGCAAGACTTATTTAGCAGCCTTCATGTACCAAGAAATTATAAAAAAATTGGCTAATCAAAGGATCTTATTTATTTCTCATCGTCAAGAAATTGTTATTAATGCTAAAGCTACTTTTGAAAAAATCTTGAAATTAACAAATACCACTTTAATTAAGGGAGGCTTAACTCCGAATCCAAAGGAATTAAAAAGTAACCATTTATTTGTGGTTGATAAAAGTTTAAATAATCTTATTGACCAAAAAAAGTTAGAACCAAATGATTTTGGAGTAATTTATTTTGATGAAGCTCATCATTTAGATGGTAAAAGTGAGACAAATATTATGGCCAAAATCGAAAACTACTTTAAAGCTCAATACAAAATAGCTTTGACAGCAACTCCTGAACGTATGGATAAATTTGACATTACCACAATATTTGGTAAACCAATTTATGAGATGCGTTTAAACTACGCTTTAAAACATAATGCAGTATCTCCTATTAATTTTTTAAAAAACAATTTCTAAGTGTAATCATACTAAATTCATAAATTAGGAAGCTTACTGCATTATTTTTTCAAGTTAGGAATTTAGCATTTTATTATTGAAATAGCTTTTTTTAATCTTCATTCATTTTTAAAACTTGCTCATTTATAAATTGACTTTACCGATTTAATGGCATAATATCTTACTCAACATTTTATTGATTTACCGACTAAATTTACTAGTTAAATACTACAAAAAATAAATTGAGTGAGCTTAAATCAATTTCCTCATTATCAAAGTTTTATAATTTTTAAATATAATATTTTTAATCATTCAAATTTTCATATCAATTAAATATGCTATTACAATTGAAAATATAATATAATTAAAAAAATATATTATTTTTAATTTATTGCAATGCTCCATTAATATAATTAAAATTTATTTTATAAGAATTTTTATTAGATTATTTTTTAAATATTCAATCTTTAATAGTGTTCTATTTATTTTAATAAAAAAATCAAAAATATTTTTAATTTCAAACTCTACTAGAGGTATTTTTATTTTTTTGAGGAAGTCTTCTTCAGAGAGAACCGGCATTTTTGTTCCTTTTGATAAACTATCAAAATCAAGTCAAATTTTATTATTTAATAGAGAATGGAGCAATGAGGTTTGATTTTTTATTACCTTATATGCAAATAATGTTCCATTATAATCGGCTTCATATGGCATAATTCCAAATTTTTTTTGATAAGTTCTTATTGAACAAAATAAAAAAGTTCCTTGCGGTGCATAAAAACTATTAGTTTTATATGTATTAGGTTGCTCAAAACCACTTATGACTGGATTTTGTTTTTTTAGAATCTTCGCAGAAATTTGATTTATATTTTTTTTAGCATTTTTCTCTTTCACTACTAGATTATTTATTAATTCGAAATCATTTTTCTCTCTCATATTTTTAATTAAACTAATTAACTTTTCATTAATTTCCAAAATTAAACGTTCAATTTTTTCAATTGGTTCAATAATGTCAATTATATTTTGTTGTTCCTCTAGTGAAGGTACTTCTAATTCAATTCTAGAAATCTCTGTAAAAGTTATTTGAGGAAAAGTTCCACTTCTATTCTCTGCTATTTTAACAATTTCTTTATTTATTTTACAAGTAATTAATAAATAAAGAAATTTAGGTAAAATGATTTTAGAAATACACCTTAAAACTAAAATTTTAGTAGATATTAAACAATTTTTTAAATCCTCATTTAGTAAAGCTCATCTCCCATTGCCTGGTCTTATTTCGGAAAAAAGTATGTCAGACTTTTTCGCAGTTTTCTTAAATTGACCTAGAATTTTCTCATTTTCAAATACAGGATTCACTTCATTTCTAAGTAAGTCCGATGTATTTAAAGTGTAAATTGGTAATTCTGCTTTTGAAGTTTCGCTTACTGAAAAACAAATTTCACCAAGTTTATAAATAGCCATTAAAACACCTCTTTCTTTATATCTATTTTACTATATTTAAGTAAAATACTTAAATAAAGGAGGTGAAAATATGAAAATAGAAAATTTCTTGAATTTCTTAATTTTAAATATGTACAGTAAAAATACTGTAAAAACTTATACAAGTGTTTTAAATAGGTATCTTTACGTATTTAATGACGTGAAAAAAATAAAACATATCATTTCAAATTATTTTAATTCACCCAATACAGCATGAACACACTTTAATATAATTTGCTCTTATATGAATTGATCGAAGGACAAACGGATAAAGGAACTTAAACAATTTAAATTACCAAGGATTCCAAAAATATATAGGGCGGTTTTTAATAAGGAATTTTTATTAAAAAAAACATTAATTAACGAATTTGATTCAAAAAGTTTAGTTCAAAAAAAACTTTTAATGAAATTTTTGTTTGAGACAGGCATCAGAGCTGAAGAACTTAAAAAAATCATTGAAATAAATCGTAAAACAATCGTAATTATTGGAAAGGGAAATAAAATTAGAGAAATATTTCACTGTTTTGAAACAACCGAAAAACTTGAGAAGTTTACTCTAACAACTAAAACATTAAGGGCTTGGGTCAAAGAAATTTTGGGTAGTGAGTTTACCCCACATTCAATAAGAAGATCCCATGCGACACATTTACTTACTCATGGTGCCAGTCCAAAAATGGTTATGTTGCAACTTGGTCATGAAAAAATAGAAACAACTTTTAGATATCTTAATCTATCGGTAGAAGATAATTGAAAAATTTACAGTGGTTACATTTAATGTAACCACTGTTTTTTAATGGCTATTTATAAACTTGGTGAAATTTCTATAATGTGCAGGGGCGGAGGAAAATTTCAAAAAAAAGACCTTAAAAAGACCGGTGAGTTTCTAGCTCTTCACTATGGCAAGACATACAAATGTGAATTAGTTGATGAAAGCTTCCCTCATAAGGTAGATAAAAAATTTTATCATGAAAAATCTGTCATTAATCAATCAACGGTTTTAGTTTCTACGTCCGAGACAATTAAAGATTTAGGACACTCATATTTTATAAACTCCAGTATATATGGAATATTGGGGGGTGAGCAAATATCGATAAAAGGTATCGAAAATTTTATTATCGATAAATTCCTATTTTATTTGATTAAAAAAAATAAAAACAAATTTCATAAATATGCAACTGGATTAAAAGTTTTTAGAATAAAAATTGTAGATATAAGGGAAATTATTTTTAATGTACCTTCACTAGAGGAACAACAAAATATAATTGACATTATTGAACCAATTGAAAGTTTATTTTTAAAATTCTCACAATGCGTTAGAATTGATACTTTTGATAATACAAAAAAAGATTTAAAAAATATAATTGACATTATTGAACCAATTGAAAAAATTGAATCTTATATAATTAAAATTATTAATTTAATCAAAAACTATTTAGTTAGTTATTATAATTCAATAAATACCGAAGAAGTGTTTTTCTATGATATTATCACTTTACAAAATAATAAGTGAAATGAACAAAGTGAATATATAGCAACTAATGCGATTGGCGAATTTTCAATTGACTTAAATAAAATTATTGATATTAATTCAATCAAACCTTCCAGGGCTGATGTTTCACCCGCCAATAACAGTTTTATTATTTCTAAGTTACTCGGTGAAAATAAGGTGTTTTATTTTTCTAAAGCTCCCGAGGAAGTATTCTCAACAGGTTTTTTTAACTTTCAGACCTTATATAATGATCAAATAGCTGGATTTTTAATGTCAAAACACTTCAAAGAGCAAAAAGAAAAGCTTTCTTCAGGCACAACAATGCAAGCAATAAATTTATCTAATTTAAAACTAATTAAAATGAAAAAACCCCTTCAATATAATGAACAAAATATTGTAGACAAAATCGAAAAGTTGATTTCAATTAAAAACAAATTAAACTTACTTAAGGAAAGATTAATAAAATTGCTTATAAAATAGAAAAAGATGCGCTAGCATCTTTTTATTCTTCGTATTCTAAGGCTTTTTTTATTGAAGATTCCACTTCAGGAATCATATCACTAAACTCTTTTAGAAGTCCAGTTAATTCTTCTGCTATCTTTTTGATTTCCTCTTTTAATTCTGCTTTATCAATGATTTCCTCTTCAGAACCGACATATCTTCCCGGAACAAAAGAAAAGTCATTGTCTTTTAAGTCATTTTTTGTTATAGTTTTAGCTACCCCAAGTTGATTTACTTGTTCTCCTTTTTGGTGTTTTTCATAGAACTTAGAGAGGATATCAATGTCTTCATCTTTTAACTCCCTAAGTTTTTTAGAAATCATATTGCCCTCCATTTTAGAGGCATTAATCATCAAAATGTTTTCATTCACTTTGCTATTGTTAAAAATTCAAATACACGCTGGAATTCCTGTTGTGTAAAATAACTTATCTGGCAACTCTATAATAGCGTCAACTTTATTATCATTCACAAATGCTTCTCGCATTAGTTTTTCTTGATTTGATGAAGAAAGCGAACCATTAGCTAAAACAATGGCAGCTTTACCTTTTGTTGATAATTTAGATACCATGTGTGATAGTCAAGCATAGTTAGCATTACCTTGGGGAGGAATTCCTCATTTAAACCTTGGGTCTTCTTGAAGATTTTCAGCGCCCCATTTTTTTACATTAAAAGGTGGATTGGCCATAACAAAATCAAATTTTTTGTTTTTGTGTTGATCATCAGCAAAAGTATCCGCAGATCTTTGACCAATCACCCCATTACCCTCAGTGTCAACAATTGGAAAACCATTTAATACTAAATTTAATTTTGCCAATTTTCAAGTAACATTATTATATTCTTGACCATAGGCTGTTATGTCTTCCATTTTTCCACCATGAGATTCAATATATCTTTTCGATTGAACAAGAATTCCTCCAGATCCACAAGCTGGATCGTAAATCGTTCCTCTAACAGGTTTAATTAAATTAACCATTAGTTTAACAATTGAAGTTGGAGTATAGAATTCTCCCCCACTCTGTCCTCTGTCTCTAAAGAATTTCCCTAGAAAATATTCATAAATTCTTCCAATAATATCTTCGTCTTCTTGGTGAGAAAAATCCTCATCTGAAAATATCTTTATAACTCCACCAAGTTTAATTTGGTCGACCCCTTCTTTGTTGAAGTTTTTATTGAAAATTCCTCTTAACATTTCGTTATTATCTTCTAGTTCAATAAAAGCGTTATCAATTACTTCTCCAAGGGATGGGGAATTTGCAAATTTCATAACATAATTTCAAGAAGCTTTTTCAGGAACTATAAAAGCATTATATCTATAATAAAATTCTTCGGGTTCTACAAAGTCTAAAGACAACCCCTCCTCTGATAATTTTTTAATTCCAAATAGATTACGGTCTGAAATATATTTAAGTGATAGAATTCCTAAAATTGTATGCATATATTCTTCCGCTGACATATTTCCTCTTAGGGTATCAGCTGCAGCTCATAATTTTGATTCTATATCATTAATTGACTTTGCCATTTTTAATCATCCTTTCTAAAGTAATCTGGATTTATTCTGATTTCATTTTTAATTTTGTCAAATAAAATTCCCGAAACTCCCCCAAGGGCATCAGGGGGATAGCCATATTTATTTTTTAATAATTTTTTAAGTTCAAAAAGTACATGGCTTTGTACTTTGGGATTGGTATTAAATTGACCAGTGACATGATCTTTAACTTTATCCATTAAATCAATTGCAATTCTTCTTAAAGTCTCTGAGTTGTTGTTATATCCCAAATAATTATCATCAGCAACTACTTCAAAGAACGCTTGTAGTTGAATATCTTCAAATTCTAATTCTTTATTATTTTCATTAATAATTTCTTTTGAGAGTTGTCTTAGCATTTCAATAACTCTTTCAATATCTTCATTTTCTTGCAACCTTAGAATTATTTTTTTAAGTTTTTCCGAAGCTTTTTTTGCAAAAACTGGTCTAATTCTTTCAGTTTCCTTAATTAAGGCTTCAATCGAGTGTCTAAATAGCTCAGCAGCAACCCGAGGGGCACTATTTATCAATCCTTCAGCTTCGGTTTGAAGAATTCTGGCAACATCGTTTATATTTTTGGAAATTTTTGATTCTAAAATTTCAACTTGCGAGGCATTAGCATTGATTGCTTGTTCAGCAGCTCTTTTGATTGCATCAATAGTTAATACGAGGTTTTCATCGCGTTGCAATGACGTTGTTAAAATTAAAGAATTAATAATTTGAATACCCTTGCAAATGGTAGATTCTTCTTCAGTAATACTTGAGTAAGCAATCTTGAAAAAACGATTCGCTTTTCGAGCAATCTTAATAAACTTATTTCTTTCCTCATTTGAAAGAGCTAGCAGTTCATCTGTTTTCTTGATAACAAAGTTATACTTAGCTTTTGAATCTAGGTTAGAAAAGTTGGTAATTCCTTTAATATAATTATCATCTAAAATTTGAAAGATTTCTTCTAGCTTCTCTTTGGCTTTTACAACATCTTCAATATTAATATCTAATTTATTGTCTGTTCCCGATGAATACTGAATCAAGGCATCAGCTAGATGTTTTCAAATTCCGATGTAATCAACAATTAAACCAGATTCTTTTGTTTTTCTGGTTTCACGATCTTCAAATGTTCGATTAACTCGAGCAATCGCCTGCATTAAGTTATGTCACTTAATAACCTTATCAAGGTACATGACATCTAAATCAGGAACGTCAAAACCAGTCAATCACATATCCACAACAATAGCTATTTTGTATTTAGAATTGGGTTTTCGAAATTCGTTGGCAGCATTATTTACATCACTTTTTTTAACAATAGCTTCAGTCATTTCTGGATCAGTATCTTTATTTGATTCTGTCATTACCAAAATTACTTTATCCTTGTATTCGGGGTAGAGTGCTAATATGTTTTTATAATATTTAAATGCTGCTTTTCGACTATTTGCAACAATCATTGCCTTATTATTTAAAAGATTGGCTCGTTTCTTAAAATGTTGAATTAAATCAATTACTTTAGCTTTAATAATGTCATCATTTTCAAGAATCAGTGAGTGATTAATATTTTTAATCAGATTATCAACTTTTTGATCAGATAAAATGTCATCTTGGTCTAAAGTCTTAATATAGTCAAATTGTAGTTGATCCATTAAATCGGTGTACTTATTGTCCAAACTGATTTTTGTACGACGCATTTCATAGTTTATAGGAACAGTTGCTCCGTCTCGAACAGCATTTTCCATTGAATAGATATGAGTGAAATCACCAAATATAGATCTAGTATCCTTGTCCATTTTCATTAGTGGGGTTCCAGTAAAACCAATAATTTTGGCATTGGGAAATGCATCTCTCATATAACGGCCATAACCAAATTTAACAATAAATTCTTCAGTTACTTTGGAAAGGGTTTTTTCTCCATCTAAGTTATTTTGTGATCGATGCGCTTCATCAACTAGCATGAAAATATCATCACGATTAGAAAGGACTCCAGTTTCTTCGGCAAATTTTTGAACTGTTGTAAAATAAATTCCGAAGTGTTTTTTATCGTTTAATTCACTAATTAATTCTTTTCTAGAACCGATATTAACCGATTTGTTTCTTAAATAATTTTCAGCATTTAAAAATCTTAAAAATAATTGTTGGTCTAATACATTTCTATCAGTTACCATTAAAATTGTTGATTTTGCAAAATTATTCATAATTGCTCGCGCTAAAAATACCATCGTCACTGATTTTCCTGAACCTTGAGTGTGTCAAATAACCCCACCCCGGTTATCTTGGGATTCCTTCAAGTTTTTTATAGTATTTTTAACTGCTTCAATTTGGTGAGGTGCTGCTAAATATTTAACGGGTTTCTGCTCATTTGTGTAAAAAGTGTAGTTTTTTATGATTTCAATAATTGATTCACGGTCAAATAAATACTTAATCGGATTTGATCCACTAATATCTCAAGAATTTCAGCCATAAAAATGTTTAAAGTTGGCATTGGTTGAACCATATTTACTGCTAACTCTGTTAGAAACAAAATTTATTGCATTAAACATTCATAAATTTGGACTATGTCTTTTTAAAGATTCATTTTGATTAAAGGCGTCTTCAAGCCCTTCAACTGCTAAAGAATTTTTTAACTCCATAATAGCAATGGGCAATCCATTAATAAATAAAGTAATATCTGGGATTCTCAGTTCATTACCATTTGAAAATTGCATTTGCCTAGCAAATTCATACTTATTTTCTTTATAGTTTGAAGAAATTAAATTAATTGTTAAATATAGATCGCTATTTTTATCATAGATTTTAATTCCTTCTAGTAAAATTTTGAAACCGTTTAAATTCGAACTTAAAAAGTCATTTTCAAAGTGTTTCCTTATTTCATTAATCGCATTTTGGGCAATTTCTGGGCTAGTTTGATTTATTTCTATAATTTTGTCATTTAAAGTATTAAAATCAATAAATTCTCTAAAATCGGGTCTATTAAAATTTGCTTTTTCTCATCCCAAAAATTCCAGTTCCTCTTGAACTTCATTTTCAAATAATTCCTCTGATATAACGTTTGTTTTACTCATATTTTAAGTACTTTCTAGCCATTAAGATTAATATAATTATATCAATAAATGCTGATTTTGTGTATTGTAAAAAAATAAGTATTTTATCTTTACCATAATATTTCTAGAAAATTGAAATATTTAAAGCAAACAATTTAGTAATTAATCTACAAGGTTTAAGACTAAATATTACTCAGATTAATTAATGCAATGTTGGTAGCTAAAATCGAAGTCAGAAATGTTAAATAACTTTGATGATAAATAAATTCTCACAACCAAAGATATTGGTGAATTTGCTAATATTCTCAATTTTTATAATAAGTCCGGTATTAATGAAGAAAATATTTTGTTCTAGAATTGGAATCACAGTTTAGAACTAATGGAAGTAATGCTTATATTGATTGGTTGGACAAAACTTTAGAAATCAAAAAAGACTTAGAGTTAGATTACAATCAAAAATAATGATCAAGTTTTTGATATTGAAATTGGAGCTTTTAAAAAACGCTGAAACTTAGCTAGAGATGATACTTGAGCTATTTAAAAAGATTCCTTTGAGCAAGTTGGATGTATTCACACTTCTTAAGGAATTGAGTTTGATTATGTTGGGGTGATAATTGGTGATGACATGTTTTATGAAAATAATAAATTAAAGACTGACTTTAAGAAACGTTCAAAAAATGATTCTAGCACTAAAGGGTTAAAAAGTAAATAAATTGAACCATTATGGGATCAATTTATTGGTGATAAAATTATTAAAAATACTTATAAAACCTTAATGACTCGAGCCATGAAAGGTTGTTAAATATATTGTGTTGATAAAGAGTTGGGAGAGTATTTAAAAGGATTGCTTTCTAAATTGCAAACTAATTTAAATTAAGTCCATATTTTTTCATAAGATTTTCAAAAATTTCGTGATATTCATCAACAACCAAGAATTCCTTTTTCAATTTTTCATTGTCAATAATTTCATCCTTTTTATTAATAAACTCTGATACAAAAACACCAAAATTTTCACCCTCTATTTTATCCTGAATGAGTTGAATTACCTTCTTACAGTTATCTTCACTTTTTGATACGATAATTTTTAAAGACTCCTCAAAATGAAGATTTCTAGGGCTTATTTGTTCATTTTTTGTACCACTGGGTAATCTGTTATTTTCAACTAAATTTTTTAATTTTCTTAAATAACAGTACATGAAAACATTTTCTTTAAATTCCTCTGAAAATTTAGGATATTCAATATCCATATAAATTATTAATGATAAATATTTTTTTATAGCCATTTTTTTTAGCATAAATATACATTCATCTTTTTCTTCCTCGATGCAATATTTAATAAACCTTCTAACATAGGTATCCATTTTTTCAAAGAATTGTTTTATTTGATAATCATTTTTACTTATACTTTTATTTATTAGTTCGTTTTTGTATTCTTCAAACAAATGTTTAACTATTTCTCTATATTTAGCAAAAAGTTTTTTATCATTAGCTTCATTCAGAAAAGGTTTTGATAGTTTGGAATAAAAGTAAGCCCCGTAGTTTTGAGCAAAAAAACCACACATTTCCTTAATTTTGCTATACTTTTGCTCTTTATTTTTTAATTTTGAAATGAGACAAAATCATTTTGTTTCCATGTTCTCGTATTTACTTGCAAAATGGCGAGTAAACTTTTCTCCTGTTTCGGAATCAATAACTTCGAAATTATCAATTGAATACAAATGACTTTTAAGAAGTGTTGTGAATTGTAATTCAGATCCTCTGCTGTTTAATTTTATAAACAAGTTATATTTGACCTCATTATCTCTCTCGACATAAAAAATAAAAAATATTTTTTCCAAAATAAACTCATAAAGTTCTAATTTTTCTTGTTTAGTCTTATGAGTTTCGTTTATTTTAGAATAGAAGAAGTTATAAGTAAATAGAAACTTTTTGCACACATCATCGGATTTAATTTCCTCATCATCACTTATTTCATTGTTTAAATATTTATCCATGAATTTTACATATTTTTTCTCAAGTACGCAATCTTTTGAATAACCGTTAATTATTCTTCTTTTTGTTTTTTTATTAAATAGGGAGTGTTTTATTTCTTCCTCTAACAAAATTTTTCTGAAAACCTCAACTAACAAAATAATGCTGGTTAATCTTTGTTGACCATCTATAACTTCAAAAGAGACAGAATGTTTATTATAATACAAGTAGATTATTCCGAGGCACGAAAAATCTGGATTATCACGTTTATTTTTGGCTTCAATGATGTCATCAAAAAATTCCTCCAACTGACTATTTCCCCAGCTATAGTCTCGTTGAAATTCAGGAATTTCAAAAGCCGAACCAAATTTATCAAAAAAATCGTGCTTTTTTTCTATAGAAATAAAATCTCTGATTCTTAATTTGTAAAAATTTTCTAACTTCATAAATAGTCTCCTTGTGTGAAAGCTTTTCTAATCTTATTTAGCCTTGAGCAACTAAAACTTCCTGCGTGTGTTTTTTGGTTATTTATATAGTTGTATTCTGAATCAAAACTGATATTAGAGAAGCAATTTTCATCAATTAAAATTAAATCATTTTTTCTGGCCCAATTAGCAAGGCATTTCTTCAATTTTTTAATTTTTTCTTTATTATCATATAAAAATACATTATAATTCATAAAATACATCAATTCCTCAAGATTAAAGTATGGATAAATAGTTCAAACATAACCTTTTACAAATTCAATGAGTTGTTCAAAGTTCTCTATATATATAAGGTTCATGTACTCAGGAATTATTGCAATTTCGACAAAATTATTTTCAATTTTCCATAGAGCCTCACCAACAATTTTATTTTCATCTTTCATCTCAGAATTGCTGTTTGACAACCATTCCATAGATTCTACCCTGTCAATCTCGCGATCAAAAATATCTTCCAATCGTTTATCACAATCTAGACTTAGATCGAAATTTTCTGTAACTGTCGTTTTTTCTAAACTACTGTCATATTTTTTTTCAATGGAATTTATAATTATTTCCTTATGAATAAATTGTTCATAATCATCTCTCAAAATCCCTATCAAAAATTTTTTAAAATTATTTATTTCCAAATATTTCCATAATTCGTCGTCGTCATCATTATTTAAATATATAATGTTTAAATCAATCAAAAGGTTTTTAAATTCTTCGACCTCTGTAGGATTATCTTTCCATTTAAACACAAGAGTTAATTTTTCGAAATTCTCTAGTGAAATTTGACAAAAAAAATCAATTTTTTTTAGTAATTTAATTTTTTGTAATATTTCTAATAAATTCAAAATTCTACCCCTCCAACCAGATTTTTAACTTGTTCAGTTTTTCTTCTGAAATAGCTTTAGCATTTAACAAAAGTAATTCTTTAATTCTTGATATCTCAGAATCTGAGATAATTGAAATTTTTGCATATTCGATTCCTGAATTTATTTCTAAATCTTTGTAAGTTTCCCTTAATTCAATGAGTCTTCTTAAGATGTTAGCCCTATATTTAATAGTGTATGGTCCCGGCGCTAGAACAAAGTATTCATTTTCCACTTTTTTTACAAAGTGAGCAGAAGTTAATCCCTTTTCATCATTGTAAATTTTTTTGGCAAGATTCTTATTTAATTCCGTAGATTCTAAAATTTTATATTTTTTTTGCAGCACATCATTTATAACTACATCAACCCTTTCCCTATGAATTCCTTTTTTTGGAATAAAGTGAGCATTATTTTCTTCATCAAATTTAAGTTTTTGTCAACCTCTTATTCCAAGCGAGTAAGTACCATTGGAACGTCTTACATGTTTGCCTGCGTATCTATTTATTTGTTTATCCCTCTCCGATAACAATAGCTTTCGAAACTTGACAACGGGTTCTAAATTTTGAATACCATTACTGTGCATGTTATCAATTCAAATTTTATTTGAGAGTGGGCAGACTCAACACCCTCATCTTGAGTTTCCACACGAATCCCCTTTATTATCAACTTGCTTCATATCAAAAGAGTTTAGGCATTCCTTTGAAGAGTCTTGATACATTTGATATAAAATGTTCAGGTTCGATCCTCAAAAGCTTTTTTCTATAAAACGCAAATAATTTCACAAATCATGAATTTCAAAATCAATTATAGGTGCAAAAATAATATTTCTCTCCTCTTCAAAATTTTGAAACAAATAATATTCATTATCGATTTGAGATTTTTCGATTCTTGATCTTCTTACTGCTGATTCATTTCTTCTAATTCCTAGTACATTGATTACCGTGGGATGCTTTTCTTGAATTTTATAGGTGTTATTTTCAATAGGATTTATTTTTAAGTGTCTGGTGCACCATCTAAATCTATTGAGTGGTAAGGGATATCCTCTACCTATTAAAAGCGTTCAAAAGGTTTCATCTACTTCAGGTTTAACGCTTATAAATTCAATTTTTAGCTTTTTTGCTTCTGGAGAATTTGAAAAAATTTCAAATTCCTTTATTCTATTTACAACAAAAGGATTTTCAATTAATGTATCTGAAGAGATGACATAAGTTACTTTGTTTATAAGATTACTGTCAGAAATATAAATTTGATTTAAAGCGTTTAGAACAAGCTCTAAAGTTAGGGTGGAGTCTTTACCACCCGAGTACCCTATAAGGAATGGAGAATCGTCTCTTTTGTAGATTCTTTTTATTTCCTGAATAGCTTTTTCAGACTTTTCCTTAGTTGATTGTTTCACTTAGATCATCTCTTTGATATCTTCTATTTCATTTGATATAATTCCTGATAAATTTAAGTCTAGGGTTATTTTTTCAATGTGATTTCAGTTTTTATTTTCTGACAAAAGGCTTAGTATAGAAATGTTTTTCTGAATTACTTCGGGTACATATAACTTAAAATCTATGTTCTTTGTATCAAAGCAATGTTCTTGCGCAATTAAGTCTGGTTCGACTGTGGTTCTTAAATCGCCAAGTTTATTTAAGAATTCATAATCGAAATTTTTATTTTCTAAAATTCTATCAATAATTTCTATTAATTTTTCCCCATTACTATCTTCATTAAATTTAACAGTGATAAATGATGTCTTTTTAGAATTTTTACTTAATTGATCTAGCTTAATTGAATGTGTTTCATTAAGGTTTGTTGTAGATTTTACTTCCAAATATGAGGAACTTTTTTCAAAATAAAAATCGTAGAGCATGTTATCTCTTTCGTGAAAAAAGGCACTTATATCAATCCCTTTTTTAAATAGTGTGTCAACCAAAAGCAGCTCTCCCGCCAATCCCACTATTTTTTCATAAGTAAGGCCTAAAACTCTTCCAAATGTAGACATCACAAGTTTAATGCAGTCTTTAAGGGTCTTTATCTCTGGCTTTTTTAGACTTTCAACAATAAAGTTGTAAATGTTTTTTACTTCGCTAACTGTCAAAGAATCCATAATAAAACTTATTTGTTCGTTATAGCGAACTTGATTTGAATCACTTACTTCCAGACAGTTTATATAATAAAACTTACTGTATTTAGATATTTTTCTTTTAGTCTGTGTAACGGGCATTGCTATGTGGGCCTCAACTCTTGAACCAATTTCACCTCTTATTAGTATCTCGATATTATCATCTTTTTTGTGAAAAATTTCCTTCATTATTTTACCTCCAAGTAATTTAGTTTTCTTGATATTACTTCCAAATGTTCAGTTATTTCATGAGGTCTCTTAAAAACACCTGTTTGACCAAAAAAAGAAAAAAGCTCAGATTGAACAATTTCTGCTTCATGATAAGATTTAATAATTTTAGAATTCAAAATAATTCTCATGTATTTCTCGCTTTCCCTTCTGTAACCAAATCAACGAGCTCTTTGTAACAGAACACCGATGTTTACCTTATTTTCGGCCTTTGGTGCATTTATCATTATTTCCGTTTTTAAATTTTCAAAAGTATAACCTCTAGAAACCATTACGCCTCCGATAATAATTGCATTTTGCCTACCAGATTGAAACTTATCATTTTGACTATTATCTCCATTTAAAATAAAAATCTCATCTTTTTTAATTTCTTTAATGATTTTATAAAAAACTTCGGTATCTATATCTTTTGTGGGATGATTAAGAATTTTCAAACACTTATTTAATTCAATTTTAAAAGTTTGAAAATTATTTTCATACAATCTTATTCAATTTCTCAATGATTTATTAACTTTAGAGCTGTAAATATCGTGGTTTAAAATATCTAAATCAATATTTATTAGCATTTCAGAAAATTTTTTAGGATTTTTATATATAGCATGTGCATGATTAATAATGGCGACATCTATTGTGTATTGATTTTCATCAGTTTTTTCAGTATTTAGGTTAATATAGATATCTTTAGACCTTTCGTTGAATCAATTTAAACCCGTGTATTCCGTTTTACTGCGATTTAGTAGGACAACTTCTTCAGGAAATAGGTCTTTGCTTCTCTCATAATTGAAATTTCCATAAGGAGTCGCCGTAACACCGACATATGCGGTTTTTTTATATACTTTATTATTTAATAAACTCATAAGTAACTTATGGTTAGCTTTAATCTCGTTTGAATTATTATCTTTTGAAAGCGACATAAAATCACATTCATCATCTATTATTAATAAATTCCTTTCAGAACAAAGTGTGTCAGCAAAAGTAATTCCTCTATTTAAATTTTCTAGTTGAAGTTTATTTTTCAAGCTAACTGCCAAAACTTTATCTCTTAACTCAATTTCTCGCTTTAAAGTAACTGGGGTTTCTTTGGATTTTAAATATTCCAAATACCCAATTTCATAGGAGTGCAAATCAAGGTTTTCCTCATCTCTTAATCTTTTAATGCTCTGTGATAATAAATTATTGTTAGTTCCACAGATTCAAAAAACATCGTGATAATCTTTTTCATTTAAAACATAATCAAGCATTTTTAACATATTCCTTGTCTTTCCTGATTGAACCTCACCAATTAAAAGAATTGTCTTTTTGTTATCTTTAAAGCTATCTAAAGTTAAAGATCTTTTAATATTTTCAAAATTAAACTCTATATTTTCGTCACTTTTCAAATCTTTAAAAAAATTAAATATATGATCATTGTGATAATTTTGAGTTTTAAATTTGCTATTTTGTTGTTCTTCAAACATTTTCTTTATTTCATCCAAAGTTCGAAATGCTATTTTTTCTTTCATTTTATTCCTTTCTTATTTAATCAATCTGCTCGTTTATCCTTTTCATCCTTTATTTCATTAGAAATAAAATTATTTTTCAAAAAAAAGAGTTTCACAAAATCTTCAAAAAATGAAATGTTTTTACTGTTAAAATATAGTTTATTTAGATAAATCTCAAGGGTGTCACTTTCGGGTTTTATGTCAAAATCTGAAATCAATTTATCAGAATAAAAATCTTCAAAAAAATATACTATATTCACTCCATCTAATTTTTCAATTATTCTGTCTTCGCACCGAGGAGCCTTAATTTCATTTTTTTTGGATTCCACAACTAAATCAAGTTTACTATTTTCCCCGCTTTGGATTTTTTTTCACTCTTTAAACTTTACTTCAAAATTTTTCTGTAGGTCATTATATTCTCTAAAAAAGTTACCATAAACTTTATCGCAGATTTCTATCATTTTGTCCGAAAATTTAATCCACACATCATCTTTTATCCTAAACTGGTCTTTAATTGTTCCAAGAGCGCTTTCAGCTTCCTTATTCTGCGAGTAGACCAACTTTATATAGTTATCTAAATTTATTTCTCCAATAATCCTAGTATTTCAGGTCTTGCCGCTACCCTTGTTTTGCCTATGAAAATTATCCAATAATCTATTTTGAAATTTTTTATTATTTTCTAGATTAGGGCCATGTTCTAGTGCTCTGTCAGCTTGATAAAGACTTATCCCCATAACCTCTTTATAATTATTAAAAACTCTTGTGGGGTATTTTATATTTTTAAAAGTTGTCATCCCAATCTTGAATGGAAGGGAAACCTCTTCTTTTAAAATTTTATCTTTGTATTTAAATTCTTGCTCAATACATAAATCTAATTCATTGTGTAGTAAATCAAAAATAAACTCTCGGTCTTCGACTTTATCAAATTCATTTTTAGTTTTATCCTTAATAAAATTCAAGACATCATTCTTAGTGAGATGCAGATTTGCATATTTTTTTTCCAAAAAATTATAGAAAATACCAAAATTTTCAAAAGCTGGAGCTGATGGTCTGACTATTTTGGATTCATGGTTTAATATCCCATCTTCGATAACGTCGTTATTCTCGTTTAACTCGCTTAAAGAAATTTCGATATTGTCGTTTTTTATATATTTGGAATATCTTCAACCTAGGTAATTTTCAAGGTGAAATAGATTATTATCATTATACTTGTTATCTTTATCTCTTATCAGATTTTTAAAAACTATTTTAGTTCCATAAACAACTTTTCTTGAAGGATTTAAGATGAAATTAATATCGGGATCATTTCTCATATAAGAATATTCTCTGTTCTCTGAGTTCATATTTATTTTGCCATTTATTTCTTCATAAAAATCAAAGTTCAATTCAAAACCACCGCTTTCATGCTTAGAAAAAATTTGCATTCCGGTTCCCGACCAAATCGCAGCTCTTTTCAATCCTACCCCAAATACATTAAAAAATGGTTCCTTATAATCTTTTCGGTCTCCATATGTCATTACATTATCTATTTCTCTGGCATCAATTCCACCACAGTTGTCTATAATAATTAAGTCATATTCCCTATTTTCTTTTCTTTTAATTATTATTTCTATGAAGTGTTTTCCTTTATAAATATTATTACCTAGTGATCCTAAAGAGTTATCAACGAGTTCAGAAATCATGCTGACTGAAGATGAGTCAATTTCTCTCAGCATTGTAAAGCTTGCTTCGTTTAAAACCATTTCGCCTGTTATTTTTTTATTATCCATTTTTTTTCACCTATGAATATTATATATTAATAGGTGAAAAAAATATAATTTTAATAATTATAAGGTGTGGAGTTTAGGTAGATTTTTATTGCTAATTAATTTTTGAATTCCTTAAACTGGATAGCGTTTTCGGATCGCGTATAAAAATTTTGTTATTATTTTCGCTAATAAAACGCTAATTACTTGTTCCATGAAAGGTAATTATATCTATTTAGTTGATTTGGTGAATATTTAAAGAAAGGAATCGTAATTTGATAAATCAATTTGATTAAAGATATTATTAAAAATACTATAGTGTCGTAAAATTTGATTTTCTGCAGAATCAAATCTCTCTGAAATAATAGTAAATTCTTCTTTTTTTATTACATGATCTGGTAAATCCAAGATAGTATCAAAATTTTTTTTAAAAAATTTTGATCATTTATCATAAAATTGATTAATTAATTTTTTTAATTTTTGTAATTGTTCATCCAAAATTGCCACCTCAACATTGCTTATTGATTTCATAATATGTAAATTTTTTATTTTTGTCAATTATTAAAACAATAAAATAGTTTGAAACTATAATTTATTTAATTATTAATTTTCTTTTTTTTGTCTATCTATTCTATTTATTTTAGATTTGTATTTCAAAATTAAGATATTTAATTATTTTCTATTAAAATAATAGTCTATAATATAGATAAAGAGGTATTATGAATAATAAAGAATTTAATGCTTATAATTTCAAAGAAATTAGCGAAACTTTAAAAAACAAAATTAAAACTTTTGTTAATAAAGAAGATAATGATGATAGAAGTTTAGGTATCTATGGTACATGAGGAACTGGAAAAAGCACTTTAATTGACAGTGTTTCAAAAGATATTTCTAATAAAATAAAAATCGTAAGAATTGAACTTTGAGAATATGAGTTATATCAAAATGATTTAGATATGATAGCAAAAAGAGTTTTTGAGGAAATTTTTGAATTTTCTAATCCTTATCAGAAAAAAGAAATAATAAGTAAAGTTATTAGCGGCGCCTTAAACATTACAAAAATTTTTGGGCCTTTTTTGGGTTTGCCAGGAAAAATTTTAGAAAATATTAGTAAGGTTTTTCAAAAAAATGATGAAGAATATAAATTTCTTAAATTATTAAAAGATAAAACCCTTGACAAAAAAGTCTTGATTATTTTTGACGAAATTGACAGGTGTAAAAAATCAAAAATTGAGGAGTATCTGAATTTTATAAAGCATATTGTATCTTGTTTATCCAATAATATAAAAACAGCAATTGTTTTGGACTATAAATTTACTATGGATACACTATTTGGAGATAAAGCAGACTCTAAAAATAAAGACTTATTTTTTGAGAAAATTATTTGTGACACTTTTAATATTGAAGAATTTTTGAAAATGCACCGAGTAAATAATGATTTAGATTATTGAATTGATGAAAGTATTTTTGAAGAATTAGTGAAAGAAAACATTATGCCAAGAACGAGAATGACAATACTAAATAAAGTAAATGACTTATACAAAGAATTAATCGAAGAAGAAGATGCCAAATTCGTAAGGTAACCACTCGCTTGAAAAAATATTATTTTATATTTTGTTTTTATAAACTGGAAATTCCAAAGCTTTTCTGGTTCAAAAAAATATCAAAGTCTTATAGAAACAATTAATGAGGCGAAAAATAAAATTGCAACTTTAAACTTCACTAACCGCGACTACTGGCAAAGTATCAGAATTTTTGAAATGAATTTTGGAGATGTTCATGCTGTAAAAAACCAAAATGACCGAATTGTAAGCAATATCTATGATGAAATTACAAAAAAATATGAAAGTATATCACCAAATGCTAAAATAAAGGTTTTGGATAAAACAATTACATATATAAGAGGACCCGTAGGAAAAATTAATTCATTAGTTCAAATAAATGATGACTGGGGTAAGTTTGAACTTTATAAATTATTAATTTGTGATTACGAATACGATACCATTAATTCGAGAACTTTTTTGGATAATTCTGTGAATTTAATAGACTGAGAAGTAATTGAAAAATCAATTAAATGAGTAAAAAGCGAAATAATTTCAAGAACCCAAGACAAAAAAACACGCTATGAAAATGTTAAAACTTATGAATTTGATAATTTTTCAGAAAAAGACATTTTAAAAAATGATATAGATATTTTCTACATTAAGCCAAAAGTGACCTTGATAAATAAATTCTGTGAATTTCCAAATAATCTTGATAAATCTTTTGTGGATTTTTTAAACCAAACAACGAAAATAGATTTATTTAATAACACAACTATAAATGAAAATGTTGTGTTAATGTTTAAATTTCTAGAAAAACTTTTTAGCCTCCTATAGTCCTAAAATAGTTATGATCACACAATTTAACTATTTAATTTTAGTCATTGATTTCAAAAACTGATTCTAGTGTAAAAGGGTTAAAAAGTAAAAAAATTGAGCCATTAGAGACTCAATTTATTGGTGATAAAATTATTAAAAATACTTATAAAACCTTAATGACTCAAGCCATGAAAGGTTGTTATATTTATTGTATTGATAAAGAGTTGGGAGAATACTTAAAAAATGATTTGCAAAAATTTAATACTAAATAAATCTTTAAATAAACCGAGTTTTAACATAAAGCTTAAGAATGAATTATTCTGTCTTTGTAAACATTTTTTTTATTTCCAAAATATTTCTTTTAAATTCTAAATCAGTTATAGAAGCACAAACTTCAAACGGTGTTATTTGATTTTTTAAATGAAAATTAATGTTCATCATAACTTTAAAAGAAATTAGTTTTTTCTTAATTCAAACTCTGATTGATGTTTGAATTGAAATTTTTTTAAAAGTATTTTTGTAAAAATCCTTGTTGAAGTTAAAATTTTTATCAAATTTTTTAATTTTTCTAATAAAAAAATCATTTGTTAAATTGGCGTATTGATTTTGATTGATTTCACGTTTTCTCACTTTTAAATACATTTTAGACTAAAATCTTTCAATATGAAAAAATTGACACAAAAAAATGCTTGTAAAAGCATTTTTTTTAATTTTAAAACTAGTTAATTTTTCTTTTTAGCAATATTGTAAATGACAAATCCTAAGATGATTACACTACAAATAAACGCTAAGATGTTAGCGATATAAATTTGTGGTGAGTTTTTCAAGAATCCATAGACTGTTCAAAGAGTGTAATTGGTTACAGCAAAGATAAACATAACCATCGAAACTGATTCTGTTTTTTTGGTTTTAATAACTTTATAGACTTGAGGAACTAGCATTAGCGAACTTGTTGCAAAAGCAAGTCATCCTATTATTTCTGTGGCAAGATTCATAAATTAACCTTTTCTATAAAAATTGAATTAATAGAATATAAATTTTGTTCATGGTTCAATATAATCTAGTATTGCTACTTGATCTGCCAAATTTTCTATAAAATTAAATTTTTGATCCTTATCAAGATAATTATCTTTCAAAATAATTTGCAATTCGCCTTTGTAATGATTAGCATTATCATTGAGAATAACAACATCACCTCTTTGAAAAACTTTTTTTAATCTCGTTGGTTGTATTTTAAAGTCTTTATACTTTGGTCTAACACTTGTTGAACGTATCACAAATTCACTAATGTCCCCCCTACGGAAATGCAGATTATCAAATAAAATTTTGTTTTCAATTTCAAAAAGTTGATTTTTAGGTAAATCAATTTTAAACGAAATATATTCTCTTTGTAATTGGCTCAATGCGATAAGCTCTTCATCACTTGCAAATGCATTTCCGATTATAACTCAATCAATTAAATTTGTAGCAAATAGATGCTTAGCTTGAATTTCTATTTCTAATTTTCGGTGATTTTCTAAAGTAACTAATTTTTGTGCTTCTGGGACCGGACCTTGATTATCATTTTTTGAGCCGACAAATGCCATTGTTGTTAAATTAAATTTTTTATATCTTTTACTTGAGTCTATAAAAAAAGCTAATGGCAGACCACTATCCTCTAAAGGGTAAAAATTATGAGATCCTGAAAGTTTGTTTTTAATTGGTTTAAAATCTAAAATATTATTAATGAAACTATCATTATTTGACATGTTAATTTGAATGTCGATTTTAAACTCATTGTATGTTGCTAGTGCCACTTGTGATGGTAATAAGGGTGCGTCTAAACGCAAACAATTAACTCCCAATTTTGCAAATGGTTCTAAGTTATTAATATCACATTTAAAAAGTTTAAACGCACCATCAGCTACATCCAAAATTATGTAAAAGCCTAATTTTTTAGCTTCTTCTATTAATTGAAAGTAATTTTCTTGATATTTTAAAAAATTATTTTCATCAAATTGTAAAACTGATAGAAACAAAATTTTAAATCCTAAGTTTGCGGACTTTTTTAAATAATCTAGATTGTTTTTAAAACTTGATTGCTCTGGATAAATTGAAATTCCAATTTCACGCATTTAATCACCTTCCTTTTCACAAATAATAACTTTATAAATAGTGTTGTTTCCATACTTAAATGATTTGGGGATAAAACTCAATTTTTGACTTTTTTGATCAAACTCATATATTTCTTTATCATCAAGTCCTTGCATTGTTTTTATTTTTTTTGTCACATTATTAAAGACAATCGATTTTAACTCTTTTGAACCGTAAGCGATTTCATCAACATGACCTCCTGATTTAATATTTGCCAGAAAAATTGTATAATGATCCCTGGTTTCAATCAAATAGTTTTCTCCTACCCTATCAACTAGGTTAAAATTCTCAAATAGTTTTTTTCCAAATTTATCAATTCAATCACCAACCATATTTAAAATTTGAGATTCAACATTGCCGACAATTCCATTTTTATCTAAGCCAATATTTAAAAGGTAATTTGCTTTGTTTGCAACGACATTGACTAGGTGAGTAATAACTTGTTGAATTGATTTAAAATTGTAATCAAGTTTTGCCACCCCCCAATGGTCATTTATCGTTTCACATACTTCACGAGCTAAATTTTCTTGGACTTCAACTAGCTGTTCTAATAAGGCTCCTTGTTCATAAGTTACCACTTCCAGAAATTCATTTCCAGCAGCTCCTTTGGCATTTAACCCAGAATTATTAACTATCACTGCATTGGGTTGATTCTGACGAATCATTTGATAAAGTTTGGTTTCATTTCAATCTGCATCAGGTTTACTTCAATTACCATCAAATCAGAATCCAGCGATCTCTCCATAGTTCTTTGTTAGAATTTCCACAGATTTATACAGGTAATCCAAGTAAGCATTAAAGTCTTTCTCAAATCTATCGTCATATCAATCTAAGGTTGTGTGATATAAAACAGGTTTGATATCATATTTACGACAAGCTTGAACAAAATCTTTGACTAAATCAGTTTGATTTTTCAAAGATTTAATATCAAAATCAGAGAGTCCTTTTGTGTCGTATAGTGAGAAACCTTCGTGATGACGAGTTGTTAAAACGACATATTTAAATCCTCATTTTTTTGCTTTGAAAATTAATGAATCAAAGTCAACTTGTAATTCTAAATTCTTCAAATTACCAAGCTTTTCTAAAAAATCAGATTTGCTTAATTTATTCATATTTCAATACCATTCTCCCTCTTCAAAAAAAGAATAAAGGCCGTAGTGAATAAATAAACCGTATTTTAAATTTTGATAGTTTTCAATTCTCTTATTCATAAGTTTTAATTCCTTTGTCATCTAAATACAATGCTAGGGCCCCAATTTTACCAGCATCGTTTTGAAATTGGCATGATTTAATTTCAGCCAAAATTGGAACACCAACAATAGCTTCAATTTCCTTGATTGTCTTTTTTAGTTCTTCTAAATATCAACTATTGGCAGAAACCCCGCCTCCAATTAAAATTAGTTCAGGGTCTACTGTGAAATACATATTTATAATCACTTGAGCAATTTTAACAAGTCGAGATTTGACAATTTGATATTCTTTTGACAAAGAGTCTTTTTCAGCCAGTTTTAAAATATCAATTCCCTCTAAATTTTTATTATAAACACTATTGTATTCTTCAACCAAACCATTCATTCCAGTTTGCACAGAAATGTTTTTAAAGTTTGTGAAATTATTATCTAAAATTCCACAACCAATTTCATTGGCCATAAAGTGCGAACCTACATAAATTTTTTCATTAATCATTAGCGCTCCACCAAGTGCTGTGCCAATTGTGATCAAACAAATATTTTTTTTACTCTGAGCAGCACCAAAATATTTTTCAGCAAGCAAAGCACAATTTGCATCATTTTCTATAAATCAGGGAATGGTGCATCATTTCATATAACCGTGTAAGTCATCTTGAATTAGTTTTGAGTTGCTATCTTTTAAAGAATACATTAACTTATTTTTAGCATCTATAATTCCCGACGCTGATATAGCGATTGCTGTAATATCAAAATCTTTACCAACCTCTTGATATGTATTTTTAATCAAATCGAAAATAGTCTTTTTTTCTAATAGTTTATAAGTAAATTTTGTTCTAAATTTCTCATTCATGTCTAAATCATAGAGACTCACCTTTAAACCAAGTCCCCCAATATCAAAACAAAGTATTAAATTATTTTTCATTTTTAAATTGGTCCAATCTATATAAATATAACTCATTAGAATTAATATTTTTAACTTCTTCTTTTTTATTTTTATAGCCAATATCAAGACTATTAAAAGTTTGTTTAAAATCTTTTTTTAAAAAAACCTTACGCATGAAAGTGTTTAATGAGAAAATTGAAATTGGTTCCTTACCAAAAACATGAACTTGATATTTAATTTTTTTAAAACCTAAAATGTTTTTTATTTTTAAAGTAGTTGTAAAAATATTTTCTTGCTTTATTAAAGTAAGCGTAATTTTTTTATCTTTTTCAAATTCAATTTTTATTACTTGGCCATCTAATTTTTTTAAGGAGTAATACTGCGGCTCTGAATCGTCAATGTTAAATTCAAAGTTTCTAAATAAATTTCCTGCCAAATTGTTAACCCCAAGGGCAAAAGCTTGTAAAGTTAAAAGGCCTCGCTTCTTCAAAGTCTTGGACATAAAATAATTTCTTTTAATATGATCTATCATTGAGGCATGAGTTTGTTGCTTTAGAGTTTCTAACTGAGCATTAAAATCCAAGGCTTTTCGTGATCAACTTTCCAACTTTTCATTTTTTAGTAATTCTGTCATATTGACTCCTTGCTAAAAACACTCTATTAAAATAGAGGTGTTTTAAATTTATTTATTAAGCTTCTTTTTTGATTTCTTTTGTTTTTTTAGATTTATTTAGTTTTTTTAGTCGCTTAGCTTCTTTATCTTCTGCTAACTCTAATACTAGTTGTTTATTGTAATCCTCAAGTGAGAGACCAAGTTGTTGAGCATCTAGGTTTTTTTGAACACGCTCACCAATTGGTAAGAACAATGATCACATTCCAAATGCAAAGGCTAAACCAATAATATCAAATACAACCGATCGTCAATCTAGTCCTGTCATTAGTAGATTTTGAAGAATGAATGGTGTTCATCCCAAAGGTATAACGACAGGTCGAACTCAATGTCAAATTACAAACAAGTGTGTCATTACTCCCATAAATGTAAAGCCAATTACATAAGGGATAAAGTAGCTGACATTAAAGATCATCGGAATTCCAAAAGTCATCGGTTCATTTATTCCAAATACCCCAGGACCAGCACTAAGTTTTGATATTTCACGATATGGTTTATATTTACTAAAACATAATATTGCAATAATTAACCCAAGAGTGGCCCCAGTTCCTCCGATGTAAGTCATCATTTGGTTAAAAAGCGGATGGAGTCCGTCCATAACTTTACCACTCTCTAAAGTTATTGGTAAAGTTCAATAATTTCCTCCAGCTCCTATTCCATTATTTAGTGGATTTTGTAAATAAAGTTTTCAATAACTAGCATTTTCATACATTAATGGAGTTCAAATAATACTTGTAACTGGTGATAAGATGTTTGATCCGTGAAGACCAAAGAATCAAAAGAATGCAATGAAGAAAACAATAATTCCAGTAGATCAAACACTAGTTCCTAATGCTCCAAACGGTTTTCCTAAACCATAGGTGACAGCCTTAAATAAAGTGTTTTGTAATACTCCATTCTCATCAACAATATGAGCGCCCTCAGCAATTCAACTTCATCCCTTTCCCATTAACGAGAACGAAGCCATGACAATTGTTATAGAAATAATTGAGGCAAATACCTCAGAAATTACTGGTGGGACACTATCGGGTAATTTAAATCTTAGTTTTTTAATATTCATTAACTTGGCAAATAAATACGGGGCAAGTAACCCAACAAATACCCCAAGTAGGATTCCGTCGGTTCCAATAAATTTGGGACCCTCATCAAAATTAATTCCAAAGGGCATTAACGTCATGAATGCAGCAACCGTTACAATCGCCCCAGTTAATGGAGAACCATTTTTTAAATATGATTTAGATACAAAATATCCTATGGCAATAACAAAATATAATGTGAACGGTACGGTTGCTGCACTTCAAATTGATCAAAATCATTGTGCTAAATATTTATCAGTTCATAAAATATATGAACTATCCTTAATACCAGGTATTTTACCAAACAACACATCATTTTGGAAAAATATTAATCCAATAATTACAGGGAATGCTGCTCCCAATAAAGGAACAGAAGACACTGCAAAACCGTCTCTAATAGCTGCTAAAATTTTATTTGAGCCAATTTTTGAACCAAACTTTACAAAACCATTACTAGTTTTTTGCGAAAAACTTTTTCATTTTTCTTTGAAAGTTTTTGAAGGCTCTTTTTTTTCAAGTTCTTGTTTCATTTCTATCCTTTCTAAATGATAATTTCCTCAACAATTTGTGATTCTTTATCCAAAATATAATATCTGTCTACTTTATAAGTCTTAGCTAAGGTGAGACAACGTTCTTTTGCTACTTCAATTTTTGGTAAGGCTCCAATTGAATTTCCAGAGAATTTAATTTTAAATCCTCCATAATCTCCTGGAGAAATCGTTAATTTATTTTCCATTTTCGTTCTCCTAAAATTTTAAAATATGCTTTTTGTATGAATCAATTTCATCTTTTGAATAACTTAATTTTTTTTCTTGACTTAATTGTTTAAACCATTTACCCGAAGATTTCATTGTTCTTTTGTTGGTTTTTAAATCGAAAGTGTACAAGCCGTATCGATTTTTAAATGCGTTTAATCAACTTCAATTATCAATAAAAGTTCATACATGGTAGCCAAAGCAGTTGGCCCCTTGATTAATTGCTTGATTTAGTCAATATAAGTGTTCCTTATAAAAATTGATTCGATAATCATCTTGAACTTCAAGACCGCTATTCATAAATCGTTCTTCTTCTCCAACACCAATACCATTTTCTTGAACCATTCACCTAATATTGTTAAAATCTTCTTTAATCCATTGAGCAATTTCGTAAAGACCCTTGCCATAAATTTCTCAACCGCGATGTTGATTTATATTTGAATCTGGATGAATTTCTTGTTTAAAATAGAAATCCCTGCTTGTTGCTTTACCAATCATTGATTTTCCTGTTAATCTTACAGGAGCATAATAATTCACTCCCAAAAAATCAACAGTATTATTTTTTATTGTTAGCAACATTGATTGACTAGCTTCAAAAGAAATTTGAAAGTCATTGAGCATTTTAATTAACTTTGGATCTATAATTCCCTTTATAGCAGGATACAAAAAGATATTGTTGGTAATTGTATGCTCAAATTCACAGGCCTTAACATCCAGAGGGTTTGTTTTATCCATTGGATAAGCTGGGGTTAAATTTAAACAAATTCCAATTTCAGAATCAATATTTAGTTTTCTAAAGGATTCAATAACCAAAGCGTTGGCATACATTAAATTTAAAGCAACATTCATTGATATTTGAAAATCATTAATTAAAGGTAAATGATAACCATAAACATAACCCGAATCAACAATTACAAGCGGTTCGTTAAAGGTGATTCACTTGTCAACAAAATTTTTAAAGTGAGAAAAACAAATCTTTGCAAATTCTACAAATTTATCAATAACAACTTGTGATTTTCATCCTCCAATTGCTTCTAAGGCTGCTGGCATATCAAAATGATGCAAGCACAAATGCAATTCAATTCCTTGATTTTTGATTTCTTTAAAATAATCTAAGTAAAATTTTAATCCTTCAGGATCAATTTCATTTTTATCAAAATCTCTTATTAATCGAGATCATTGAATACTGGTTCTAACCGAACTTAAGTTAGTTGCTTTCATTAAAGCAACGTCATTTTTAAAATTATTTTTCAAATCGTGTAGTTTTTCAGGACCATATTCATTGAAAAACTTCTCGGGACTTTTCATGAACCATTTATCTCAATTTGATTGATTGACTTTGGAATAATTACCTTCCGTTTGTGGTCCAGAAAATGAAGCGCCGAAAAGAAAATCTTTAGTAAAATTTATTTCTTGCATCTTTATTTTCCAAAGTTTTCTATCAATTTTATAGCAATATTTAAAATAGCTTCACCATTGGCCATACCATAATCGCGAGTATTTATTGCAGCAACCGGTTTTTGATTATTAACAGCTTCTTTATAACGATCTAGATAAAATGCCACTTGCGGTCCTAATAATATTACATCTCAGTCAGCGGTGCGATTGATTGCATCAGCTGTTGGAACAGCTTCAATTGTTGCTTCAATATTTTGCTTAGCAGCAAAATCCTGCATTTTCTTAACAACAATTGAGGTTGAAACTCCAGCGTTGCAGACTAACATTATTTTCATAATTTTTCCTCCTTTTTGAAGTTTAAACCGAAATTTTTACTTCTATTTTTATTTTTTCATAAAAAACTCCAAAATTAATTTCATTATATGAAAAAATTTTCAGTTATTTAGTCTTATAATTAAATTAATTAGGAAAGTGACTGATTATTTTGAATTGACTGCAAATTTTAGCAACTATTTTGTTTGTTATTCCTATTTTTTTTAGTGGGGCTGTTCAATGGTATACTTATGGCCTTAAAAAATATATTCCGCGAAAATGAGTCATTATCATCACTACATTTGCTGTTTTTTGGGTAATAGCAACTATTTTGTTTATTGTTGGAACGCTATTTATATAGAAAAAGAGTTTTATCTAGATAAAACTCTTTTTCTATATTCGATCCTGGTTTTTATAGTTTTTAACTTTTTCTGTAAGAATTAAAATAGCATTATTAATTTGTTCTAATGTGAAAAGTGTTCCCACATCTGCTACAGTGCGACCCTGAAAAACTGACTCGTTTTTACAAAGGTCTAAAATAATATCAAATTTTTTTATTGAATTATCAAAAATATTTTTAGTTAAAACTATTTTTTTGCAATCAACTTTATTTACGTTTAAAATTATATTTTCAATTTGTCTTTTGTGCAAATTGTAGTCTAAAATGAAAACAGCATCATTATTAGTGACATTACTCATGAAAGCTTGTTGTTGGTCGATATCACTAGAGAAAAAAGATGATATTCCAAGTCTTGATAAGAGATTTTCAAGGTGCAGTAACAAGGCACAATTGCCCCCTACTGCAAACAAATAGACATTTTGAGATTTGGTCAAAATTTCTACAACTTTCTCGATTTTTGAAATATTTTTAGAATAACTTTTTTCAATTGCCTTGATTACATTATTTTTATGGGTATCTAATAATTTTAGAACTTGATTTTTATCTTCTTGGACAAAAATCTCATTCCCCTCACTCAAAAAATTAATTTCTGAAACAATATTTGGTACTAATTGTTTAAAACCATCGAATCCCAGTTCCTTACAATATCTAGTAATTGTTGATGGAGATGTATTTGATCTTTTAGCAAGTTTTAAAATTGAAAGTTTTTCAATTGATCCAAGATTTTTAATTATGTAATCTGAAATTGCTGAGTAACTTGAATTTTGATTATTTCTCATTTTTCTGATTTTAGTAATTGTGTCCATCTAAAAACCTCTTTTTATTTAAAGTTATTATACCCCAAATATGAAGGTCTTAATTTGGAAATATCATTTAGTCCTTATTTAAAACATTTTTAAGCACGAAATTTTATTTATTGGCAAGTAAAAATAAAAATTAGTCATTTTAAAAGCGATTAAAATTAATTATGTCTAATTCAGTTGATATCATCAAAATTGACATAGTCAGGTTGGTCAACTAGGTTTTTGAATTCTATTATTTAGAGTTTGATGAAAATGTGATCATTAAACTAGTTTAATGATTATAAATAAAATTGTATATAAAAAATTTAAATCTTAAATTATAATTATGCTACTTGATATATTTATGATTTTTATTACTTACACTTTAAAAAGTCAAATGATATTCAATTGGAAACATTTTTTTTATAATTAGTTAAATTTTTGAATACATGTTTATCAAATTTTTTTGTTAAAAATAGCAAAGCATAGATATTAGACAATCACTTTAACTACATGTGAGATGATTGTGATAATCGTTATGGATGGACTAATTTTAGCGATATAAATAGAACTAATTCTATAAAGCTTGATAGTTTCCAAGTCAGACATTAATGAATAAAATATTTGTATTATAGAATTATAATTTCATTTTAGAACTAATGGAAGTAAAGCTTATACTGATTGATTGGATAAAACTTTAGAAATCAAAAAGGACTTAGAGTTAGATTACAATCAAAAATTAAATTATGATATTCAAATATTTGATGATATTAATGAAATGTATGAGCAGTTAAAAGAAAAAAATACTGATAACAAAGCTAGAATGATAGCTGGTTATACTTTTGATTCAAAATCAAAAAATAATCATTAAGTTTTTGATATTGAAATTAAAGATTTTAAAAACGCTGAAAACTAGCTAAAGATGATACTTGGCTATTTCAAAAGATTCCTTTGAACAAGTTGGATGTATTCATACTTCTCAAGGAATCGAGTTTGATTATGTTGGGGTGATAATTGATGATGACATGTTTTATGAAAATAATAAATTAAAGACTGATTTTAATAAACGTTCAAAAAACGATTCTAGTGTTAAAGGGTTAAAAAGTAAAAAAATTAAGCCATTAGAGGCTCAATTTATCGGTGATAAAATTATTAAAAATACTTATAAAACCTTAATGACTCGCGCCATGAAAAGTTTTTATATTTATTGTGTTGATAAGGAGTTAGGTTAATACTTATAAGAGTGTTTTAACTATTTCAAAAAATTAAAAAACAAGTAATTACTTTTTTTGCACAAAAATAATAGTCTCTTCATTGATGCTTTTTATAATTCCATTATTTGATTTAATTATTCTAGGTATGGTTTTTTGAATAATATTTCTATTTATTGAATCTACTAATCTATAATTACCAATACTTCCAAGAAACTCAAAAGTTATTTTATCTAAGTAAATAATTTCATCCGCTACTCTACGATTTCCTAAGGTCATAATTAAAAAACCATTACTGTTTAATATTCTATCAGCAGATTTCAAAAAATTAAAGTAATCTTCTAAAAATGACAATACCTTAGTAACCCTTTTGTCATTTTTTAATTTCAGAAATAAAGTTTTCAATGTTTGTGAATTTTCAATAATTTCACTAAATTCACTTTTTTTTCTTAATTTACCCCCTAAAGAATCGTTATCTATTTTTGAAAAATTATTTTCATATTCAACACTTACTGCGTTCTTTAACCAAAGCAATGGTAATATAGAGAATTGTCCATATGAAATCGTTGTTTTATTGTCACCATAAGGGGGAGATGTCATTATTAAATCTATTTTTTTATTTTTTATAAATTTATCTAAGCTAATTGAATTTTTGTTATATAAATTTATCTGTGTTTTAGAAAGAAAGGGTTCAATTTCTTCTTTTATAGCAATTGCAATTTTTAATGAATAGCTTAAAAAGGATTGAAGAATTTTATCTTCGCTAATCTTTGAAATCGCTTCTTCTTTTTTTATGTGAAGTTTTGAAGTAGAATTTCTGTCATTGGAGAATTCCTTAGCGATATTAATTAAGGCTATTTCGTAAACATTTGAATATTTTCATTCATTAGAATATATTATATGCCTAATTTTACTTACTTCTTTAATTACCTCAATTTTATATCATTTATCAATTTTATTAAATTTATGTATTTTAAAATCTTTTAAATTATTAAATAACATTTTAAATAAAGAAAGCTCTTCTTTTAAAATTTTTGAGTCAAATTTATAGCTAGAATATTTAAGTTTATTAATTATAAACGAATAAGGGTTCAAATCATTTCCAAATATTTTTTTAATTCCCAAAGATGCTGCAACATCTATTATTGTTCCAGAACCCATGAATGGGTCCAGAACTGAATCAATTTTAAAATTTATATTTTTTGAAAAAAAATCTAGAATTTCCAATTGCATCGAAGAGACCATTTTTGCAGGATATTTAATATTTTTCTCAAGCAAGGTTTTTTTCCTTTTCTCAAAATCTCAGTAATTGTTTCTCTTAGAAATTAAGAAATCATTTAGGATACTCACAGTAATGCCCCCTTTTTATTTAAATTAGTTTTATTACGGCGTTTAAAAAACCTATTATTTCATCCTGATGCCTATCTGCATCTTTAGGAAAATGAATATTAGAATTGAGAGATCTCACAAAATCAGTTAGATAATCAATTTTCACACCTGATTTTGATTCAATTTTTTCTCTGACTTTTTCAATATATTCTGAAAATTCAAATGAAGATTTATTAAAAAATACTCTTAGCAGAGACTCGATTGATTTATCAACTTGAGTATCTCCATTAATTTTTTTTTGGAAAATTCTTGAATAAGAACTTCTTATATCAGAGTCATTTGTTTTGTTTCAGTTTTTTTTAATAAATCTTATTAAAACTAATTCAGAAAAAACCCTAATCAAGGAATAAAACGAAATGTAGAAATGCGAAAAAACATCGCCTTTTGTAAAATCCTTAAAGGATTTAAATTCAGAAATACATTGATTTAAGCCTCCGTAGAATCGATCATTTTCTTTAACGGTGTCTGCACAATGAATAATTTTCTCATATAAAGATTCTCATGGATCTGATGGTGATTCAAGCTTTTGAATTATTTTTGACTCGGCGTACGGAAATTTTGAATTATTTTTTTCTCCAGTCAAATTATTGTTTTCATTATTTTCCATTTGGATTGAATGCATTTTTGCTTCAACAGAATTATTATCAATTTCGATTTCGATTTGCTCAAATTTCTTTTTTAATATAGAGGGAATTTTTTTTAGTAATTCCTTATATTCATTATATATGCCATAATCATCGTTTACAAAATCAGTTCTTGACGCATTAAAGTTTAAATTACTATTTTTTATCGAAGTGTAACCAAATGGTTGATTAAAAGGCAAGGAATTGCTAGTATTTTTTCCGTATTTAGAAAGGTCTAACCCTAAAGTATTTTTGGAATAAACAATCATGTCATTAAAATAAAAAAGATTTCTAGGATTCTGTTTTTTAATAGGGTTTTTAAAAATATTTAAATCCGATTCTGTTATTTGTTTTTTACCCTTGGGTGAAAGATCTAGTAATATATACTCGAAAATTATTTCTCCTTCAATTTTATCAAGTTTAAAGTCTTCTGAAAATTTTTTTTCATTCATATTTCTATCAAAAATACTTATTTCAGTACTTTTAGAGTTGCATTTGACCTTTAAATAATACCTAAATAAATCTTTTTGATTTGGATTGTTACCAATTTTCAACATTTTAGAAACTGGACTTACTGAATAAATATTTCTATCTTCACAATTAAAATCAATGTTAAATTCATCATTAAGTGTCATAAAATTAATTAGTGATTCTAATTCTTCTAAGTCTTGTTCACTAAAAGGACTTAGTTCAGAAATTTTTATCTTAGTGCCTTTATTTTGAAGTTTTTTATTTGTCTTTTCAAATTCTATATCCTCAATTTTTTTATTTGAATCATCAAGAATATTTCAGCTGGTTTTAACCGACAGTTCATATCCGTCAAAACAGTTTGAAACTATTTCTAAATTATTTCCAAGACGTATTGTAGAGTATGATCCACTACCTTTCATTCCTGTTATATTTCTGCCACTTCTAGTTAATCCGTTTCTTTTCTTATTTGATTTAGAAACGATCAAAAAACTATCAAAAGCTGATTCTGAAAAACCTTCTCCATTATCGGAAATAACTAGCTCTTTTGCTTCTAAATCTAAATTTATTTTGCAATTTTTAGCATCTGCATCGAAAGAATTTTTTACAAGTTCCAAAATCGCTTGTGATTTAGATTCTATGCTCTCATTTGCTTGATCTAATAAAATCTTTACCGATGATGACATTTTTCTTTCTTCCATAAAATCTCCTTTTAATTATAAATATATTATATCATTAAGGTAAAAAATGTTATATATATGATTAGATTCTATCTAAAAAACATTTTTAAAAAAATAAATAACCCGGTTTGAACAAATTTTTTAAACTTTATTGGAGAATTTAGTGTTTTAGTTAAATTTAATTTTTCAGAATTTCTATATATTTGTTCAAATAATTATTACGCACATTTTAATTTGCTAATTTTATATTTTAAACAAATTTGATATTACATTCTACTAATGTTACATCGTGTCAATCTAAATCAACACTATATCTTCTAGATTTATCAATTTCTTCACTTTCAGGCATTTGAATTGTTACTCGATAAATTTTTTTATCACCCTCGTTAATAATTGCCTTTTCTGTAATAGGACGGGGAAGTCCTTGGGAACCAATTCTAATGTCTTCCTCTCCTTCAGAAGTTGGGTTGTATTCTGGATCTAAAATATGAATGTCTATATCACAACTTTTGTTATCCTGTGATAACAAACAAGTTTGATTTTGGTCTTGTTTAGTTTTTTTGTAGCCTAACTTTGAAGAAAAACTTATCTCAAATCTTCCCTTGTATTTACCTGAACTAACTATTGGTTCAGGTCTAATAAATGCACCGTGACTTCAAGAGTCTGATACCGCTAAACTAATTTCTAATTCCTTAAATCGAGGGTTTTGATCTACAAAACTCTCTATTATTGTTTCGGTTTTCAAATTTTCAAGCATACCTAAATCTGTGACATCAACATATTCATGAATATCGATTCGCTTATCAGCACATGCAACCACTTGATTTGCTAACATTATTGATGGGCTGATTACAGCCAGTGTTTTAATTATTTTTTTCATTTTTTCTCCTAATATGGTTTGACTCTATTAAATTTCTTAGTTATTAATTATTTTAAACAAATTTGATATTGCTCCTCGCTAACCTTACATCATATCAATAAACAGTAGCACTGTATCTTCAAGAATTATCAATTTCTTCACTTTCAGGCATTTTAATTGTTACTCGATAAATAATTTTATTATCCTCGTTAATAATTGCCTTTTCTGTAATAGGACTGGGAAGTCCTTGGGAACCAATTCTATTATCTTCCTCTCCTTCAGAAGTTGGGCTGTATTCTGGATCTAAAATATCAATGTCGACATTACAACTTTTGTTATCATGTGATAACAAACAAATTTGATCTTGGTCTTGTCTAGTTTTTTTGTAGCCTAACTTTGAAGAAAAACTTATCTCAACTATTCCTTTATATTTACCCGTACTAACTATGGACAAAGGTTTAATAAATGCACCGTGGCTTCACGAATCCGATACCGCTAAACTAATTTCTAATTCCTCAAATCGAGGGTTTTGATTTACAAACCCTTCGATTATTGTGTCGTTTTTCAAATTTTCTAGCATACCTAAATCCGTGACGTCAACATATTCACGAATATCGATTCGCTTATCAGCACATGCAACCACTTGATTTGCTAACATTATTGATGGGCTGATTACAGCCAGTGTTTTAATTATTTTTTTCATTTTTTCTCCTAATATGGTTTGACTCTATTAAATTATTAGCAATTAATTATTTTAAACAAATTTGATATTACACCTCACTAACGTTACATCATATCAATCCACATCGACTCCGATTGAATGAGATTCATTAGTTTCTGGATTTTCAGGCATTTGAATTGTTACTCGATAAATTTTTTTATCACCATCACTAATAATTTTATGTTGGGTAATTGGGTCGGGAAAACCAAAAGAGCCAACTCTAATATCTTCATCTCCTTCAGGAGTTGGGTTGTATCCTGAATCTAAAATATCAATGTCTATATCACAACTCTTGTTATCATGTGATAACAAACAAGTTTGATTTTGGTCTTGTTTAGTTGTTTTGTAGCCTAACTTTGAAGAAAAACTTATCTCAACTCTTCCCTTGTATTTACCCGAACTAACAATTGGCTCAGGTCTAATAAATGCTCCATAACTTCAAGAATCCGAGGCACTTAAACTAATTTCTAATTCCTTAAATCGGGGGTTTTGATTTACAAACCCTTCTATTATTGTGTCAGTTTTCAAATTTTCAAGCATACCTAAATCTGTGACATCAACATATTCATGAATATCGATTCGCTTATCAGCACATGCAACCACTTGATTTGCTAACATTATTGATGGGCTGATTACAGCCAGTGTTTTAATTATTTTTTTCATTTTTTCTCCTAATATGGTTTAACATCTTTAAAGCTCAAACCTTTTTTCTTGATTTCATCCCAGGTATGCATTTTACCATCATACTCGAATCTTGGTTTTGGTGCTATTATTTTTTTACTAGTTTTTGGATAAAAAGCATTTCAAAAACCACGTGAATAATAATGTCAAACTTTACTTTTCTCAATGATTACTGCACAATTGCGCTTTCTTCAATCTGATGATCAACCAAAATGCACCAAGTAACTTTTGGTTTTTTTATCATAACCATAAATTACCACATTATGAGCTAAGCCATATGCAACAAAAGATAACATCACAGGCACATTGTGTTTCATCATTTTGGCTTCGGGCTGTGAAGTGTGACCAATTGATAAACAAGATTTAATTGCAATTCTTTTTTTAATTTCTTTACCTTTAATTCATTTCCTTAAAGTGTCGTCAACATTTACTCCTCACCAAAGGTCAATTTTTCTATTATTTAACTCTCACAGTCTAGCAACGAAAGAATCACTTTTATCATTGAACTCATAATATTTGTGAATTGGCATATTAATTTCTCTTGAATTATTTTTTTGTAGTTCAAAATAGTTATCATATTCCTTATCAGTAAAGTACCCATAATTGTAAAAGAGTTCTTGATATTTAATAAGCATCGCCAGGGAAACATACTCACAAAGCCCTATTCCGCTTTCTCCTTTAAGATTTTCAGCATCAGTATAACCAAATGACTGCATTGACTCTAGTTTGGTAAACCATTCATAGTTGGGTACTAAGTACGAGAATTTTTTTATTTCCTCGTCTGTGGCGTATCGGCCAATTTTTGTTGCACTATTTGTTGCCTGTGATATTTTATTTGAATATTTGTTTTTCATTAAAACCCTTCTTTCCAAAGTTAATACGAGAACTTTTTAATTTAAAAAGTTTCTTATATATATTATATATCTTCTTATTAAAAAGAAATTTACAATTAATATTTACTAACTGACAATCTATCTAATTCTTGTATGATTGGCATTAATAAGTAATTTTTGATAGTCAATAACTTATATGACACCCCTCATCTTAATATATTGAGTGATTTCCTTGTTATTAAAGTCAATTTTCATTTTTTTTCTCAATAAAAGACTATTTGTGGGATGGGTGTGGCCACAATCAATGTAATAAACTAAATTTGGAATCTTAATTTGATTGGCCTTATATATTTCCTTGATTAAAATATGAGGCTTAATTTTTGAACCAAAGTCTTCATATTTCTCATACTTGCCAAATATAATAGCTTTGATCTTTTTTAAAGCTCCGCTGATAAATAAAAATGAAAACAACTTTTCGATCTGCTCCAAGTTTTTGTGACTATCTTCAATAAATAAAATTTTGTTTTTAAAAAATTTTGTTTTTAAAAACAAATCTGTTGTTGCTAAAGAATTCAAATTGCCCCCAATTAGTTTCCCTTTTACAATCACCTTGCCTTCAAATTCAGTTTTGTTTTTGTGCTTTCGCTTGGGTTTTTCAAATTTATCTCAATTTATGTAGTCATCTGTTCAATAGTCAAATTCTTCAATGACATTAACTTTGCTTGTTATAGATTCCATCAATTTAGCATATGTTTTATCAGAATAAATTTTCTCTCATTCACCGAAATGAGAAATTAATGATGGACCGTAAATTACTCGTGCTTTCGTTTTTTGAGAAATTGCATTTAGAATTGGTGAAGCATCTGAGTTTCCTGCAAATATCATGTTTTTCTTTATAAGTTTGAAATCAATTAAACCCACTATTGAATTACTGCAAAAACCCCCAATGGATGAGATATAAATATTGCATTTTAATTTTAATAAATTATTGAATTCACTGGCTCGATCTTTAATACTCCCTGATCGATAAAAATCTTTATTATAAAAAAGTTCTCCAAGAATAACTTCATGACCTTTATTTTGCAAAAATTTAATTGCATTCATCGCTCGATTCGGACATTGCTGAAAGGCTGGAGCACTTGCGCTAAAAACTCCGATTTTCATTTTAAAACTCCTTATTTTTTTAAAATAAATTACTCAACTTTGATGAAATAACTTTTTAATGATTTTTGGTTTACAAATTTGAGTAAATAATTTTAAGATTATTTTTAAATAAATCTTGTGTCTTTTTTTATTAAATTAAATTTTACTAGTAATAAAATATTGCTATTCTTGACAACAAATGTCTTTCTATAAATATAATACTTTAAAGTAGTAATTTGTCAATTTTATATACACCTGACTAAAAAAAGACACAACTTTGATTTTATTTTCCAGATACTTATTGATTTGCAAAATATTTATCTTAGACAAACAAAATTTGGCTTTTTAAAGATTGTTAACCCTCATTCTTCCTATCTTTGGTAGACTATTTATACAAAATAAATAAATTTTATAACACTTATAGTTGTTTTTTTATCTGAAAATATTTATAATCATAGCGTACTAAACTATTAGTATGCAAAGGAGAATTTTATATGAAAAAATTACTTACAATTCTCGCCACTTCTAGCTTAATAGTTTCAGCACCATTAAGTGTTGTGGCTTGTAAACGAACCAATAATAAACCAAGTGTTGGGGGTGAATTTGACTTTGAAGTTGCCAAACGCGAAGCTTTGAGTTTAATCTCAACCATCACCTCTTCACATCTGAGAAGCGACTTATCAAAATACTACTTTATTGATGAACAAGAAGAACCCAATTTAGGACTAGAATTCTTAAGTTTTCAAACTCTACAAGGATTGTTGGGGCAATCCAATAGTCTAGAAATAACTTTAGGTAGTGAAACTTATAATCAAATTAGCGAAGATATTGAAGGTTTTGTTGATTGAAATAGAATCACTAAAGAAGTCTATCGTGAGATATCAAGTGACATTAATTTAGCAACAGTTCTTTATCAACAAGAAAATCCCCTACAAAATTTTTTCACCCTAGAAAAAGTTAAATTAACTTTATTAAATGATGAAGCAATTAGATTAGCTTATCAAATTAATATTCCAGTAACTTTAAGAGACATATCATATAATAAAGAAATCACCCATATTACCCATAATTTTGAAATGAATTTTATTAGAACCCCAGATTTAGCAGCGCAATTAACAGCCATTAACCAACAAGTTCAAGCTAAATTAGCAGGGGCTGATTTTGCCAACCAGTTTGAGTTTATAAGTGATTCAGGAGATGCTCTAAAAACAGCCCAATTTTCACAAACCAATTCTAATTCCAACGAAGTCTTTAACCAACTACTAACCACCCTTGAACCAATTGGTGATAACTTAGCAATCGATGCTTCAAAAATTACCTTAAGCTCCCAATCACTGGCCGCTAGCATTACCGATCGCAGCAGTGGTTGAGTTGGCTTATTGGATTGAAGTCAAAACTCTGATGTTAGAGTTACTCAGTTAAAAGATTATTTTATTCGCAATCAAATTTCAGCTGAAGAACTAGCCAAAATTATTGCTAAAAATAATTCTGGTTACATTGCTGTTAGTTCCCCTCCTGGTTTTCCAACAATAGTTGATCCCACCACTTCACATTCAATTAGTGTTTATGGAACTTTACATGGCATCAATCGTAGTACTGAACTAAAAATCTTATTAAACCAAACCGGGTCACAATTTAAAATCGATTCCACAAATAGCGCTGAAAAACGTGTTATTGGAGTTTTTGGAATGAAAGTAAATAATTTCTTTGTAAATTATCGCAACCCTAGTTTTCCTGATAAAGTTATCCCTTTTGCGTTGCCTGAAAGTTATATCTTTACTCGTCAAAAAACTAGTTTTACCAATACCCAAGAACTTTACAACGATTTTATTAAAGTTTCTTTAGAGTTTAATAAACAACTATACAATTTAACCACCAATTCTGGAGACGAAGTTTGAAGATTTAACTTACCATCAAATCTTCCTATTACAGATTTAAAATTTAACAAAAAATATCTTTCTTCAACCTATTTTGATGAACTAATTTATGAGGAAATCAAAAAATTCAAAGCTAATCATCTTGATAGCAAAATTAGTGATTACATTAATGGTTATGCTGGGATTGGAACTCAATTTGAAGTTAATGAACAAGGATATATTCGTTTTTACAACAATAACCAACTACAATCAAATAACTCATTGGCTTTCTTTTGAATTAATGCTAATTCTCAAGGTTCAAGTTATGGTAATGTTTATGGGGCCAAATCTTATTTTGGAACAGTCAGTAACAATTCCCTAACTGGACCCACTAAAATGCAATTTATCCTAGAATAATAAAAGCAATGATAGATGAAAACCTTATTGAAATATTTCAATAAGGTTTTTTTGAATCAAACCACTCTTCAAATCATTAAAAGTCAGTGTTAATTTTTAAAGAGGTTGTTGATATGATAATTTATCAAAATCTTTATATAAAACTTATACAAAACAAATAAATGTTTAGAACACTTATAGTTGTTTTTAACTTAAAACACTTTATAATGAAGGCATACTAAGTTATTAGTATAAAAAAGGAGAATTTTTATGAAAAAGTTATTAACGATTTTAGCCACTTCTAGTTTAGCTGTGTCAGCACCATTAAGTGTTGTGGCTTGTAATAACAATAAAAAACCAGATACTACCGATGAATTTGACTTTGAAGTTGCCAAACGCGACGCTCTTAGTTTAATATCAACTATTACCTCCTCATATCTAAATACTAACTTATCTAAATACTACTTTATCGATGAAGAAGACGAACCCAATTTGGGATTTGAATTTCTAAGTTTTCAAAACTTGGATGAACTAATTGCCACCAATGGTGGAACTGGTGATGTTAACATCAGCGAAGGCAGCGAAGCTTATAAAGGATTGAGTGAAGATATCCAAAGCATAATTGAATGAAACACAATTAGTCGCGAAGTTAACACTGCTATTTCCAGTGATATTAATTTGGCTGGAGTACTCTATGAAAAACAAAACCCATTACAAAATTTCTATGATATTAGAAATGCCAAATTAAGTTTATTAGATGAGGGTGCAATTAAACTATCTTATCAAATTAGCACTCCTGTTACCTTACGAGATCAAGCATTTGAAAAAGAAATTACCCATATTGCTAGTAATTTTGAAATGAATTTTATTAGAATCCCCGACCTTGCCACTGAGTTGAGCGAGCTTTCTGATAAAATTCAAACAGAATTGGCCAGTTCACAATTTGCTAACAAGTTTGAATTTATTAGTGATTCAGGAGATGCTCTAAAAACAGCTCAATTTTCACAAACTAATTCTAATGTTGGCGAAGTTTTTAATGAATTACTGACAAATCTGCCCTCAATTGATAACAATTTAACAACAGATGTTTCTCAATTGACTATTAGTTCACAATATTTGGCGAATAACGTGACTGACTCAACTAGTGGTTATATAGGAACTCATGAGTGAAGTAATGATTCTGATAGCAGAGTCACTAACATCAAAGACTATTTCATTCGCAACAAAATTTCATCTGATGAACTGTCAAAAATAATTGCAGCGAATTATTCGGGATATGTTAAAGAATCCCAACCCAAAGATTTTCCCAATACCGGAGATACAACATCTTCAATAGCTATGAGTGTCTATCGAACTCTTTATTCAATGAGTATAAGCGCACGGTTCAAAAATATGCTAGCTCAAACCGGTTCGCAATTTGAAATCGACGCTAACGACAATGAAGAAAAAAGAGTTGTTGGTGTTTTTGGAATGAAAGTAAATAATTTATTTGTTAACTATCAAAACCCAAATTTCCCTGATAAAACAATTAGTTTTGCCCTACCAGAGAATTATGTCTTTAGTCGTCAAAAAACTAGTTTTGCAAATACCCAAGACTTATTTAATGATTTTATTAAAGTTTCACTAGAATTTAATAAACAACTATACAATTTTGAAGATGACAATGAAGATTACATTTTTAAACTAAATTTACCACCAAACCTAAGTCTTGCTGATTTGCAGTTCAACAAAAGATATAAAAATAAAGATTATTTTGATGAACTTATTTATCAAGAAATTTTAAAATTTAAAAATAAAAACCCGGAAAGCAAAGTTGAAGACTATATAAACGGTTATACTGGATTTGGAACTGAATTTGAAGTTAATGAACAAGGATATATTCGCTTTTATCACAATAATGCAATGTGAGAAAAAGCAAATCTAGCATTTCTTTGAATTAATACTAGCTCGAATTTACCAGGAGGTGGAGATGTGTTTGGAGCCAAAGCATTTTTTGCAACAGTGGCTTTCGCAGAAACTGGACCTACTAAAGTGCAATTTATCCTAGAATAAATTTAAAAATATGAAATCAAGATAATAGCATTATCTAAGACCTTTCCAGAAATTCTGGTAAGGTCTTTTTTAATTTAATAAGATTTTGCATTTTGTCTTATATTTAAAGATAAACCCAACAATAATTATAAAATCTTTTAAGCCCTGCCCTGCTTTCAAACTTAATTTTTTGAGACAAAAGCAAATAATACAGAGGTAGAGCCTAAGTATAACTATCTTTAAATGTATCTGATTAATCCTCCAAAAATATTTAAATAATAATCAGTAAAATTTCCATTTAAACTTATAATGTGTGGAATATATACTAAATAGAGTTTATTATATAAATAAGGTTGGGTGGGCGGGAAGAAAAGGAGAAAATATGAAAAAATTATTAAGTACTCTTGGCGCAATGTCACTAATTGTTTCAGGGGCAGCCCCAGTGATGGCAATGACTTCAAATGTTGAGTTTGCTAGAAACATCATTCAAGTAAGTCAATTTGTTGATACTTCCAGATATGCAGTGCCTGGAAACTGACATCAACTTATTCCTGGGACCTATGATGAAACTGAAAGTTTTGTTAATTTTGTAAATGATGTTAAAAGTCAAATGAAAGCTACAGGATGTGATGAAGCTTATATCTTAAGCGGATATATCAAATTTAGAGTCGGTGCTCATCAGGCTAAAATCAAAGACTTAGATAAACTAGAAAAGCTTTTGAATTCTGACAACTATGAAATTAAAAAAGCCTATACAGTAATTTCAAACGATCCACCTAAAGCTAGATATGAATTTAACTATTTTGCAGACGTCGTAGTTGATGGAGAAGAACTTACAATTGACTTGAGCGGTTACCAAGGTCAAAAACTAGATGGAATGGCTATATCAAGTAATTTCACATCTTCATATTCAATAGAGCTAAAAGATTCTTCAAAAAAAGTAACTTTTAAATTGCAAACCGAATTGGACGCAACTTCACATTCCACCAAGTTTGATGAGATGGTGGATTGACTAAATGAAGTAAGTGAATTTATTAAGGATAACAAAATTGAAAAAGATCAATTTAAAACACCTAAATGAGCTGTTTCTTATCCAGATACAAATGACCACTGAATCGTTGAAGATGAAGGATATTCAAATTGATATTGATTCCAAGATCAAAGTAATGCTGGTGAATATACTAATGCGTACTTCACTTACGAAAGTTACGATGGTGTGTGATCGATTAAGTTACAAACAAAACGTGGAAGCACATATTCTTCAAGTGGTTTTAAATATTTCACAGATACAATGCCAGTAGGAAAAATTAAAACCGATTTTGAAGTTGAAATTTATAAAAATTAGTTGGTAAAAATTTAGATTATTTGAAATAATCTTAAAAACCTTGCAATATTTTTTGCAAGGTTTTTGGATATGCTAAAAAATTTATTCAAATAGTTTTACTGAGGAAAAATTATTTGAATAAATTTTTAATAATTCTAAAATTTTGATTTTACAAAAAATTTTGGTACAAAAAAACACTACCAATAAATTTAGATAGTGTTTTAAAACAAATTTTAAATTGATATTCTTATTTTTGTTTTATCCATTGGGCTTATTAGCATAAAATGATAATATAAAAAGTCAACGAATAGCATCAAAAGGATAAGAATTATCTCAAAATGTTCTAGTAATTCCTCCTCAATTAGTGACTGTTGGTCGTATTCTTTCACCCCAATTTATTGAGTTGAACGAATCTTCTTCTAGTGCCCCAGCCATTAAAGATGTTATTCGATAAAAACGCAGCGATTCAGAAATCAGAGTAATTAGTATTACCAAATTTTTATTTTGTCCTCCTGAAGAATTAGAACTAGAGCTAAAATTTAATAAACTTTGATACATATTTGAAATGGCTGCCCAATTAATTTGCAAATCACCATTACCAATTAAGTGATTATAATTTCCTGAACGATAAAGTATTCCAGCAGTTGCAAACCCATTAATATTTCTAAATTGTTGATCAGCATCACCAAAATGAAAGTACTCATTATTATTATTTATCATTCCTGCAACATATAAATCACCAAGAGTAACAATAATTCTTATATACCGACCCCCTTCTTGTTCAATTCCATAGTGTCGCAAATTCAATATAAAGCAGCCGTCTTGTCTTCCTTCTAAACTGATCAATTGTTCGCCAATATGACCTACTTGAGCTATTCTAGTAGCAACCCCTCTGGTCGCCACCAGGGTATCTCTTATGGTTGATAATCCTTCAACGAATGTTCTACCATTAGTGATATCAAGTGTAACTTCAAATTCTGGAGTTGTGCTGACCTGTCTTTTAAGATCATCATTTTCTTTAGTTTTTTGTGGTTGAGATAAGTCTTCTTCTGATACCAAATTTGTCTCAGAATCTAATACTGTGTCATTGATTGAATTAAGTGTCTCTTTCATTTAAACCCCCATTTTCAAAATAAATTTATTAATAAACCTCAGATTTTTTATGCATTTACTAACATAAATTGATTAAATCTTCAAGAAACTCAAGGGTCTGTAAATGCCAAACGTCCCTCTGCAAACATTTCTCAATGAAGTATTACTATCCTTGAAAAAGGTACCACTTCATACGTTAAATCAATTCTTGATTGATGATTGGATCACCCAAGATTATCATAGTTATAAAAAAATTTCTTTTTGCCCATATCCAGTACAGATGTGGGAATCTGGGAGTATTTCAATTCTTTAGATATATAATAATTTCCCTGAGAATAGTGTCGTACTGTAGAATCTTCATATTCAATAAACTTAATCTTTGATTTAAAATCGTCGATGTCGTCGGCAAAATCCAAAAGCTTAAAAAGTGTTAACGAGCCGCTTCTAGTGTAGCGAGAATTGATGCCCCCTACTACTTTTTCATTTAAACCTATATTAAAAATAGTATTAGCTGGTGATTGTTGAGAGTTAGAGGGTTCGCTAGTCGATTGATAAATTTCATTTTCAGTAGTATCATTTGAAGACGACGCTGAAAGCGAGACATCTATCATAGAATTTGTTTTTTTCAAAATTTCACTCCTCAATTTAATTTATATTGAAATAGCAATAATTAAATTATAAAAAAGGATTCTTAAATATATTTTTTAACTGTATGTTAAGTTTTACAATTGTATAAAATCATGTACATCGTAAAAACTTGACCTCCCTTAGTTATGTACAAAAATATTGTAGCATTGATTTAAATAATAATTTTAATTTTTAAAATAATTATTAAAATCAATTAAAAATAAAAATTAAAAAAATCCAAGATTGAAAATAAAATTAAATGAAAAAGAATTTAATTTTTCCTATTGCTTCTTAAAAAAAGCTAATCAAATTAATTTCAAAAAAAATTTTGATCACCTCACTTTAATAATTTCAAATTTATTTTTTGATAAATTTGTTTTAGCAATTTTTTCCAATAATCTATAAAAATATTTAAAGATTGTAACTGTTTAAACTAAAGATAAACTTAACAATCAAAAATTATTCTGCTTTTGATTTTGATAAAATCAAAAAATTAAATAACAAACATTTGCAATGCATTTAAAGTAAGACTCCAGAAGAACAAAATATTATTCTAGAGTTTTATTTATTAATTAAATTATAAAAAATTTTAATTTAAAAATTAATTAAATTAAATTTAAACAAATCAAGATTAGAATTTAATATTTATTTTTTTCTTCGCTTACAATTCTTCAATGCTCGGGATAAATCCTAAATTCATTGCAAAATTTAATTAAATGTCATATCAATACTTACCAGGAGCACATCATGTCAATATATAATAGTATTTTTCTCATAAAATTCATAACCAATATCAGCGTTTGTATTTTTAACCGTAACTATGATGAAATCATTATTTTTATCGACTACATATTTTATGTCTACGTATCTTTCAATGTTGTAAGAAATTTTCCCATCTGTTTCTGGATCATAGGTTTCGTCTAAAATATTAACAATAAAACTGCTCTTACTTTGAAACTTATTGAAATTGCACTTAAAATTGGGTTCGTCAATACCTCCAAAACTTAGTTTTGAATTATAATACAACTTAGCGTTACTGCTTATTTTATAAGCTGATCCTCCCGGTAATTGCCAAAGGGTGGCAACATTTGGTCGTAGCGACAAATCAATTCTTGAATAATCAATATTGGGATTTAATTCCTTTATTCTTTCCATGACTAACTCCTTTTTTGGAATTGGGATAAATCCTAAATTCCTTTCTTGAATAACACTGTCCAATTCAATTCCAGGTTCCCCACAAGAGACAACCATTGAACTTGTGGTTGTTGCTACTAAACCCGATAGCTTGTTAAAATTATTTTTTTGATATTAAAGTTCCTTTCACTATTTACATTTCCTTAATATCATCAGCACTAAATCCCATATTTTCTAACTGGGTTCAATTGTATTTTTGACCATTATATTTAAATAAAGGTTTTAATTCTCCCTTAACTACATTTGGGGTTGGATAAAAAGCGTTTCAAAAACCCATTGAAGAAAGTCTTCAAATATCCGCTTTATTTATAATTCGAGATTGTTGATATCCTCATCCGTAATGAACCAAATACCTTTTTGTGGGTTTATCATATCCATAAATCACAATATTATGCTGATTTTTAACTCAAGAAACCATAACTGGAACATCGTATTTAATAAGTCACTCCTCAGGACTTGAAGTATGTCACCAAGCAGCACTGTATTCATCATCAATTTTTCAAGGCAAATTTAGATGCTTATTTCACTTTCTAAAAGCATTGTGAACAGAACCTCCTCCTAGTAAATCTGTTTTTTTATTATTTAGTTCTCATAATTTGACTGGTAAAGATTTTTCAGGTTTACTGTTTTGAAAGTATTTGTGATATGGTGCAATGATTTCCTCGCTGTAATCGCTTCCTGAGTAATCAAAATAATCATTAAAAGATTTTTGGGTAAAAACAGATGGAGATTTAAATAATTCCAAATATGTCATTATCGTTGACAAAGAAATATATTCACACAATCCAATTGAGCCTCTTAAAACAGTTTTATCTGTATAGCCAAATGATTTATTAGATTTTAGTTTTGTAAATTATTGATAGTTTGTCACCTTATTAGAAAATCTAAGGATTTCCCTATCTGTGGCTGGCGTACCAATTGGATTGCCCCCTGATGACCTGACTTGGGATTCCATATTAGCTTCTTGAACTAAGATATTATTATTATTTTGGTTGTTAACATTTTTTATTGCTAGCAAGTTTGGTGTTGCTATTAAACTTGAAAGCAATATCGAACTAATTTTAAACATGATCTTTCTCCCTTTGATCTTGTGAATTTATAAAGTTATAATCTCAAGATAAAGGTTGGTGTCACTGCAAACAGATTCTTTTTCTACCGTTATAGCACATTTAAATTGTTTATCTGTCTACTATAAATAAAATAAAAACCTCATATTTTTTTTAATGAGGTTTTTGAAATTATTATAATGAATATTGAGTTTTAGACTTTTTTTGCTTTAGTCGATTTTTTTAAATTTTTAGCTTCGATTTTTTTAGTTTTTTCAATTTCTATAATCCCTTTTCATTCATCTTTGGGAATAGTTCTTAACTTAACAATATCTTCGCCATAGTCTTCTAAAATTAATGAAGCACTACGGTTTCAGAAGTATTTAGTTTTTCCTAAAAATATTGTCATTGAGAAAGTCACCCCACAACTGACCATAATAGAGATAACTCCTCATAGATAACCTCCCCCAATTCAAGTGGTTACCCCAGTTTGAGCGGGAGCATTTTGTAGGTACATTAAGATTCCAAAAATTGAACTACTCCCTTGTAAGGCGTAAGTGTTTGAGGCCACTAATATTAAGGTTCCACAAAATACTCCGATTGAACAAGCAATTAAAGGAAATAAGTGTTTTAGATTAATAGTATACAATGATGGTTCAGTAATTCCCCCAACAATGGCAGAGACACCGTTAGAAATTCCTAAGTCCTTCATTTTCATTACTCTTCTGTGTAAAATTACAAAGGCAATTGAAGCAATCCCTTGAGAGATATTTGAAATTGTAATAAATCCTTGAATCACAGTTGCCCCATAAGTCGCCTGACCTTGTAAAATAATTGGAGTTAAAGAATGGTGTAATCCTGTAATTACTAAAGGACCATATAGCCCCCCGATTACAGGAATAGCAATATATTTGGCAATTGAATTTGTGCTCAATCAGTTAATTGCAATTGATAAGTAGTTAGTAAATAGCAATCCAATTGGGGCCATTATAAAGATTGCAAAGATAAAAGTTCCCCCAATTATTAAAACTGGTGCTAAAATCATTTTTGCAGTATTATTGTTAATTCTTTCAGTTCCACGCTCAATGTAAGCCCCAAGAATTGCTACAATAATCATTGGAATAATTAAACCATTGAAATTTATTTTTCAAGGATAAACTATTCCTTCACCAAATAGAGTTCATCCTTCATATGCTTGTAAAATACTTTGTCCTGGTTCAGGTTTAACATCCCCCATTGTTATAAGTCCTGGAGCTGTTAGAACTACAGCAATTATAATTCCATAAATTCCATTTCCCTGCATTGCTTTAAAAACAGTGTATCCAATTACAATAGTAATGAATAAGGAAAAGGCTCCTACTAAAATATCTAATATTCCAACTAGTTGGCCGATAAAATGTGAACTAGCCGCTGCACTACTCCCTTCTCCACTTCACTCAACAGTTAAAAGTGATCACAGAGTTAAAATTAATCCATAACCCACTAAAGGTACAACAATCGGAGAAAAGACTTTAGAAATAAAAGCTAGACTAGTATTTAAAAATCCTTTTACTTTAAATTTTTCTTTCATAGCTTTGATTTCAGTGGCTTGTTTAGTTGAGAAATTAGCATCCTTTTCAATAATTGTTTTACCATCATCTTGATAACTGTTAACTTCACAAAAAACTTTATAAAATTTGGGAACATCAGCTCCAATTATGATTTGGAATTCTCCGTTACTTTTATTTTTATTAATCCCTGAAGCATATTCCCCATTTTTAATACTGGCTTCATCAACTTTTTCTCAGTCATGAAGTTGAAAACGCATTCTTGTCATACAATGAGTAAAATACTTAATATTTTCATAGCCCCCAAGACTATCAAAGAGTTGCTTTACATAAACTTCATAATTTTTGTTTTTTTTCATAACGACTCCTTATTTTGCTTTATTATTAATTAGACTTTGATATCAGTAAGCTGATTGTTTTAATTTACGACTTTGATCTGCTAAATTAACTTCAATTAAACCATAACGATTTTTATAGGTGTTTCTAAAACTTCAACAGTCCAGAGCGGTTCATAAATGATAACCAAAACAATTGCTACCTTCATCTAACCCCTTTTTTACTTGAGTTAAATGATCATTTAGATAATCAATTCGATAAGTATCATTTATGATTCCATCAGCTCCACGATACTGAGCTTCATTTTCAACACCCATTCCGTTTTCAGCGATATATCAGGGAATATTGTTTAACTCTGTTTTAATAGCCATAGCGATTTCATACAATCCTTCAGGATAAATTTCTCATCCTCGATGGGGATTGATTTTAGCTGTTGGAGGAATTGCTATTTTCATAGTTTCTAAAACTCAGCGAGCTTGCTTATTTGGTGTGGCTTGAACACGACAAGGAAAGTAATAATTAATTCCTAAGAAATCAACTTTAGTTTCTTTAATCACTTCTAGTTCTTGTTTGCTGTACTTTGGTAGTACATTAAATTCTTTTAAAGTTTCTACCAAAACAGGGTCAATAGTTCCGCTAACCATAATATTCAAAGGACCACGATTTACATAAGCATCATAGATTCGAGCCGCTTTAACATCTGCTTCACTTTGTGAATATGGGTGTGTGAAGTTTCAATTATAAACCACACCAATCGGAGCTTGTAATTTAAATTTTCTAAAAGCTTTAACAACTTTAGCATGTGCTAAAAAAATTCCATAACCTTGTTGAACCGCTTGTTTGGGATCATTAATTGCGGGATAATGCATCACCCCGGTATAGCCTTCAAAAACTGTTACCAATGGTTCATTAAAAGTTACATAATAATCAACTTCATCACCAAACTCTTGAAAAACAAATTCACAATAACTCACAAACTTGTCAATTACTTCACGACTAGCCCAAGCTCCCAGTTCGTGGGCTCACATTGGCATATCAAAATGAAACATTGTCATATATAACTTAATGTTATTTTTTTTGAATTCTTGAATAAATTTATGATAATAAGAAACAGCTTCAAGATTAACATTTACTCCATCCGGGAATAATCGTGCTCATGAAAAACCGGTACGAATTGAATCTAAACCAATTTCTTTGAATTTAGCAATGTCATCAACATAATGATTCATGATATCACTGGTTAATTCAGGTCCAACTTGTTGATAAAACAACTCGCGATGTTCTTCAAAGTAAGTATCCATTGTTAGTTTACCAATTTTAGTAGTCCCTTTACCTTCTGTTTGCATCGCACTAAAAGATGCTCCCAGTTGAAAATCTTTTGGAAATTTTAACATTTATATCTCTCCTTTTTGCGAAATATTTCCACATTATTTTTATATCAAAAACAAAGTGGAAACTAAATCAAAGTTGGAACATCCAAATCTAGTTTTCAAATTAGAAAGTACTTTTGAAATAATAGAGGTTATTTTAGTTATAATTAAAGAAATAAGGAGCAGAATCGTATGTTTAAAAGTATTAAAGAAAACTTGACTATTATTAGTAACAGTATGGAGAATCCCTCTTATACTTTAATAGCTAAATATTTACTAAATTGTATGGAAAATGGTGTTCCTGTTAAAAGCAAAGAATGTGCAATTAATTGTTTTGTCAGCGAATCAGTTCTGACAGCTTTTGCTAAAAAATATGGCTATGATGGTTTTCGAGAAATCGCCTTACGCATTAAGGTCGAAAACGAATACTACCCCACTCAAAATAATTTAAAAGTTAATCAAAATGCCTTTAAATTAAGTAATTATCGTAAATTCTTTGATCAAAACTTGGACATGATTGATGCGCAAGTGGAAGGTATTGATAAGTTGAAAGACCTGATTGAAAAAGTTTCAAATATTTATTTAATTGCTAGTTATGAACAAAATGATATTGTCGAACTATTTGCAAGCGAACTGCAGTTTTTAGGATTCAATGCTTTTTTCAATAGCCAAAGAAAAAGCAATTCTGCTTGACTAACAAAAGCAAAAAAAGAAGACTTATTTGTCTTCTTTGCATTTGGTTTGGATAATCAATACGTTGTTAATTTTTATCAGATAGCTTTACAAAAATGTGCCAATGTAGTTGTTATAACTTCATCTTCTCAAAGACATAAGTTTTTGAATGCAAGTTTTTTTGTGATTGTTGACTATCCCGATCGCGAAAATATTTCAATATTAATGAGGTCTGCAGTTTTGGGATACTTATTAGGTAAACTAATTTATGAATTAAAGTAAGGGTTGACTTGTAAACTAAAAAAATTAATCAAAAATTTTTGATTCCTTAAATTTTATATAAAAAATAATAAATTTGTCAGTTGGATCGTCTAATTAATAAGATAGACCATATTTTTCAGAATCGCTTTTTATGTCAAATTTGTGATTCAAGAAATGAACAAGTAAATCCCTCAGCCTTATTATCATGCGTTTTTCGTATGATTTTTTTATTTAATAATTGTATAATCTTAATATAATAATAGATTAATTGAGGCCGCATATGTTAGAACTTAGAAATATAACTAAAAAATATCAAGATAACACCGGAATTGAAAATGTCTCGTTTGATTTTTCAAAGTCACAAATTATTGGCTTGGTTGGATCAAATGGAGCAGGAAAAACCACAACAATTAAATGCATCTTTAATTTAGTAAGTTACTCAAATGGAGAAATTTTATTAGATGGTGAGAAAATCCAGTCAGCAAATCTGTCAAAATTAGCATTCTTTCCAGATTCAAACAATATCCCACTAAAAATGAAAGTTATTGATTATGCAATTTACAATGCAGTTTGTGCGGGAATGGATTTAAAAAAAGCGGTAATTGAAGCCAATTCAATTATTAAAACATTGTCTCTGGATAGTATTTGCAATAAAAACTTTGGCGAACTTTCTGCAGGATTAAAAAAGAAAGGTATTTTAGTTGCAACATTAATTAATAACCCCGATTATATTATTTTAGATGAACCCACTGCTAATTTAGATATTGAAAGCCGTGAAGAATTAATGGAAATAATTAAACTACTAAGCCAATCAAACAAAGGAATCTTAATTACTTCTCATATTATCGATGAACTTCAACAATATATCAATCACTTGATTGTTATAAATAAAGGTAAAATAGTTTATGATAAAGATTTTAATAATAAAAAGGATAAAATAATTGACATCTATAATGAGTTTTGTCCAACCCAGAAAAAAGATTTTTCTGGGTTGATAAAAACCAACTTGGGAGAAACAAAAAATAATGAAAAATAGTTTAGTTTGTGGTTTCTTAAACCTTAAAATATTAATGGCTAAAAAAGCCATCGTATTAATGACAGCTTTGCTAATAATAGTTAACTTACTTTTTGATATTTTTCAAGGACTTTTATTTACCGAGTCAATTGGGGGAACTTTGTTTGTATATATAATCATTTTTAAAAGCTCGGCGTTATCACTGCTTTTTGGAGTGCAAATGATATTTCTATTTAATTATTTTTTTAAAAAGCAAAAAAGTGAAGGTATCTTTGATATTGAGATTAGAAATGGTTGAAAGCCCAAAGAGCAGTTTTTGATGAGAAGTTTATTAATTGGTGCTTATATTTTAACTATTTTGTTAATAAATGTTTTTATTAGTTTAATAACAACCACAATCATATCACTATCTTATAATGTCAGTTTTCATTTTTCTTCTCAACAAATTATGGGTTCGCATTTATTTATTCTATTTTTTATTTTAATATTCTTTGCTATTACTAATTTAGTGATTGGACTATTTTCAGAAACTGCAGCTATTATTATATCAACCTTATTAGCAGTAGGATTTCTTTTAACCCCAATTGTTGATAGTACAACTCAAAACTTAAAAATGCGACAAACATTTTCTCAAGAAATAGATATCAATTCTAAGTTTGGAAAAATAAAAAATATCTCTGATTCTTTGAAAAAAAACTATCAAAGCAACGATCAAACAAAGAACTTTATTGGTGACTTTGAGGAATTCATTAGGATTTCTAAAGAAAACTCTATCCAGGGATTTGAGTATTTAAAATTAGAAAACGGCACAATTAAGGATGTTGTTGAGCTTTTACCTAAGACCAATTCTTTGAAAATAGTTTTTGAAGATATTGAAAAAATTTTAATGCTAAATGAAAGTGAAGATATAATATCATCCCTACCCTTTATCTTAGGAAATGATTTTTCAAATTACACCAATGTTAGTTCATTAGTTCAAAAAAATGTTAATTATGTTATCAAACAAAGTCAAAACGAAGTCACAAAACTTTACTTAAGTCCTATTGTTGAGCAATTGAATCATTTTGAATATTTAACAAGTAAGAAACTAACATTTTCAGGAACTGATAAACAAATTTTTACTAGAGGAACTAACACTTTTGAACAAAATAAGTTTAGAAACGATGTGAAATTAATGTATGAAGACCATTTTCAAGTAGCATCAGTAAATTTAGTTTTTATAGAAATGTTAACCCTATCAATTAATGGTCATAATATTTTTACAAGTATTTCAGAAATCGAAGATAATTTTATTGCAAAAAGCTTATGAGATTATTTCTACTTTTATAATAATTTAATGTATGGTGCCAATTTTAGTTATCAAACTTTGTATGATAGTAATCTATTTGCCATTCAAGTGGCCAATTCTTCTCAATTTAAAATCAAAGATGGGAAGGCAGATTATTTGCAATGATACAAGGAACAAGAAGATTATTTTGACAAAAAATATAAAAACTTGGAAAAAAATAAAACTACTTTCGATGTGATAAAGTTTGAAGAAAAAAATTACTCTTACATTTTTTGAATTCAATCACTTATTATTTTAGGTTTCACAATAGTAATTAACTTTGCGGCATTTATTATCTTCAAAAAAAATATTTTGATTTAATAAATCATTGTTAAACTCTGAATCAATATGATTAAGACAAAAGTAATGGTTGATAAGACGTGAAAGCTTTATTTTTGATAACTATTAAAAAATTGAAATAATATTTTAAATCATTGGTCGATAAATTATCCTCATTGGATCCTTAATTAATCCAAAGTTATTTATTGCAATTATACCTTTCAGGTTGCTTAATGCTCTAGTTGCATTGTTTTTGCTAATATTTTTTATTATTACAGCATTTCCTTTCAGATTTAAAATTGATAGTGCTGATAAAATTTTGTTAGCACTTTTATCTCCCATTTAGATACACTTAAATTGATAGTTTTAATATACTATACTCTATTTAATATAATGTTTTCATCATTGATAAAATAAAAACGACAATTATTGTCGTTTTTATTTATTTTTAGTGTAAATGTTTGAGTAGTCTTTTTCTACTTTAACGTTTGTTACTTTTTTATAAATAGCTTCAATAGAATCTTTTTTTGATACAAAAGGCTTATTATACCTAGTGGCCCCTTTTTCAATTATCACTAAGTGGTTAATGATTTCTTCTAACTCATTGATCATATGACTAGTAATTAAAATCCCCACCCCTTCTTGGGCTAGTAATTTTAAAATTTTGTGAAATTCAATTCTAGTTGAGACATCTAAATTAGCGGTTGGTTCATCTAAAAATATGTAATCGGGTTGAGTTACTAGACAAATTACTAAAAATGCTCGTTTTTGCATTCCTGCACTTAGTTCAAAAAAAGTTTTATCTTTATATTCAATTAGATCGAATTTTTCTAAAAGCATTTCTAGTCGCTCTTGGGCTTCCTTACTATCCATGCCACATAGTTGCGCATCATAAATGGCAAATTTTGAAATTGAAATATCTTTGGGGTAAACACTTTGGTCGGGGAAAAAACAAATTTTAGCTAGATTTTGATTTTGATAAATCGATTCATCGTTTAACAAAACCTCTCCAGAGTCTTTTTTGTATTCATTAAAAACACTTTTTAGCAAAGTTGACTTTCCTGAACCATTATCTCCAACCAAGCCAATAATATCTTTTGGTTTAATTTCTAAACTGAAATTTTTTATCCCATCCCCGGTTTTGAAATTTTTTGAAACATCAATTATTTTTAACATTTAGTCAACCAACTTTCTTTCGTCTTTGGTTTTACAAAAAGCGCGATAACCCAATCCTATTAGTAATGACCCCATTCCGATAAACACCAAATAATTGGCTCATACACTAAATGGTCGTTGAGAGTAAATTAATTCTCCTTGAGAATCCAAGTCATAAAAGCTAAATTGAGCAATTGGTAGTGGTGCGTCCGCTGACATAAAGTAGTTTACTTCTGGATTGTTTTTACCAGAAAAATATACCATTTCATAAAATCACATAAATGGGTTTGCGCGATAATTTCAAATGGCCTTAGGAGTTCATTGAAAATAGTCACCGACTTTAATTTCCATATCAAAATATCCTAATAATTCGTAATTTAATAAATTAAATAAGTAAGTTCCTGGTGAGTAACGACTGTCATTAATTCAGAATTGATAATTGTAAAAAATGTTTTTTGTATCTGGTCTTCCATATGGATCGATATTAAGAATTTCTTCGTTTGAATAGATACTTCATTCAAATTTAAACATATTAATTAATGAATCATGCAATTTTGCTAATTCATTGTCTGAAATATCAAACTTATTGCGATCAACATTCTTTAAATTAGTTAAAACCTCTTTTAATTGTTGAGGTTTATTATAATTTTTTGAACTGTTTTTATAATAAAAAGAATTTTTAAAATTTTTAATCTTATCTCCTTGCGATTTAACACTTACTTCTTTAATGAATTGATAGTATAAATTATCCTTAATCCTTTTTTTTAGTTCTATTTCATTGATTTCAATTTTTTGTTCTTCCAAGTTAGTTTCAAATTTGTTGAAGTATTTCTCAATACTAGTTGCAAAAGCATCCTCTTCAATTAATTCGCCAAAATAAGGCAACATCCCACTGTCAAAAGTTTGTCAAATAATAAATCAATGGCTGAACAAATATGTATCGTTATGTGATCGATCTGATGTGATGTTTTCTTCAAAAATTTCTTCTAATTCATTCATACTTTTGTATAATTCAGTTAAAAATCTATCTTCTTCATTTTGTGTCCCTTGTAATTCTTTTGCATTTTTTATAATTGGACTGTAGTTGTTCGATGTTCGGTCGTCAGATGCTAAGGCAAAAAATATCGGTCCAAAAATTGCAAAAAACATAAATAGCGTTGTTAAAATTCAAACAGCTGGTAAGGTTCTTTTTAAAGATTTGCTGCTTGCTGCTAAAAACAAAGTAACCCCAAATATTAAGAAATCATAGGCCACTAAACTTAGGAGTCCGGTTCCTAAATTAATGATAATAAAATCTTTCAAGTAAACAGGCGAGATCGCTGAAATTATCACATATATTAAATAAACTAGGCAAATGAAAGTTGTTGTAACTATTTTTAGCGGCAAAAATTTGGCCCAAAAGATCGAAGAATTTTTTAAACCACGACGGTTTTCTAAACTTTGAATTCCGTTACGATTGTCTGTGATAGCGATTGATGCAACATTGCCGATATTTACAAAAGATAATCAAAAAATTCCAAGCACAACGATAAATATTAAACCAATATTATTTTTATATAAAATATTATCTCCAATATTCATTGTTAAACTTTGAATTAATATGATTAAAGCTAAAGTAATAGTTGATAAGATAATAAAAACTTTATTTTTAATAATTCTTAAAAAAGAAAACCGGAATACTACTTTAAATCCTTGGTTCATAAATTCTCCTTATTTAGTAAATTTTAAATTACCAATTTCCAATTGATTTTCTACTTTCGCCCACATTGCATTTCAAGCGGTTGCGTAACAATAGACATCCACATAAAACTCTAGGTTTATTGTTTCGTTGTTTCAATGATATGCAAAAAATGCATAGGATTTCATTCAGTTTACTCCGCTATAAATACGATTATATAGCTCGGTTTTGTTCATAGATTTATCAGAGATATCATAATTATCTGTTCTTGCAGGGATATCAGTTTTTGATGGATCTTTTGAATCTCCATTTCGTCATAGAACATGATATCTATTGCCGCCTTTGCCTCCCATTCCGTTATCTCAACTAATTCCCTTTCAAGCAAATTCTATATGTTTGAAATAATCTGTAAAAGCACCTTTTCCTAAAGATGGGGTATAATTTATTTTTAATACATCGTGATCTTCTTGAGGCGAATTATAAGCTTCTTTTCTGATTTTCTTTGTTTTTCCAGTGAATCTATAAGTTAGATCTGATTGGAATTTAATATACTTGCTACCAAAATAATCTTTTGAATCATCTTTTGCTTTAACTCTAACTCCTGAATAGGTTAAATTTGTCAATTCAGTTTGTTCTGTGTCAATATTATATTCGCTTTCTAGCTTATTATTTATTTTTTTCTGACTTGGATCTGTAATTAATCCAAAATCACTAGATGTAATTATATCCTCCAGGTTACTTATTGCTCTTGGTGCATAACTTTCGCTAAAATTTTTTATTACAGCAGCATTTCCTACTGAATTTAAGAGTGATAGTGATAATAATAGTTTTGTTATCATTTTCGTACCTCCTTTTGGATATCTTATATCCTTAATTTTATTATACACCTATGAGTTTATATAACGATTGTATTATGGAAACTAAAAACGACAATTACTGTCATTTTTCCTTATTTTTAACATAAATGTTTGAGTAGTCCTTTTCCACTTTAACATTTGTTACTTTTTTATAAATAGCTTCAATAGAATCTTTTTTTGTACAAAAGGATTATTGTGTCTTGTTATTCCTTTTTCAATTATCACTAAGTGGTTAATGATTTCTTCTAGTTCATTTATCATGTGGCTAGTAATTAAAATCCCCACCCCTTCTTGGGCTAGTAGTTTTAAAATTTTGTGAAACTCAATTCTAGTTCCTACATCTAAGTTAGCGGTTGGCTCATCTAAAAATATGTAATCGGGTTGATTAACTAAACAAATTACTAGAAAAGCTCGCTTTTGCATTCCAGCACTTAGCTCAAAGAAAGTTTTGTCTTTATATTCAATTAAATCAAATTTTTCTAAAAGCATTTCTAATCGCTCTTGGGCTTCTTCCCCATCCATCCCACATAACCGTGCATCATAGATAGCAAATTTTGAAATTGAAATATCTTTGGGATAAACACTCTGGTCGGGAAAAAAGCAAATTTTCGCTAAGTTATTATTTTGATAAATCGATTCATCATTTAATAAAACTTCACCAGAATCTTTTTTGTATTCATTAAAAATACTTTTTAAAAGCGTTGACTTTCACCCGACTCTACTTTGCTAATCTTTTCATAATCATCTTTTTTATTAACAATATCGACATTAAAATAAATATCCTCGCCTCTAGTTAGACCTTCACTTTGATAATATTCTTCTAAATTGATATTGATATATAAAGCAAAATCTTCAATATTATCAAATTCTTTATCCCTGAGGTGTGATTCCAAAAAAATTAATCCTTTTGATCTTCAACCTTCGGCTTGATCAGGTTCCCAAGGTCCCGGGCCAGTATATATACAAGAAACTGTATTTATTGGAACTCGCCCAACCAACATAACCGAACCTATTAATGTTAATAATTTTTTCATTTCAAAAACTCCTATTTAATTCTCATCACTATATAAAAACCTGCACTAAAATAGTGTCAAATTTTACTCTTTTTTAAAATAGCTTTAGAATATTCTTTATAACCATCTTGGTAAAAACCTGATTCTCAACCAAAATGGACAATATATTCCTTAGTTTTTTTATTATAACCATAGATAATTACATTATGACCTAAACCGTTCACAAAAAATGAAAATAATATCGGCACTTTATAGTTGACTAACTATTCTTCTGGGGAATAAGCTTACGTTCGAGAAGTGCTAGATTTAAATTTAATATCTAATATTTTGAAAATACGTTTATTTTTTATATTATCCTGTAGTATTTTTATAAATTTAAATTAATTACAAATAAATTAGAATAGAAAATAATCATAAAATGATATACTTCTTTGAAACAAATCATAAAATTATTTTTGTTTATTTAAATTTTTGTACAAAAAATGTGTATCAGATTTTTTAAAGTTAAAATTTATACTTATTTGATCATTACTAAAAAAACGATTAATTTCGATTTTACTTTCAGTTAAATCATAGGAATTTAATTCGTAATCATCTTCTGAATTATTAAGAAAATCTACTTCTTTTTTTACTGAATCTATAAAATCTTTTTTATCTTCATCATACATATAATAATAATTTATGCAAACATCTTTATTTTTCAGTCCAATTTTAATAATATTTCTTATAATTTCAGAATCGTTTCTCAATGATAAACCAAAAATAGTAAAATTAAAAACTTTAGCCTTTAAATTTTCTGATAATAACTTTTCAAAAAAATAATTTGATTTTTTATCAATAAGATTAATATCAATATTATCATAAGTTATATCTTTGTTTTCAAAATTAAAGTAGCCATGAATTTGTTTTACTTCGGTCTTAATTATCGGTAGACCTTCATAAATTTGGTTTCAATTTTTCGCCAAAGTAAATGCTGAGTTTGTATAATTTGTTGTAAATATGAAATTTGGGTTTCTGAAGTTTTCCAAAAATTTAAAATTTTTAGCTTTAAATTTCTCACATTCGTACTCTGTTTTTAAAACTACCCTAATGTAATAACCTAAAATTTTTTTTATATTTTTAAATACCTCTGATTCTTGGTCCTTATCTTGAATTTCTTCGAACTCTCTAATAAATTCCTGGCCAATTTTATACAATAAATCTTCTACTGTATTTTCTGAGTCAATATTTTTAAATTCTTTGATTAAGTGCTTTATTGTGCGCCTTAATGTTATATCTATTTCATAAGATTTTTGTTCCTCTAAAATATCATATAATTCGTTTATTTTTTCTTCACTATCATGACTTATAAGCCAATTTTTAAAACCAGAATTGAAATCAACAAGATTAGGGTTAAAATTTATTTCAAAACCGTTACCTAAAATTAAAACTTCCACAAATATTCTCCATAAATTCTACTACATTAATTTTATATTAATTATCATTAATATAAAATATATTTAAAAATTGTTAACTTCACTTATTATAAATTATTTGAAAATAAATTTATTTTCTATTATTTATCAACCAATTAATATTGTTAATTTAAATAAAAAAGCATCGTATCATCTAAAAGCAATGTCATAACTATCTTGAAGATTCGATGTATTTTCTTTTTTAAGCGAAAAATGCCAAAGCATTTGATTTTCTTCGATAATTTCTGGGCCCTCTACATTAAAAAATCCACTTCCATGAATAAAATATTTATAATTATCTTCTTCGCTTAAAGGATGGTTGACTGGGTCAAGGATATTTAAATCAACATCACAAACATCATCAAAACTATTTAGCTGACATTCAATATTTTCATCAACTCCTAGTTCTTTATAAGCTAACTTACTATGGTAATTGATTCCAATCTCTCCTTTATAAAATGATTTAAGTCACGGGTTTACTGTTAATGTTCCACTGTAACTATTACCTAAAAAACTAAGAACATCTTTTTGGGTATTGGGATTTTTTTCAGTAAATGAATCAATAATAGTTTTTTGTTCTAAATTTTCAACATATCCCAAATTGCCATCCACCAACCAATCTGAAACATCAATTCTCTTGTCGGTGCAAGCAGTGACACTTTGAGTTACTGTTAAAACAGGAAATAATCCTGCGATTATTTTAATTATTTTTTTCATATAAAATACCTATATTCTTTCAATATCTTTGGCAGTTAAGCCTAATTTTTTTAATTCATCTCAGGTAAATTCCTTGCCTTGGTAATAAAATCTCTTTTTCAACGGTAATTTTTTAGCATTTTTATCATACAAAGCTACTCAAAAGCCGCCGTTACCCCAAGATCAAATCTCACTTTTTTTAACGATTCTTAATTCTGCACGTCTCACACCATAATGAACTAAATAACTTTTTGTATTATAATTATATCCAATTATCACAACATTATGACCACCACGATTTGGGTATGATAGCGCAACAGGTACTTTGTAGTCCTTTAAGATGTTTTCAGGGCCATCCCCAATCACAAAAGCAATTTGTGACTTAAGGGAAATCCTGTTCTCCATTTCGTGATTTTTAACTCATCTTTTAATAGTATTTTTAAAAGGAATCGGTTCAATGAAATTAACCTTTTTGTTATTTATTTCCCATAATTTAGTAATAAAAGATTTTTCTTTTTGAGATGTTTCTGTATAATTATGCCACGGGATACCAATTTTGCTAGTTTGCCTGTGTATCGTGAAGTAATGATTAAACTCTTGCTCAGTAAAATATCCAGAGGATACGAATATTTCTTGATAAAAAACAACATTGAAATTGAAATATATTCGCAAAGACCCGTTCCGTTTGGAGAGGTAGTATAACCAATTGCGGACTCACTATATAGTTTTGAGAACCATTCGTGGTGTGGAATTAATAGTGTGAATTTTGCAATTTCTTCTGAAGTTGCCTCGTGACCATAAGGCCGAAATGGTTTTCCTAAATTTGAGTTATCACTAATCATATTTTAATTTTCCTTTAAATAATATAATATTATTATAACAAATTTAAAGCTATGCTATGTTTTTATACACTATACTTTTTATTTTAAAATAGTATAAAAATATGATTAAATCAATTAAAGGCTAACTATGCCAGAAGTAAAAATAATATGATGATAATATCGGTATTGAAGATTTTTCCTTAAATTTTTTCAAATTTTAAATTATCAATTTAGTTATTTCTAAAGGAGCACAAAAATAAAAAAATTAGGATGATTTTAATTTAGTCAATAATCTAACAAATTGCATTATGGGTAATCTAATCGCGAATTAAGAATTGTTAAAAAGACTACATACATTTCTGAGCCAACATAAGATTTTGACTTGACTTGTATGAGAAAAGCAAGAAAAAGCTTTCTTTAAAACCATGGTTTCATTTTCTAGAAAAAGAACCTGGAGTTGATGGAAAAATTGAATGTCAAATTAGTAGTTATTTGGATGTTTGCAATGTTTGAATTAAATGCAATAAACCCTAGTGAACACCGACTAGTTAATTTGATAATTACAATTGTTAAATAAAAAGAATCATCTCCAAATAATTTAAAAACCCAAACATTATTGAAACCATTTCAGGTTTCTTTAAGGTTTGGGTTTTTTGTTTATTAATACAGATAATTCAAATTGGTAAAACCTATTATTAAATAACTTGTAACATTGCAGATCAACACTAATCATGTTGGCATAATTTTAGGAAATGGCAGCCAATCTTTGGTATTAATAAAATTTCAAAAAACAACTTTATTTTCAAAATTTATTATTATAAATTCTTTGCACTCATCAATTCAGTGTTTAAAACCTGCGTATTCAGTATCACTGAAATAAATTTTGTCATTGTTTTTTTGATTATTTTTTTAATCAAAAAATGAAAGGTTAAATTATATTTATTTTGAAACTTATAAAATTGCAATAAGCAGCGCGATTTTCAATTATATAAAAACTAAGTTTTTAATTACAATAAAATTTTACTTAACCACTTGTCAAGTACTTGATTCTTTCCGGGGCTACGCGCTAATATTGCATAATTAGAAAACAGCCCAATACTGAATCTATAATAGTCAACTTTAAGATTAAGTTTTTTTATTTCTTTTAATACCGTTTTTATTTTAAGTTAGGTTGAAAATATTTTTTTGATCAACATCATTCTTCAATAACTCCTTGATAATCTTTGCACGCAATATGGTTAACGATTAAAGATGACCAAAATAAAACAAAACCAGTTATTAATTTTTTTAAATTAATAACTGGCTTAAAAATTTATATCGATGATATACCTTCAAGCACTTAAGTGATTTGATTGAAACTATTGATTGGTCATATTTACTCCAACTAGGTAAGTATCATTTCATTCTATGCTCGCATTTATGACATTACAAAAAAATTCTTCATTATTTTCTTTTATCTCAAATGTAACCATTATGAAATTCTTATTCTCATCAATTCAATATTCCATTGTAGTATAAATATTATTTCTGGACTTAATTTTGCCGTCAATTTTTTCATCATAAGTTTTATCCAAAATATTGATTGAAATATTGCATTTTTTTTGATATTTATTGAAATTACAATTGGTTGAATTACCATAGACACTACCAAAACTAAGTTTTGAATTATAATAAAATTTAGCTGAACTGTCCCTTTTATACTTAAGACTACCCGTAGAGTTACTCAATATGGCATAACTTGAATATAAAATTAAAACTAATCCTTTATAATCAATATTAGGATTTGCCTTTTTCAATGCACTAAAAACTATTTCATTTTTTGAATTTGGCAAAAAACCTAAATGGTTTTCTTCGATGTCTTCGCTAATGTTAATTCTTTCATCATCACAAGAGACAACCATTGAACTAGTTGTGGCTACTGCCAAAACAGAAGCTAAGCTTAAAATTGTTTTTTTCATTTGTTCTCCTTTAAAATTTACATTGATTTAATATCATCAGCATTGAATCCCATATTTTGGAGTTGGTGTCAATTATATTTTTGACCTTTATATTTAAATAACGGTTTCAGTTCTCCCTTGGTAATTCCCGGGGTTGGATAAAATGCATTCCAAAAACCCATTGAAAATGTTCTTCAAATATCTGCTTTATTTATAATTCTAGCTGACTCATAATCCCATCCATAATGTACTAGGTATCTATTAGTTGGTTTATCATAGCCATATATTATTATATTGTGAGCATTTTTTACTCAAGACAACATAACCGGAACATCATATTTTATAAGTCAGTCTTCTGGGTTTGAGGTATGCCATCAAGCAGCACTATATTCATCATCAATTTTTCAAGGTAAATCTAGTAATTTATTTCAAGCTCTAAAAGTGTCATGAACAAAACTTCCTCCCTTTAAATCTGTTTTTTTCTTATTTAATTTTCAAAGCTTCACAGGCAAAGAAGAATCTGGGTTTAAATTTTGGTAATTTATATGGTAAGGTGCCAATATTAAATCACCAGAGTAGTCATCATCGTATTGAAAATAGTGTTCAAAGGCCTTCTCTGAAAAAACCGATGGAGAAACAAATAACTCTAAATAAGTCATTATTGTTGACAAAGATATATACTCACACAAACCCATTGAAGAACCTTTCGTTAATTCTCTTTTAGATGTATAGCCAAATGACCTTTTTGATTCTAATTTGGTGAATCATTCGTAGTTTGGCACTTTATATGAAAATTTTTCAATTTCATCTGGAGAAGCTTTTGTTCCGATAAGTTTACCAAATTCTGATTTTGCGATTACATTATCATTAATTTCATTTTGATTAATACTTATTTTATTTATGTTGATAACATTAGTAGAAATTTCAAGATTTGGAGCTACTATAAAACTTGAAAGTATAATAGAACTAATTTTAAACATTAAAATTCATTTTCCTTTCTGAAAATTTAATTTTAATAATCTTAAGATTCAAATTTTAAAATTAATTTTATCGTTTGACTCTTTTTCTATCGTTATGATACTTCTAAATTATTTAATTGTCCATTAATTAAAAAAAATAAATAATTTTTATGTAATATAAAAAGCAGATTGACTATTCAAAAATATCCAAATCAAAAATAAAAATCTTTTATAATTTATGCATTATTAAAGCGGTGTTAACTCAATTAAATACTGAATAAAGTAGTTTCAATTTGCTAGGGCAATAAAAAACCAGTAATTTAAAATACTTACCTTACTTATTGAGTTAATAACTATAAAAATATATTTCAAAAAATAATAAGCAATTAATGCACTGTTTATAAAATTAATGTTATAATATGATTTATAAGGTAAAGGAAAATATACTATGTGCAGAAATAAAGAATCCTTTGGCAAAAAGAAAATTCCTTATGGGGAGGAAGCCACCTTAGAAAAAATCTCAAAATTTTCAGACCTAATCCCCCATCATGAATGATTTTCAAAACTCTGAAGCGAATATGCCATTGGCTATACAGAATCACCAAAAGGGACGGGTTTATGTGAGTATATTTCGATTTCAATGTTATTTTTTTATCAAGAATTGTTTATTTCTTCAGGTTATTTTACAGATGAAGAGTTCGAACACTACTTTGTAATTCAAGAAAAAGTCGAAAAAATAGGTATGCCTTGGCACTTTTTTTCAGAAACTAGCCAAAAAGAAAAATCTTTTATAACAAAACTTTGAGAATTGAACAAGAAACAAGTTAACTTTATTGAACCAATACCTTTTAAAAAAGCCATTAATCGCTGAGTTAAGGGTCATGAAATTGAAAAAAGAATATCTTTAAAGTCTCAAATTGCCCTTGTGATTGGTGACAGCTCTGAAAAAATTTTAAAAGACTTTAAAGTGCCAGTTGCCCTATCATACCCAAATCGTGGTGGTCACAGCGTTGTTATAATTGGTTATGACTCACAAACAAAGAGTTATTTGGTTCATTATGGATGAGTAAAAAAAGAATTAAGGATTGTTAGAAAAAAAGATATCTGGTCTTGGAGCAATGGAGGATTTTGAGTTGCTCTATATGATAAAAATGAAAAAAAACTTCCACTAAAAAAGCGATTTTTTTTCGAAGGGAAGAAATATAGTTGAAAAGAATTAAAAGAAATGGGTTTTACAGCCAAAGATATTGATAGAATTTAGGAAATTAAAATGAAAAAAATAATTAAAATAATGGCAGGGATTTTTCCTGTCCTAACAGCAACTCAAACAGTGGCAGCTTGTGCAGATTTTCGAAGTGATATTTCCAATTGGTTAATTGATGGAGATTTAGGTTATGTAGAAAATTTAGATTCAACTACCATTATGAAGGCTTTTATTGAAAAAAATCCCGAAGCAGTAAGTGATGCTTTATATTTTTCAGGAAGTAGTTACAGGGGTTTGTTTGTTGTAAACGAGCGATATCGCAGAGTATATAAAGGAACCATTGCTATCACCTATCACAGTAAAATTGCTTATAAAGAACCCGGAGTTGATGAAAATATTGAATGTCAGTTAAATGATTTTGACGATGTTTGTAATGTAGATTTAAATATTTTAGATCCAGTTGGTCATCCATTGACAGAAGAAGATAATTATAAATTTTTCATTCATAAAAGTTCAATTATTGTTGCGAATGAACCAGAAATTGCCCAGCAAGATCAAATGAGATGACAATTTTCCTTAAGAAATGAAGGCAATATAAACATTGAAGATAGCTACTGGGTTGGATTTAGATGATATGACGTCTTTCTATTCAGACTAACTATTATAGTTAAATAAAATTTAAAACACCAACCTTTTTTGGAAACCGCTTTGAGTTTCCTTGGGTTGGTGTTTTTTATTTAACTTGAATTCTTCATATAGAATTTCTTGATTTTAACCAATAAAATTCTCAATTTTTAAAAAGGAAGTTTGATCCTTTGGCCATTGAAATTAAAGTAGTTAATAATATAAACAAAATATATAAAATTCAATTATACTTTAATAAACTTAAAACCGTTATTAAAAAACTTGTATTTAAGTTAATTGATAGGACTAAAATCACTAAAGCATTGAATAATCCCGCGAGATTAATTGATTTAATAAGCGATTCAGCGCCCTCTAAAAGAATATTTTTCTTAATTAAGAGTGGTTCTTCATCAACTAGAAATTCTTTCTTATCAACTTTGGCACCCCAATACCCTATTTCTAAAGCTGGAATTGCCAAGATTTCTTTAATAATTTTGTGATTATCTCTACCATAATTAAACTCAGAGAAGATTTTAGAATGATAACTATTCATTTTTTCTTCTAAGACCATGATAAAACCGCATAAAATAAAGGTAATTAAAATATTAAACGGTATTTTAAGAAAATTTAGTGATGAGTCTAGATTACCAAATGATTCAAAAAATGACAAATCTGAAAAAATAAAATTAAATTCATTTTGCGAATTTAATTGATTCCCAAAACCTAAAAAACCACTTGTTAATGATTGTGCTAAAAGATAACCCAAAATCATTCAAATATAGTTGTTAGAAAATGACCAAATTATTATTAAAACAATTAGGGGTATCAAGTTAATAATTTTTTTATAAAACTGAAAATCCAATAAATCCTGGTAAACCCCAACCTCTTTAAACGGAAAGAATCCATAAAGCGGGATGCAGATTATGATTACGATAACAGCGATTATAAATTTAAGCTTTAATAAATGTTTTTCTAAGTCAGGGATATCTATTGTTTTATTTTTGACAAAATATCCTAAATAAGTGATTCCAAAGACAACCCCGATTAAAGTAAAACTATAATTACTAGTATTATTTAGTAATGGACTTATAAATAAAAACATAAAGATGAATGTTGAAATCTTATCTTTAAAAATACTGCTAATAAATCAACCAACTATTATCACAATCGCAATTGTTCACTGAGTTGTTATAATACTATTTACAATTGATCAAAATGTGTAAAAAACCATAAAGTTTAAAGCAATTGTACCAATAAATATTGCTACAAAAATTTCAAAACAACGTTTTTTAATCTTTTTAAAATTATTTAGATAAAATTCATCACCGTCCTCTTCACTCAAACTTTCTAGATAAGTCATTAGCAAGACAGCTATTGTAATAGTTATGGTAATGGCTGTTCAAACTAGGATGCTATTTTTAATAAAAACGAAAATTAATATACTAATTGCTAAAATTAATAAGTAATAACCCGCTATACCAAATTGATAGATTTTTTTATTAGCTCACATAACCCAAAATTTTATTTGCTAAATCCTCTAGTTCAGCATCTGTTGAGTATGTGTGAGTAATTTTTTCATTGTTGTTATTTTCAATATACATGTACAGATTAACTGTTCTAGTTTTCACCACAGTTTCTCCTGTAACATTACCAGTTAATGCATTATAAGCATCGTGGTGATTTAAAAAATATGTTCATTCTCCGTTAATAAATGTTCGATAAGTGGTATAAACTCCATCACTAATAATATTTTCAAAACTGACGGTTTGATTATTTCAATTTTTAATTTCATCCTTGTGAACATAACGAGCCTGCAAATCAATTTTTTGTTGTAATTTACGAATTGCATCATCTTCATTATTTCCAGATATTTCAAAGTTACCATAAACATCATAGGCAAAATATTTTTTACTTAGAATACTTTTTTCAATTTGAAAAAGTTTTTCTTGGGCTTCTGCTTGTGTTGATGCTAATGAAAGACCGTTTATTGAAGAGTGGTTTCGCTCTCCTGTAAAAGTAAACATTAGTCGAATATCTTGTTTACCTTGTAAGTACATATAATTTTCCAACTCTTGGCTAGTGGCATCAAAATTACTGTTAACTTTATAAAGGCTGTTTCCATTTACATCTGTACCAACAAAATTTTTATACAACTCTGGTTTAACAAATTTGTGATAATACTCAATTCCATCAGATAAAGAATATTCATAACCTTTGCGACCATTAATGTCATATAGATAATCTCTTTTGACACCATATTTATTAAATTGGCCGTGAACTACGTCTTTGAAATCTAGCAGTTCATTTTTAACAAAATATGGGAATCAAGCTGCGTAAAGATTTAAAACATCTTGACTTCTAATATCATGATTACTGTTAATTTTATAGTTTAAATCATTGATTTCAAAAATTTTATATTGTGAAATGTTTTCCTCTGAACTTGAATATTTTTTTGAATACAATGTGATGTTAGAATTATGATTGTCATTAAAAGCCATTTGACCAAAATTTACATCTGACGTTCATTGTTCAGCATCTTTTGGTAAAAAAGTTAGTTTCACTGTTTTAGATTGATTCTTGAGATTTATCGAATAAGTCATTTTGCTTCTATCAAAATAATGTTCTGGCACGGCTTTGTAATTTGATCTTTTTGATAAATAACTTGCATCATATTTTGAATCAACTTTTAATTTAACTGTGTTTGAATAATTAACTCCATCAATAGAAATTAAAATTCCATTATAAGGTGTAATTGAAACTGTATTTTCTGTATCAAAATTAATGTAGTCTTGATAGTTTAAATTATCAAGAATTTCAGGGGTAGCTTTAAAACGCTCTGAAGAAGTTCAAGCATTTCTAAATTTATTATAGATTGATGACTCAACTTTTTGATTATCACCAAAAACTTTTTCACCACTTGTAAAATTACTTGGTTTCAAATAATAACCGTCTAAGAAGCTACTTTTTAATTCCTCTTGATCTTTGAGGTTAAACAAATTGTAGTAACGTTGGTCCACTTGATAGTATAATGATTTTTCCAAACCTTGTTTAAAAACAAAGTTATCTTTTGCTTCGGTTGGTGAATCAAATCACCCTTCGTAATCATAACTGTATTTTTGTCGAACCAGTCCTTTATTAGTATATGAATTTAGTGATTTTTCTCGAGAACTTTGAGCATTTCCAAAGGCATCGCGATATATTAATTCAAAATCATCTAAATCTGTTCCATAAATTTTGTCTTTATCCAAAATATTATTTTGGTGGTCTTTTATAATTTTATTTAAATTTGAAGAAGTAGCTTGTTCTTGAATTAAATTATTTTCAAAAATATATTTATCCATTTCTTCGCGACCATAGAATTCTTGATTTTGAAATTGAAATATTTCATCAGTTGATAAAATTTTTGATTTTGATTTTATTAAGTTCATCATTGATTCAACTTGATATTCACGATCTTCTTGGGAAGTATTAAAACTTGTTGCCAAACTCGTTGTTGTTGCTGTTGCTGATAAAGCAATCTGCGAACTTAATATTAATTTAAATATACTTAAAGTCATATTAATGAACCATTGCCTTTCCACTTATAATTTTGGTATTTTTTATTACTCAATTCATAAATTCTTCTTCTGAAGTAAATATTTCGCCTCTATAAGTTATTTGATAGTTTATGATTTGCTCAATATTTAATTCAAAGTTATTTTTTCTTAAAACAAAGTGAAAAGCATCATCATAAGTTTTAAAATATCTTTGTTGTGATCCATCAATTAATGAATAGAATTTATGCAATCCACCACTTTGCTCATTTAGTTTTTCATAATTTGTTTCACTAAATAAATCGCTTGAAATGACAACCTTTTCTTCAATATAAGTATTTTTTATATAATTATTTTGCACTTCCATCATTTCTTCGAAAGTATCATAATTTCTTTTTATATAATTATTATCTTTTCACTGATATTTTTTAACAAAATTCCTGCTAGTAATATTTTCGCGCATACTAATTAAAGCATCAACTTGATTATTAAATTTATTACCAAAGCCATCAGTATAATAATTTTCTTTCATATTTGCATAATATTTTTTAAAGATTTTATCAATAAAAATATCTAATTGTTCTTCAATCGTAAACTGATTACTATTTTCAATTTCAGCACTTTCGTTGGTATCCATAATATTGGTATGGAATTGTTGAATTTCAGCATACTCATGGGGATCTCGAATCATTAAAGTTTTTAAATAATTAATGGCGTCCTCTTCATCATCAAAATAACTACCACGAACTCGAAACCCTTTGTCATTTTCATTACCAATACCATCGTAAAGAAATGAAGTTGTTAAATATTTTGCCTGGTCTTGGGGATTTAATTCTCAACCCAAAATACCAAATGATAAATAAGTATATAATAATTCCTGACCATCTCCAAAATCTAAAGCCATAGTTTTATATGTATATGGTGATAGTAAATTTCCCATCTCTCAAATTTGTTGAACTGTATTTAGTTTTGAAGTTAGGCCAGATAGTTTTGAAACACTTGATCTAGTATCTTTGTTAATAATTTTTCGCTCATTTGAAATCGTTACTTCTTGATAGCGTAAATTATTTTGATTAATTACTTCATCGCGAGAATAGAATTTGCCATCATCTAATTTTATTTTTTCATCAGCTTTAAATTTATTTTCTATTACTAAATTTTGTTGTTTAATGATAGTTTTTTGATCTTCAACTGTTATTTCTTTTCCATTTGATTTACCATCTTTTGTAAAATAATCACCAACAAGGTCATTTAATTCACCAAGAGGATCCATTATGGCATCACCAATTTGATTTATTTTTTTTATTACGTTTGCAAAAGCAAGTCTAGTGTCATCTTTTTTGTACTGAAAACTAGCTGGATTTAAAAAAACATCAATAACGTCGCCTGTAAAAATTTTTGGATTTCCGATTGCAAATAATTCATCATAAACTCCATTCAATTTTTCATCATCTGTGGTAATTACTTCTTTTAAAGTTATTTTACACAAATCATCAAATTTTTGAATGTTACCATTTTTATCATCGCTACCTAAATTATTTTTCATGAGAGATAAATTTGATAGTTTTCTAAAAAACACTAAAGTTTTTGTTCTCAAATCCATATTTTTAGCTTTTGTTTGCATTTGAATTTCAAAGTCTTCATAAGATAATCCGTCTTGGCTAGAATTTAAATCAATCCTTGCTAATTCCTTAACTTTTTTAATAAATTCATTTTTTAATTCTTTGTTATTCAAGAAAACATCTTTTTCAAGTGTTCAATTTTCTGATTCGGGTTCATTTTCTCTAGTTAACGAATCTAAACCATTACTCATTTCTGAAAACAATAACAATGAACTGAGAAAAAGGTTTACTTTACTTTCCTCTTTAAGGGTTCATCCTCTTTGAATCTTGTCGTAAAATGTTTCTTTTCCAATATTTGTTTCGATAAACTGACTTCCGCTAAATGATCCTCGTCCTGTATTATTAATGTCAATTCAGTAAGCGTCTTTATTTGCCTCAAATTCAAAAATATTGTCTTTGTAAACTTTGTCCTCACTTGTTAAATTAATACGCGAAGCTTCTGCTGGGGCGAAGTTACTTCATTCATAATCTTTATAGCGAAATTTGTAAGTTGAGTTGCTTTTAAGTCATTGCTTTATAGCGCCCTCATCTTGACAAGCTCCCGAAACTAAATAACATTCGCTCTTTTCGCCTTTTTCCAAAGATTCTTTTTTGAGATTTTCTAGATATTGGACAGCTTCGTTTTCGTTATAAAATTCTAATGGAATTTCAGAATTTTTGTTGAGGTTTTCCACTAAAATTACCTCGTCATAATCTTGAAAAGTTTTTACAGCCTCGTCTAAATCTAAGTATGAAAATCCATTTCTTCCTTTATAAACTTTTTCAAGTTTATCATTTGATATTTTTTTGACATTACTTGATAACTCCCCGGAATTAGAAATAATAAATTCGTTAACATTTTTAAATGTGCTTTCTTCTTTGATTAAAGCATCGTTAATCATTTTATCTATAACTTCATCGCGCTCTTGCATTGAGTAGACTTTATTTTTATACTTATAATAATAACTTGTCTCTTCAACTTGACTGCGACTCCCCTGAGATAAAGCATAGTCAATTACTTCTGATTGATTATTAAAATTGATATTATCAAAGTTGTAAATTTGATTAAGATTTTTAGGAATTAATAGCAATGTTCCTGCTAATAAACTTGTAGTTATTAACGAGGCAAAAATAATATTTTTTTTAATTTTTATTCTAGAATTAGTATCACTTATTTTTATTTTGTACATTGTCTTGTCTCCTTTCGTACATAAATATAATAATACAATTTATAAAAATTTTCCTTTTTTTCAGCAATTTTAGGAAAATATTGTTATAATCTTTTTGGTACATTGTATTAACAATAGGAAAGAGTGAAATTATGAAAAAAATATTGTTAATTTTAAGTTCCTTAAGTTTTGGAATAACACCAGCTGCAACAGTTGTTAGTTGTTTTAGAAAAAGTATCGAAAAAGAAAAAATTCAACTAACAGTCGAATCCATGAATGATTGAATAGAAAATCAAAATTTTGGTTATGAAGGAGGGTTTTATTTTTTAGAAGACACACCTCCCGAAGAACAAGCCTACTTAAATATTTTTAAGCCCCTTCGACATAAAATTGAGAATGTTATTGCAGATGAAATTAATGAAACATTTAAAAGTAATGAAGATGATTTGTGAGAAATTTATGTTTGGCTTTCTTGAAGCGAAAACAACGAGATAATTAATCAAAATATTCCTTTTAAAAGCAAAAATAAATATGAATTAAAATTTGAATTAACAATCTATAATAATAACCCAAATAAATATTTAAAATTAGAATATAAAAATCTGAAATTTAATTTTAAGCAAAAAGAAAAAATTAGCACAAAAAATGTTAATCAAAATTTACTTCATTTAGTTGTTAACAATGCTGATTACTATGAAAATGATATTAAAAACCCTTTTTCGTGATCTACTAAATCTAAAATAATTTTTGAAAAAACCAAAGATGCAATTAAAAATAACGAAATTGAAAATGCTAAAAAAATGATTTCTGAATATTTAAACTATCGTTCAAATACTACCGAGGGAATTCCTTTTAAAGAATTTTATTTTGATTCTACTGTTAATGACATCGATTTAATTGAAAAAGTTGATGAAACTGATTACATTAGATTTAAAATTTCATCTAATTCAGTATTTAAGAATTTAGTAGGAATTCCAGAAATTGACTGAGAAGCTATTTATGTAATTTAAATAAACCTTAAACCATACCAATCGGTATGGTTTTTAAATAAATATTTTTTATTCTAAATAATTTTTCTCAAGAAAATTAATTCATTAAAAATTTTTAATCATAAAAAAATAAAATTTCTTTTAAAACTATAAATACTTTAAAAAAAGTAAATAAAATTATTTAATTATTAAATAATTTATAAATAGAAATAAAAAGAAAATCAAATATTTTTACTAGCTTTAATTATTTTAAGAATAATAATTTTTTCAATTGTGTATTTCTTGAAGTTGTAAAGAATTTAAATATTTTTTGAGTTTTTTTTCTACCCTTTTTGAATAAATTTTTGTAATAAAAATTTTATTATCATCTTGAAAATAAATTAAAATTTTATTTTTTACAATTGCAAATTCATTTGTTTTTAATATTTTAATTCGTTTTTTTAATAATGTTTTTGTAGCTAAAGTATTTGTGAATCTCAAAGAAGTCACCATGAAAATGGCACAAAATACAAAAGAAAATCACACATCAGAAACATAGTGCGTGCGCGCTACTACTAAGGAATTTATCATAATGATTTCACTGATAAACCAAACGGTGAATAAAATATTTGTTGTTTTTATTCGTTTTTTATCATCCTTAATTAAAACGCTTGCAAACAAAGCATAGTAAACTCCAGTAAAACCTGAAATTGTATGTCCCGAAGGAAAATCTTGATTATTTCAGCACAAAGGTTTTGTGTATTCTGGATCAAATTTCATAAATCAAGAAAGTATTTTACCACCATATCAAAATTGTAAATTTTGATACCAGTCACCATTTACTTCATATCATTTATAATATCGATCAGCTTGAGTTCAATAACCACTGTTGTTATAACTGTTTAAAATTCGTTCTTTTAAATCCGGGAAGTCCGCTTCTAATTTCTGAGCTTCAACAGATAATTCAATATCAATTGCCCAACCATTTTCATCTAACTTGACCTTGCCAATATATCTTTCAAACTCGACATTTAAATAAAACGGTCTTCCAAATGATTGTTTTAATATCAAAGTTAAAAGGAAAAAAGAAACTATTATAAATATTAAGGCACTAATTGCAACAACCCAAGCTCGTTTTTCAATTAGAATATTTGTTTTAGAGACTTTAAAACGCAGAAAAAATATTGACCCAATTAAAATTGTAGTTTCAATAAAAAAAATACTAATTCGAGAAATTATTTTATAAGTATTTGTTGTCAGATACTGAGGGTCAATTCCAAGTCCCCATCCTGTATCCTCAGTTAATAAACCAATTAGTCTGATAAAATTATAGACAAAAAATATCATTGTGGTAACACTATAGCAAATCAAAATTACAACTTTTGATTTTTTATTAGAACGGTTTTTGACATATCAAGACTCAACAATAATAAAAATAGAAACTAGTGCAATCAAAAATAAGCAAGTAAACCCCATTTCATTATAAAAAATAACTCAAAATTTAATAAATTCAATTTTTACTCATTCGCCCATAACATCAGCAAATCATCGATCAATATTACCAAATGATGTTGCAATAAAGCCAATTAATAAAATCCCAGCAAAAACTAAGGTAGTTCTAATATATCATTGCTTGTAGATTGTTCTTGTCATTGTCATTGTATCCCAGCTTTTCAATAGTAAATTTAAATTCCGCTTGCTTATATAAATACTATTTTATAACAATAAACGGCTTGAGCTTCAATTGTAAATTCTATTTTATTAATTTTTTATTTAATAAAATATTCCAAGTTTTAAGCTACTATTATTATAACAATAAATATACATTTAAAATATTATAAGTTATGTTTTATTTGAATATTTACATAAATTTTGAATATATTTTAAAAAGTTATTTCGTCGATTTAAAAATATTTATTTTTTATCTTCATATATTTTAAATTCAATTACCCTATTTTAGTTTTTGGCATAAAGTCCAGGAATATTTAAAAACTTTTCTACTAAATAGTGAAGTTAAATCTTAATTCTTAAAAGTATGTTAGTATGAACCTGAGGGGCAAAATATGAAAAATGAAAATTTTTTACTAAAAATGAAAGAGATTTCAAATAATAATTTTAAATCAATAGACTATGTGATATATAAATTTATATTGGACAACTCAAATTTGGTAGCTGATTTTACTTTAGATAATTTTTGCAAAGCCTGTTTTGTTAGCAAACCATCGCTAATAAAGTTTTGTCAAAAAATTGGCTTATCTGGATTTTCAGAATTAAAATTTTTAATAAAAAATAATTTAAATTTAAAATCTGTTTTGAATTCCGAACTAACAGTGACAAAAGAATTTCTCAATTCAAATAAATTTAAAAATAAATATTGTGATTTAAGCATTTTTTACACCAAAGAAATTGTTAATAATTTTAATAATCAAAGCTTATTAACTAACGAACTTGTTGAAAAAATAATTTCAAAAGATGTCGTTTATATTTTTTGTGCTAATTTGGCATATTACGCTTCAAAAAATTTTTTACAAAGAATTAGATTTTTAAATAAAAACATTATTTTAGAAAATGACATCAACTTGATTGAAAGTTACGTTTCTGGAATGTCCTTAAACGCAGTAATAATTGTCATTTCGCTTTCTGGAATGAATCCACACATTTTACAAATAGTGAATTGAATTGATAGTAAAAACTATACCTTTGCTTTGACAGGTTGCATCGGCCAAATTTCAAGCAAGGTGAATAATTATTTTTTAATTCCTCAAATAGAAAATGATCTTTGAGACAATTACTCTTTAAGATCAAATTTTGTTGTACAATTTTTTGATTTATTATACGTAGAACTATTTAACTTTAAAAAATAGTCGCTTGGCTATTTTTTATTGCAAACTATATTATTTATACTTAATTACCCATGGTAATAAAATTTTACTTTGGGTAAAATCAATCACCGAAAAACCTCAGTTCAAATTTGACAACCTATAATCAAAGTGAAAGGAGGTGAAAAAATGGAAAAGGAAATGTTATTAGATTTTGAAGCAAGTTGATTAAAAGATAATAATTCTTACTATACTCTAAAAGAAATATTACAGCAGCCAAGCGTGTGAAATAAAATTACAGCTGACTTAAAATTAAAAGAAGAGGAAATTAAAAATTTTATAGACATTAACATTGAACCTGATACCAAAATTATTTTAACTGGAGCTGGAACTAGCGAGTTTGTTGGTAATTCAATATTTCAAAGTTTTTATCAAAGAGGATATAATATTGCATCGATTCCAACAACCGATTTAATTACAGGAACAACTAAATATTTTAAAAAAAATGAAAAATTGCTTTTGGTTTCATTTGCAAGATCAGGTAATTCTCCTGAATCTCTTGGAGCTTTTAATATCGTTAACAAATTGTGTTCTAATGTCAAAAATATTATTATTACTTGTAATGCTAAAGGAGAGTTAATCAAGAACTATTCCCAAAATTCAAATAATTTTCTTTGCTTACTTCCCCCCGAAGCTAATGATAAATCTTTTGCAATGACATCAAGCTTTACTGGAATGATGATGGCCTTTAGTTTAATTATGGATATTCAAAACATTGACAATAATATCATAGAAATTAACAATATGGCTTTGCAAACAGAAAAAAATATTAAAACTTTTTATCAAGAAATTAAAAAAATTGCTAAACAAAAAAATGACAGAATCGTTTTTTTAGGAGCGGACGAACTCAAAGGAATAAGTCAAGAATCTCATTTAAAAGTTTTGGAGTTAAGTGCTGGAGAAGTTAATACTTTCTTCAATTCGCCAATGGGATTTCGTCATGGCCCAAAATCAATTTTAAATAAAAATACCATTGTTTTTTTATTAATGAACCTTAGCGATTATCAAAGAAAATATGATATTGATTTAGTCAAGGAATTACACAATCAAAAACAAATTGATAAACTTGTTATTCTCGATTTTAAAAACGATATTTTTATAAAAGCCAATTGTGATCATTATTTCAATTTTAACATTCAAGATTGTGAACTTTTTGTAGGTTTGAATTATATAATTTTTGCTCAAATTTATGCATTTTATAAATCCCTATTTTTAAATAAAACCCCTGACAACCCCTGACCTTCTGGTTTAGTGAATCGTGTTGTTGAGGGCGTGACAATTTATGAATTGGAGGAGCAATAATGGATTGAATTTTATATACATTAGGAATTATTTTATCAATAATTTTGATTATAACTGGGATAATTTATTGAAAAAAAAGAAAACAAGAAAAAACAATTCATAACTTAAATGTGCGTGAAATGCACATTAGTAAAATTTTTGTAAAAAGCTTTACGGTGTGATTAGTCATATTTGCTCAATTTACAGGAATAGTGCTATTTATATTTTGTTTCACGATGCTTTTAGTTTAGAAAGGAATTATATGAAATTACAATTAGATAAAAAAACCAAACTTCAAAAAGACACTAATAAATCAAGTCAAATGTCGGTTGGAACTAATAGTAAATGAAAAAACTTTTGAAAAAAAACAATGGTCGGTTTGCAAAATTTAGGAAAATCTTTATTATTCCCTATTGCAGTTTTGCCTTTTGCCGCTCTTTTAAATCGTTTTGGGACTTTAGCAATTGATTTAAATCCCATTCAAGATGGTATCAAAAATGCTGGTTGATGAGTTGGTTATATTTTGCAAACACCAGGAAAATTAGTTTTTGATAATATCGCCCTACTTTTTGCAATCGGAACCGCCTTTGGACTTTCCAAAGATCAACGCGGTGAAGTTGCATTAATTGGAGCGGTCTTATATATTTCACTTACCGTTTTTTTAATGGAGGGTGGATTAACAGAATTATTTTATAAAAATGTAAACCAACTTGAAGTTTGAAAACTAGACGATGCGGGAAACTGAGTTAAAAATATTAGTTCAGGACTATCGCAATTATTTTATGTGCCAAATTTTTCTCAAATTGATATTTTAGGCGATGGTAATCGTACCCTAGAAGTTACTGGAGGTACTTATATATTAAATATTGGTGTGCTTGGAGGAATTATTGCTGGAGTGACTTCTGCTAAAATGTATAATCGTTTTTCTGAAATTAAACTCCCTGCCGCCTTATCATTTTTTGGGGGCCGCAGATTTGTACCAATGATCATTATGGCAATTTCACTACCAATTGCGTTTACTTTTGCAATCATTTGACCTTGAATTCAATTTGCTTTAGTAAAATTTGGCCAACTCCTTTCATCAAGTGATGCTTGAGCGATCCCTGGCTCGTTTTTATATGCTTTAATAAATAGATTTGCTCAACCATTTGGGGTTCATCACATTTTAAATACTTTTCTTTGATTTCAATTACCAATTGATGGAAATGTTGTAACAAGTCTCACAGGAAAAGTTGTATTAGGAGAAGATGTTTTCTCTTCTTGGGAAAAAATCTTTGTAAATGGTGCAATGACCCCAGATGCAATATCAATTTTAAATAACATTACCAATCATTGAGCGACAAGCGTTGTTTTTGGTGATGATCAAGCTAAGAACTTGCAGCTGTTTGAACAATTCTTTTCTTATAATCCAAATCTCATTGGGGCTTCGAATGGAACCATTTTCTCAATGGGTCAAGGTTTGTATGCTGTTATGGGCGATATCAATGCATTTCAAAAAGGATTAATATCTGGAAACTTCCAAACAGGTTTCTTTCCGTTGTATTGAGGGGGATTAACTGGAGCTAGTGTTGCAATGATTATGGCAGCAGATAAATCACGTCGCAAAGAATTAATTACCTTTTTTCTAGGAATCGGAATAGTTGCTGCATTAACTGGAATCGATGAGCCAATCTTCTTTACCTTTACATTTGTTGCTCCAATTCTTTGAGTATTCAACGCCATCTTTACAGCGACTTTTGCAGCTGTTGCTATTGCTATGCATATTCATGTTGGTTTTGGATTCTCTGGTGGATTAATTGACTACTTCATTTCATTTGCCAATGCTTGAGGTCAAAGCAAATGAGAAGGTGTTGTTAATGGTGGGGCTTATGGGGTTACTTCCAATCCACTATGATTATTAGTTCTAGCAGTGATAATGTTCCCTACTTACTATTTCTCATTTTATTTCACAATCAAAAAAATGGATTTACAAACTCCAGGTCGCGAACGTGAAGAAATGATTACAACTGATTTAAATATTAAAGAAGCTAAAGGTGATGATCGCTATGAAGTGATTGCTGACAACTTAATCGAAATTATTGGCGCAGAAAATATTTTGGCAATTGGCAATTGTTCAACACGTTTAAGATTAAATGTTAAAAATAACAAAGTTGGCACCACGGCCCAATATCGTCAAGCTGGGGCCAGCGGAGTTGTTAGGCTTGGTGATAATGGCTTACAAATTATAATTGGAACCGATGTTCAACATGTTGCTGATGCAGTTGAACGAAAAATTAAAATCAAGACTGTAGTACAAACACCAGATTTGGAGGACAAATAATATGAAAAAAATCTTAGCTTTTCTTGGCGCTGTTAGTTTAACCACTTCAGCTGCAACAATCGTAGTCTCATGTTCAACCCCAACTCGTTCACCTGAAAATGTTCATATTTTAGCTGAGACCTTTAATGCCGCGGTTTTGAAAGCGATCAGCGACAACCCTTTAGAAAAACCTGAAAATGGTTTATTTGAGACAACAATAATTAAAAATAATGTAATTAAAAATATGAAAGAACAAAAAATTAATCTTCATAAACTTGGTGTTTACTTTATTGATAAAGAAATAAATAGCAGCAATGAAGCTTTAAATGCTTTTGAATCAATTACTAAATTTGAATCAGCGCCTCTTGCAAGTCAAGAAGATCACCAAAAATATTTAAAAGAAAATAACTGATTTGAAAATGATATTTTGATTTATCTAGATTCAACTTTTATCAAAGCTTCTTTAGATAATCCAGAACGAATAACAGTTGGAATTCCTCGAATGATTGTTGTTAGAAATTCTGAAATGAATATTTTAATTAATAATAATTCTAGTTTAACTCAACAAGCTATTATCAACATTAAATCTTAGTTCTTGGAGAGGAGAAATAATTTGAAAACAAGTTTAAAAAAAGAATTATTAAAAGCTAGAGCAAACGGTTATGCAGTACCAGCATTTAATTTTGACAATTTAGAAATGGCTAAAGGAATTATTGAGGCCGCCGAAGAAACCCGCTCCCCTGTCATTCTTATGGTTACCGAATCAGCTGCTAAGTATATGGGTCTAGATTATGTCTTTGCACTTGGTAAGGTATTTGTACAATCAAGTCACATTCCTGTTGTCCTTCACTGAGATCATGGCTTTGATATTGAATTAATAAAAAAAGCTTGTGAAAATGAATTTACAAGTGTCATGCTAGATGCTTCAAAATCTTCTTTTGAAGACAATGTTAAAATGACCCAGGAAGTCGTTGGTTACGCCAAAAAATTTGGAGTGGAGGTAGAATCTGAAATTGGACATGTTGGTGGTAAAGAAGATGATCGTGAGTCAAATGAGAACGGCTTCACTGATTTAAATGAAGCTGTGGAATTCAATCACTTAACTAAAATTGATGCTTTAGCAATTGCTGTTGGTACAGCTCACGGAATTTACAGCGGTAAGATTGAACTTCAATTTGATTTAATAGAAAAAATTAATAAATCGATTGATACTCCTTTAGTTTTACACGGATCTAGTGGCGTACCATTAAAAGATTTGCAAAAAGCAATTAAGTCTGGTATTTGTAAAATAAACATTGGAACAGATTTAAAGCAGGCTAATGCATTTGCTTTGAAAAAGTGATTAATTGAAAATAATAATGGCTATGATGCTCGTAAATTTGGTCGTGCGGCAATTGAGGCTGTAAAGTTAGAAGCAATTAAAAAAATAATTGCGTTCGGTTCAGATGGTAAAGCTTAATAAATAGATAAAAAGTCTCAAATTCATTTTGAGATTTTTTATCTATTTATTAATTAATGTTTTATCTATAAAAAATTTCAAATTTCAAATTAATTAATAAAATTAAAAATAAAATTATTATAAAAATTAGTTTTCCGGTTATGTGTATTACCAATAAATTAATTGCATGAAATAGATTAAGGACAATTCAGTGTTTTTTAATCAGGGGTTCAATTTAAATTAAATTAAATAATTTAAATTGCTTCAAAAAAGTAATGTGTTTTTTTAAATTTTATTTTTTTGATCTCAAATTTTTTTAAATATTCTGAAAATATTTTTTAGAATTTATTAGCAGAATAATTACTATTTTATCAATATGCAATAATTTTTAATTATAAAAACAAAATTTCTCCATCTAATCTTTGTAGCATGGATATTTTCAAAATTTGATTTTAATTTAAAATAAATTTCTACTATAGCTGCTTTTTTAGTTTTGATGTGATAAAAGTTTTTAATAGAAGTTATATATTAAAATTATGTAATGAAAAATTTTTAGCATTATTGATTTTTATTTTTATTGAAAATTAGTTAGCAATATTAAGAAATTTAAATGTTATAAAAAGGAGAAAAAAATGAAAAAAATATTAAGTATTTTGGCAGCGCTGACACTTTCAACAACTTCAACCCTAATTGTTGTGGCTTGTGAAACCGAAGAAAATAAGTATGCTAAATTAAAAGATTTGACTGATGAAAATATTATTGAGTTTTTTGATGAGGTTGGGAAAGAATTTAGCTATCAAGGAGATTTTATTTTTCTAAATGACGGTGAAGTTTTAGAAAGTAATTACAATGATTTCTTGGAACCTTTAAATAATTTGTTACTAAGAACTATCAATAACAAAATGGGTGAAAAATTCAAAATGAAAGAAACAAATTATATCGCAAGAATGTTTTTAGATGTAAAAGAAGCTGTGAAAATTGAACCAATGAAAAAATATAAATTCAATGGGAAGATAAAATTTATAAATTTGGAAACAAACAAAGTAATTGAAATCAAAAATTTAACTTTTAATTTCGAGCAAACTAACAATATTGGAACAAGCGATATAAATGAAAAAATATTGAATGATTTTTTAGATTATAACTTTAATTATGCAAGCAACAACAAAGAATCTTTGACTTGAGCTAGATTTGATGCCTCTCCTATGGTTAAACCCATTATGGAAGGAAATTTAGAAGAATCTATTGAATACATAAAATATTATATGAATGGAAAATTAAAAGATAATAAGATTTATAAAGAATATCTTTTTGAGTCAACTGTAAAAAATATCGAAAGATATGACACAAGATATAATAAAGATCGAGAATTTGCAATTGTTGAAGCATCATTTAAATTCACAGATCCCAAAGTTAATAAAGTAATTAGCTCAAAATTTGCAATGTGCACATTCGAATTATTTTTATAACTAATATAGCAATAGTAATATTATAGAATCTAAATGTTATAAAAAGGAGAAAAAAATGAAAAAAATATTAAGTATTTTGGCAGCGCTAACGCTTTCAACAACTTCAACCCTAAGTGTTGTGGCTTGTGAAAGCGGAGAAAATAAGTATGCTAAATTAAAAGATTTGACTGATGAAAATGTTGTTGAGTTTTTTGATGAGTTTGGGAAAGAATTTAGCTATCAAGGAGATTTTATTTTCCTAAACGATGGTGAAGTGGTAATGGATAATAACCATGAATTCATTCACACGCTTGACAACTTATTTTTAAGAATTATTAATGATGAAATGAATAAAAAATTAAAAATGAAAGAAACAAATTATATTGCTAACGTTTTTATTGATGGAAGCAACGAAGATGAAATAAAACCGTTGCAAAAGTATGAATTCACCGGTAGTATGAAATTCATGAATTTGGAAACGGGAAACATTATTAAAATCCAAAATATAAAATTTGATTTTGAACAAACCAATAATATTGGTGTTAAAGACATTTTCCAAAAAGTCCTAAAAGATTTTTTAGATTATAGTTTTAACTACGCAAGTGACAACGATGAATCTTTGACTTGAGCTAGATTTGATGCCTTTCCTATGGTGAAACCCATTATGGAAGGTAATTTAGAAGAATGCATTGAATACATGGAATATTATATGAATCCAGTAACCTATAAGGGCTCAATTTACAAAGAATATAGTTTTAAAGCGACAGTTAATAGCATGAAAAGATATGATACGGGATATAATAAAAATCAAGAATTTGCGAAAGTGGAGGCCGAATTTCAATTCACAGATCCCAAAGTTAGTAAAATTATTAATTCTAATTTTGTAATGTGCACATCTGACCTATCAAAATAATTTTAGCAATCATATAAATTCAAATTTAATAAAAACCTTCTTAAAAATGAGTATCTAAAAATAAAATGGACAGTGAACTACTATTATAATTTTATTGAGAGATGATCTTTTTTATGGCTAGACAATGGACTAAAAATGATAAATTAAAAGTAATTGGATATGAAAAAAATAACATATAAATGGATACTATGAAAAATTTTAATATTACTTATTTTAGCTAGTTCAATAATTTACTTAAAATTAAATTTAAAATTTTTCAAATATTTTAAATTTAAAATGGATTAAAAAATCTCCAAGAAAATTTCATGGAGATTTTTTACTTTAGGTTAATATTTTTAAAATTATTCAATTTTCTAATTCTAAATGACTTTATTGTTTTTATTAAATTTTATTGAAAAAATAAAAGTTAAATTTTTAATTTTAATTATTTATTAAACTGTCAAATTGACTCTACATTATCAGTTCACGAAGAAGCAAATTTATAAGTATCTCTATTAAAATACAGTCCATTCATCTTTAAACCTGACATATCATTTGAAAATAATGTAAAATGCAGCATCGGTATTTCTCGGCCTCCGCTATAATAAGGGTCAAAATAAATACCACCTTTTTCATTAAACTTAATTGTAGTAATCGGAGTTAGTTTAAGAGCACTTGAGCGCCTTGCCATAACTGCTGTTAGTGATAAATTATCTCTGATTGCAGAAGCTTCTGGATTAGCTGCTCAAATATCATCAAAATAATCATCCGCCGGTATTTCCTGATTTTCATATTGATCTCAACCAGTTGGCTTATTCAAGTGATATTGGAGTGATGGGTTTGAGAATTGAGTATTTTCATCAAAATTAACTAATTTTTTAAATGTATAAAATGAATCGCTTCAAAACTGTTCTTCTAATTCCAAAGTGTTAGCTTTCAAAGTTTCTTGACGAACCATTATAGAAGTTGTTGGCAAGTCAAATTTATCATTTCCATATTCTAATTGTAAATTTGAAATTTCTGTCCTGAATAAAGCGATTGTTTTTTCATCTCTTTCCACGTTTGGTTTAAAGTTTGATTCTTGAGAGTCCATTGCTAATTTAATTTGTTTATATTGAGCACCATCGCTAAAATAATTTCAATTTAAAAAATAGAAATTGAAAACACTAGACATTTTTTCGTGTTTCCCTATTAATGTTCCAATACTTGGTAAACCAGATGGAGAGTATCTAACCAATAGAGATGTACTACTATAGTCAAGAAGTCCTTTTATAAACTCTTCTGATTTTCCCTCAACACCCGATAGAGCATCTCTGACTAATTTTCTCATCGGAAGATGCTGTGGCGCTGCATTAGCAGCATCTTGCTCGGATGATTCGGCCAGACTGAAAAGTGGTTGGATCTCACCCGCTGTACTGTCTACGGCTAACTTGTCGTTTGTCTCAATTGCTAAACTAGCATCTAATAAATTAATTCCTAAAGGACCAACTTTATTCATTATTTCGACCAGATTTGTTTTCACTTGACTTTTTATATTTTGATCTGAATTGATGGTGTTTGAAGTTTGTTTCAAATCACCCTTATCACTTTTAATTGTAAAACTACCCGACACTATTTCATCATTAAAATGATTTAAATACTCTGTCTTAATTTTATTAAACTCTTCTGCAACATCAACCTCTTTAAATATTGTGATTTTAGAATTAAAACGAATTGCTTCAAACGTGATAGCTCCAATTTTATCTTTAAAAGAAACATCACAAGTAATTTCAAAATCAATTATCACTGTTTTTGATTCTGGTTGTAATGCAAAATTTAGTTCACTTATTTCATAACCACTTTTAATTGGTGACTGGTTATTTACCAATAGTTGTTTGAAGTTAACATTCTCAACAATTGCGGTTTGAACTGCTTTGGTAATTGCATCTCAATTAATGAGGTTGCTAATGCTTGTTTTAACGCTTTCGTGTCGAGCGCTTGTTACATCATTAAAGTCAGCTAAATTTTCAGCAAATTCTATATAATTATGGTTAAACGCAGGGTTGTTTTCATCGATATAGAAAAAAGGATCAAAGTCACTTTTTAAATTACCTTGAAAAATTGAATTAACCAATTGCAACATTAGTTGTTTTTGTTTTTCAAAGTCTCATTCGTCAGTGGGTTTTTCGTTGTTTTTACCACAAGCAATTGTTGCAAGTGGTGTTGATACAGCAATTGATGAAACTGCTAAAATAGATAATAATTTTTTCATATTAATAACTCCTCCTATAAGTGTTATAGAATAATTATAGCATATTTATTAATTTATTAAACTTATAAGTTTATTATTAACAGTTTTTAAAAAATGGTAAATTATGAATATTCCTAAGGTCACGTTTTCACTAAGTTATTTTAATATTTTAGTAGCAATTATCATCTAGATTGTTTTAATTTATTTATCAAAAAAATATAATCAAGACTACTAAAAAAATGCACTAAATTATTTTGTCTAAATCAGATATTAAGTTTTCTTGGAGGGCCAAATTAGTGACCCACTAGTCCTGATAAAATTATAGCAACCTAGAAAATTGCTATAATTTAATTTGCAATAATATTTTCAGTTATTTTATACTATCAGACCCAATAAAAAACCGCTCGAAATTCTTACAAAGAAAATATTTTTAGAGTAAATTTTAATTAACATACTTAATAAAGGGTTATCTTTTAATAATTTAATGGGAGCAATTTCTAAGAGAGATTATGATAAACTTATAATTCATTAATACCGTGTCAATCCCTAGACTTCAATTAATTGAAAAAAATATGAAAAAATTTTCTAACAATATCAATTTCAAAGCAGGTAACTGGTTAATAATGCAGTGTATCAAAATTTTTTTGGCATATTAAAGATCCAATTGATGTATAACTATAAAGCTAAAGACTTAAACTTTGAAAAATTATTTAGCATTAAGTAAGAATATATTGAATTTTATAACTATGACAGACCTAACCTTAAACACAAAAAAATCCGTACAAATTTCGCGCGGATTTTTTTAGTGTCTATTAAAATTTAAATATTATAAATATTTAGACTCAATATTATTATTAAGACTTAAATTTTCACACCGAAGCGCCTTTAAGGTCATTAATAAAGCCGGTTCTAAGAATATTGAATCCATTCATCATTAAGCCCGACATATTTTTTGAGAAAAAATTATAGCTTATACTTGGCATAATAGTAATTGCAAATGCTGGATCTTCATGATTATAAAAATATACATCGCCGTTTTGATTAAATTTCATAAATTCTGGGAGGTTTCGTGGAGTCCCTCCCGATTGAGAACCATCTACTCATCTTCATATTTTCACTGTTATTTCGAGATTATCTTTCAAACTTTCAGCTTCAGGATTAGCGCTTCAAATTTCATTAAAATAGTCTTCGATTGGCAATTCTTGATTAACATATTGTTCTCAACCATCTGGTTTATTTAAATAGTATTGACCTTTGGGATTTGAAGAAGGACTACTTTCATTTAAATTTGTAATTTTTCTAAATGATTTTAATGAGTCACTAAAAAATTGTTTTTCTAATTCTTGAGTATTTGCTTTTTTAGTTTCTTGGCGAACCATTATAGATATTTCGGGTAAGTCGAACTTCTCTCCACTATATTCTAATTGTAAATCTAAAATTTCGGTTTTAAATAAAGCAATTGTTTTTTCGTCTCTATCCATATCTAACTTAAATTTAGAACCTTGAGATTCCATTGCTGTTCTAATCGGCAAATACTGTGCATAACTACTTAAATAATTGAAATTTAAAAAATAGCAATTAAATACATTAGACATATTCTCGTGTTTTTTAATTAAATCGTTAATATTATCTAAACCATAAGGGGGGGTTTTTATAAAAGCATCTTCTTGTTCTTCGCCCATACCCGATTTCAAAATGTTGTTTAAAAACTCTTCTTCTTTGCCTTCAACACCAAAAATGGTATCTCAATAAAGTCTTCGCAATTCAGGGATATAAGTACCATTTATATCTGATTCGCGAGAAGAAGAGAGAGAAGCTTGAGACGTCACTTCCCCAGCAGCACTATCGACTGCTGCGTTATCACTTGTTTTAATAGCTAAGTTATCTGTTAATAAAACAATATTTGAAGTTTGCGCTTGATCCATTATAATAGATAAGTTTTCTTGGACCTTATTTTTTATATTTAAATTTGATGCGATAGCCCCTGCAGTAGTTTTTAAATTACCAATATCACTTTCGATTGTAAAACTACCAGAGATTTGCTCATCGTTGAAATGATTTAAATATTCTGTTTTAATTTTGTTGAATTCTTCTGCGACATCAACTGCTTGAAACATAGCAATTTTTGAATTAAAACTAATTGTTTCAAAAATTGTCGAACCGTCTATGTCTCTAATCGAGACATCAGAAGTTATTTCAAAATTGATTAATACTGTTTTTGCAGCAGGTTGTAGTTCAAAATTGATTTTACTTACTTCAAAACCGTTTTTTAGTGGTGACTGATTGTCCACTAGTAACTGTTTAAAATTGACGTTCTCAACAACTCCGGTTTGCACCTCTTTTAAAATTGAATTTCAATTAATAATACTTTCAATACTTGCTTTAATGCTCTTATATCGAGCACTTGTAGTATCATTAAAATCTTCTAAATTTTCAGCAAATTCATTATATTTGTGATCGAAAGCTGAGTTTTCTTCATCAATATAGAAAAATGGGTCGAAATCTTTTTTCAGATTATTTTGAAAAATACCGCTTACTATATTTAACATTAGTTGTTTTTGACTAGCAAAGTCTCATTCGTCAGTGGGTTTTTCGTTGTTTTTACCACAAGCAATTGTTGCAAGTGGTGTTGATACAGCAATTGATGAAACTGCTAAAATAGATAATAATTTTTTCATATTAATAACTCCTCCTATAAGTGTTATAAAATAATTATAGCATATTTATTAATTTATTAAACTTATAAGTTTATTATTAACTGTTTTTAAAAAATGGTAAATTATGAATATTTCTAGAGTCATGTTTTCACTAAGTTATTTTAATATTTTAGTAGCAATTATCATCTAGCTTGTTTTAATTTATTTATCAAAAAAATACAATCAAGACCACTAAAAAAAGCACTAAATTATTTTGTCTAAATCAGATATTAAGTTTCTGGGAGGGACAAATTAGCGACCCACTATTTCTGATAAAATTATAGCAACCTAGATAATTGCTATAATTTAATTTGCAATAATATTTTCAGTTATTTAATTTTATACTATCAGACCCAATAAAAAACCGCTCAAAATTTTTACGAAAAAAATGTTTTTAGTGTAAATTTTAATTAACATACTTAATAAAGGATTATCTTTTAATAATTTAATGGTAGCAATTTCTAAGAGAGATTATGAAAAACTTATAATTAATTAATACCGTTTCAATTCCTAAACTTCAATTAATTGAAAAAAATGTGGAAAAAATTTTCTAGCAATATCAAAGCATGTAACTCGTTGATAATGTAGCGTATTGAAATTTTTTTGGCACATTAAAGATCGAATTGATGTATAACTATAAAGCTAAAGACTTAAACTTTGAAAATTATTTAGCATTGTGGAAAAATATATTGAATTCTATAACTATGACAGATCTAACCTTAAAAACAAAAAAATCCGTACAAATTTCGTGCGGATTTTTTTAGTGTCTATTAAAATAGACATATTATAAATATTTTTATTCAATATTATTATTAAGACTTAAATTTTCACACCGAAGGGTCAATAAAGTTATTTTTAAAGCCGGCTCTTGTTATAGAGAATCCGTTGGATAGAAAACCTGACATATTTTTCGAGAAAAAATTATATCTTAACTCTGGTAAGTTATAATTCTGTGAGTTTTCTCCGCTATGAAAATATACATCGCCGTTTTGATTAAATTTCATAAATGTTGGGTTGTTTTGTGGTGCCCCTGCATCATTTTGATAATTTCGTTGAAATATTTTCACTGTTATTTCGAGATTATCTTTCAAACTTTCAGCTTCAGGATTAGCGCTTCAAATTTCATTAAAATAGTCTTCGATTGGCAATTCTTGATTAATATATTGTTCTCAACCATCTGGTTTATTTAAATAGTATTGACCTGTGGGATTAGAAGAAGGACTACTTTCATTTAAATTTGTAATTTTTCTAAATGATTTTAATGAGTCACTAAAAAATTGTTTTTCTAATTCTTGAGTATTTGCTTTTTTAGTTTCTTGGCGAACTATTATAGATATTGCGGGTAAGTCGAACTTCTCTCCACTATATTCTAATTGTAAATCTAAAATTTCAGTTTTAAATAAAGCTATTGTTTTTTCGTCTCTATCCATATCTAACTTAAATTTAGAACCTTGAGATTCCATTGCTGTTCTAATCGGCAAATACTGTGCATAACCACTTAAATAATTGAAATTTAAAAAATAACAATTGAACACATTAGACATATTCTCGTGTTTTTTAATTAAATCGTTAATATTACTCAAAACAGAAGGTGGGTTTTTTATAAAACCATTTTCTTGTTCTTCGCCCATACCCGATTTCAAAATGTTGTTTAAAAGCTCTTCTTCTTTGCCTTCAACACCAAAAATGGCATCTCAATAAAGTCTTCGCAATTCAGGGGCAACAATACCATTTATATCTGATTCGCGAGAAGCAGAGAGAAAAGTTGAAGTTATTACTTCCCCAGCAGCACTATCAACTGCTGCGTTATCACTTGTTTTAATTGCTAAGTTATCTGTTAATAAAACAATATTTGAAGTTTGTGCTTGATCCATTATAATAGATAAGTTTTCTTGGACCTTATTTTTTATATCTAAACTTGATGAGATGGCCCCTGCAGTAGTTTTTAAATTACCAATATCACTTTCGATTGTAAAACTACCAGAGATTTCCTCATCATTGAAATGATTTAAATATTCTGTTTTAATTTTATTGAATTCTTCTGCGACATCAACTGCTTGAAACATAGCAATTTTTGAATTAAAATTAATGGTTTCAAAAATTGTTGAACCGTCTTTGTCTCTAATCGAGACATCAGAAGTTATTTCAAAATTGATTAATACTGTTTTTGCAGCAGGTTGAAGTTCAAAATTGATTTTACTTACTTCAAAACCGTTTTTTAGTGGTGACTGATTGTCCACTAACAACTGTTTAAAGTTAACGTTATCAACAACTCCAGTTTGCACATCTTTTAAAATTGTATTTCAATTAATAATATTTTCAATACTTGCTTTGATGCTCTTATATCGAGCACTTGTAGTATCATTAAAATCTTCTAAATTTTCAGCAAATTCATTATATTTGTGATCGAAAGCTGAACTTTCTTCATCTATATAGAAAAATGGGTCGAAATCTTTTTTCAGGTTATTTTGAAAAATACCGCTCACTATATTTAACATTAATATTTTTTGACTATCAAAGTCTCATTCGTCAGTGGGGTTTTCGCTGTTTTTTCCACAGGCAATTGTTGCAAGTGGTGTTGATACAGCAATTGATGAAACTGCTAAAATAGATAATACTTTTTTCATATTAATAACTCCTCCTATAAGTGTCATAAAATAATTATATATTGAACTTTTTATAAAACACTGATAAATGTAGATTTTAATAAAAATTTAATAATTTAGTCAATGATAAATTTTCAGTAATTTTTCCAAAAAAAACACATTTTTCTGTTTAAATATTATTGTAAACTTATATGTTTACAATAATATTTAAGATATTAAAAATAGAAAGTTCCAAAGGAATATAAAAATGATGAAAGTTATTATATCTAGTTTAGCCACTTTATTTATTAGTGCAACTGGAATAAATCAAGTAACAACTATAAATAATTATCTTAACCCTATTGAAAATAAGTCGATCTCTCAAAAAATTAGCGAGTTGGATATGGAAGACGAAAATGTTTGAGATGATCTAAAATCTCTGACAAAATTACAAATAAATGAAGATTTCCAAGATAGCAGCGATGACTTTAGTTACTTAAAAAGTCGATCTCTTGATGAAGTAAGTAATTTCGCCTTTGATATGAGTGATGATTTAATCGACCAAATAGAAGACTTGGGTTTAAGAAGTAATGAAAATGCAGAGCTTTTTGATTTTGCAATTGAGCAAAACGCTAATTATACTAATGAGTTTCAAGAAATTGCTGATGAAGAAATAGCCAAATGATATGAAAATATGATAAATCCACAAAGAGTAACCCCTAAATTAAATGATTCGCGAATATTTTGCATTGATCCTGAAACAGGATGAAACTGATGTGTTGATGGGGATCCTGAACCAAAACCAACTCCTCCCCCAACTGGTTACACTGAAAAAGATGTCAAGGCCACTAAAGATTTTTACAGGTTTTTAATTGAACTAAATGTTGCTAATTTAGCAATCACCCCCTTGGCAATAGTAGCATCTGTTGCCTCAGTTGTTTATTGAGGTTCAGCTTGATTTTTTGGAATTAGTATTCCTTGAGCAGTTGCTTGCTCGGTTTTGGCAGTTGGCCTATCAATAACTTCAATTGCTCTAACATTTGCAACCTTACCCTATGATGTAAATGATTATCGACCAGTTGATAAGATTTACTTTGCCGCGGCAATAATCGCAATTGTTTTAAATATAATTGCAATTGTTGAACTAGCATGCGTTGCCTTAGGAATAACCATTGCTACAACCACCTGAGCATTTCCAGCTGGTGTTTTTGTGGCTGATATGATAGTGCTTTTAATAAGTTATTTTGATTTATTTAACGCTTTTAAAGTTTAAGTTAATTAACAATTTATTAATTTTAAAATAATAAAAATCATAAAATAAAAATTCAGTCTTTGAAAAAACCATTTTTGGTTTTGAATGATTGTTTTTTTTATTATAAGAAAAAGTTTAACTTTATTAATTTAAATAATTGTTGCTAACAAAATAATAAATATATAAAATTATCCAAATATTTTCAAAAGTTACTGATTATAAAAATAATTGTAGTCTTTGTTTTTTTCGTCTTTTATTACTATAGAAAATATGAAAATTATTATTTAATATGTTGCTATATTTTCGTTCTGAGTTAGTATATTCGTAGAGTTCTGATGACTCATAAAAAGGAGTAAAAAATGAAAAAATTATTAGTATTTTTAGCAACTTTCACTATAACAACAAGTAGTACGGCAACTTTAGTTTCGTGTGGTAATATTAAAAATACAAACAAGAACCCTATTGAAGAACTAGTACACAACTGAAGCGAACTAGTAAAATTAGGTGAGAAATCCACTAAGGAAATAGTTGAAACTTTTAAAGACAGCGATTCTAAAGAGAAAGAGGTTTTTTTTAGAATCGCTAAAAATAATAAAAATTTTCAATTTTTCTTAATAAAAAGAGCTCAAATTTATTTTCAATTATTTCAATTTTGAAAATTTCATCCTGATTTATTTTTTAAAAAAATTCCAATCTATCCTATTGTTTTAATTGAAGATTTTGAAGATAAAATTTATAAATGAGAAATCTGAAATGTAAATGAAGTTGCAAATGAAAATACAATTAAAATTATTACCGATATTTTTATAGACGCTTTAAACTTTGACATTGAAAATGATTAATAGAATTATAAAAAGTACTTCTGATTTTTAAAAGTAATGAATTTTGGACTATCTGTGGTTTATACTAATTAAAAGGTGGTATATGAGATGTTAAAAATAAATAACGATGAAATCAAAATAATTATTAGTGATTTTGATGGGACGCTTCGCGCAGATAAGAATAAGGCTATAAATTATGAAGATGTTGAAGAAATTAAAAAGGCTATGAGTGACGGGGCTAGATTTGTAATTAATACTGGAAACGTTCCCTTTGAAATGATTGAGACAGTTGAAATGATTGCGCCCATTTCAGAAGATAATAAATATATTATTTGCTGTAATGGTAATGCTATTAAAAATTATTATACAAATCAAGTGAAAGTTGAAACATTCTTTGACAATAAAACAACTAAAAAAATTATTGATAAAATAAAACTGATGGATTTAGATTACGATATTACTTCATTTGATTTAGATAAAATTTACTACTCAAATTTAGAAATCATGAATCAGATGATCGCAATGGGATTGAGTAAGTTTGATAAACTTAATCGACTTCCAGTTAGCGATGAAATTGTTAATGAAATTCAAAAATGTCCAAAAATAACCCTAAAAAATATTAAACCAGAAGATAAGGAAAATTTAATTAAAATAATTGAAAATGATTTTCATGATATTGAATTGTATGCAACTTGATTCACATCAGATGGTGTTGATTTAGGAATTGCTGGACCAAATAAATTTCAAGGAATAATCTCTTTATTAGAAATAATCAATAAGGAGAACGGTTCAGATATCAAACTTGATAATATAATTTATTTTGGAGATCAACACAATGATCTAGAAGTTTTCAAAAACTTAAAATACGCCATAGCTGTTGGTAACGCAACAGAGGAAATTAAAAAATTGGCATATGATATTACAGATACCGCTGAAAACTCAGGTGTTGCAAAATATTTGCAAAAAATTTCACAATAAAATTTTTAATTGTTAAAATGTTTATTAATTAAACAAAAAAACTTCTTCGCTTTAAATAAAGCGAAGAAGTTTTTAATTGCTATAATTATGCTGTATAAATTTAAATAAATAAATTTGATGCTTATTATCTTTTTTTCTTATCTGGAACTCCACGAATCATTTTCATTGCTTGGTTCATGTCGCGATATTTTTGTTCTTGAGCAATTCCTTCTTCTCAAATTGGGTTTATAGTTTCTTGATCTTTTCAATCTTGGTTGGCCTTTTTAATTATTGACTGTGGATTAACCCCTTGCTCAATTTTTAAAGCTTTTTCTACAGTCAAGAATGGGTCGACCGGTCTAAAACCTTTTTCGGTTAAACTTGAAATTTGCATACGAATTTGTGAACTTGCAGTTTTACCATCTTTGAAATCTATTTGTCATTGAATTGGAAAATATTTAGAATAGCGGGTTGGCTCTTTTGTAATTCAGTAAATCGCATTAGCTAATTTTTCAAATCCTTTTTCACCTTTGTAAAAGTTAGTTGAATCCAAAATTTTGGGATCTCCATTTTCAAATTCATATTTAGAAATATGAATTTCATAAATTTTTGTAGCCCACTCTTCTTCAGGGATTAGGTAAAAATTAGTAAATAGTGTTGAATTAAAAATATGATTGTCTTCATAAAATAATGAAAAATTGAATCGGTCAACAGATGTGGTATCAATAACAACAGAAAAATTAGAAGTATCAACTACTTTAGAAATTCATTTCATCACTGACTGAACATACTTGAGAACAAACTTTAATTTTATACTTGAAAAAATTAGAGTTTTTCAACGAGTAAAGTTAAAATCGTATTCTGAATCTTTACGATTTGCAGCGATATTGGTGTTCAAGTTAGCTTTAATAAAATCATTAACTTTTAAGTTGATCATTTCTTTTTTCATAAACATTACCTCTTTAATCTTTATAAATTATAGCATATTTTAATAAAATTTCCAACTCTCCTCCTGCTCAAATTAAGCTATACATTATATATTAATTTTAAATCATAAAGTCTTTTTGTTTGAATAAGTGATTATTTAAGAAAGCCAATCCTATCCCTACTCCTGCTGTAATGAATGGAGTAATGATTAGAAAAATTAAATTATCTAAATTTTGTTTAAATAACTTTATTTCCAAAACTGAGTTTGGTCTATTAATTGTAATGGCTTCTTTCACCTCACTATTTGAAAATTCTAGCGGTGAGGGCAGAAGTGATTGTATTGAAAAATATTTGACCGCATACATTCACTTTTGCAAACCTTCAGGAATTGCCGCGGCAATAAAATTAATAATTCATGTTACTAACATAAAACCAATTATTAATCCCATAATAATTAAACCAATTGTTGAGTGATCTAAAAATACTATTGCCAGAGTTGTGAAGATGGCAATTATCATAAATATGAATAAAAGAAATTGCAATGCATACATAAAAACTCAGCCAATATATAAATTAGCATCATATGCTGCTGCACTAAAGCCAACAATAACAATGAATGAAGGCGCAAATATTATCAAAGTAGAAATAAATACAAAACTGAATTTAGATATAAAAATTTGAGTTCTTGATAATGTTAGAGTAGTTCAAATGCTTATTTGACCTCTGGCAACTTCCTTGCTAAAGGTAGTATTAATCAGAGCAACTACTACGATTGCAAAAAATATTACCCCCGCTGGACCAAATAAAGCAAAGTTTAGCATTTCCCCCACTGCGGATAGATTGCCTCTTGCCATACCAGTTTGACCATCAGGGTATGTAAATTTAGAAACTAAAGATGCATTGCTAATAAAAGTGTGTCCAAAATCAATTCTTGAATCAAAATTAACAGTTGACATTAACTGTCCAAGGGTCGCTAGAAACCACATCACTATAAAAAAAGTTAATATTTTTCAGTGAATTTTTATATGAGCTAAAATTATCTTTATATTTTCGTTAGAATTAATTTGCATTTTGTTCCTCCTTTTTTCATTATTAATTCTTTAATAATTTTAACACATTAAACACTTTTAAGTTTATTTTATATTATCAGGATTTAAAACAAATTTTAAATTGGAAAACAGTGGAATATTCAAATTGATTATAAAGTGTTTTTATAATCTTATCCGTGTTAAAATATTTTCATAAATAAGTTTAAAAACTAAAGAAAGGGATATCAAATGTTGGAAATTAAAAATCTCTCAAAAAATTATGGAGATAAAGTCGGTAACTTTGACATTAATATGTTAATTGAAGATGGCGAGGTTTATGGTATCATTGGTCCAAATGGCGCTGGTAAAACGACATTAATCAGACAAATTCTAGGTTCAATTAAGTCAAGTTCAGGAAGCATTATTATTAATGGAATTGATCCCCAAAAAGATTCGAAAGCCATTATGGAATTTACTGGTTATGTTGCTGGTGAAATTAGCTTATATGAAAATATGACTGGGATTCAATTCCTAAAATTGATTGCTTCATTGAAAAAGGGTTCGCAATGAGATTTTGTTGAGAAATTGATTAACCACTTCGATTTGGATGCTAGTAGAAAAATTAAAAAAATGTCAAAAGGAATGAAGCAGAAGATCGCTCTAATTGCCGCTACAATGAATAAGCCAAAATTTTTAGTTTTAGACGAGCCCACTTCAGGACTGGACCCAATTATGCAAGAACAATTTAATCAACTAATTTTAAAACTAAGAAAAGATTCAAATACAACTATTATTATTTGTTCACATATTTTTGAAGAAGTTGCCAAACTTTGCTCAAAAGTTGGCTTTATCAAAGATGGCAAGTTAATTGAAGAATTTAAAATTGAGAATAATGATATCGAAATAATTAATGAGCGTTTCAAAAAATTGTATGTTAAAGAGCAGTTTTTATAGAAAATTAGAAGAACTAGAATTATTATTTCTTAAATCTCCCTTCTATCTCAATGATAAAAAGACTTACACAACAAAGTGAAGTCTTTTTTTATTTTTATAGTTTTAGGATATAAAAAATTTAGTTACGATCATTAAATAATGCCAATTATGGAATGGTATCAGCAAAAGAAAATTAATAAAAATCGAGTTTTGAAACTAACTTTTTGGAAATTAAGTAATTTTCTTTTTAACACACATAAGTTGTTTTTATTATAAATAAATATATAATAAAAACAGTATTACATAATAATACTAGAAGGAGAATATAAATGAAAAAATTACTGACTTTTTTTGCAACAACAGCTCTAACAGTGACAGCTCCATTAAGTGTTATTGCTTGTAAAAAAGATTCTAACAAAAATAATCCTGGTGATTATGACTTCGAAACAAATAAAAATGATTTCATTAATCTTGTCACTACAATTTTTAATGCTAATTTTTCAAAATATATGGAACAAATTAGATTTATTTATGAAAACGAATCACCTTTTGATAACAAGTTAAATGTTGATTATTTAAAAAATAATAATAATGAAATTAATTCAGGTAAAGGAACAGCCTTTGAATTTGTTAAAACTGAAATTAGCAAAGTAATTAAATGATCTGATGTTTTAGTTGAAATAAATAAAAACGTTGTCCAAAATATTAACTACAAAAATTTGATAATACCTGGAGAAAATCCTCTAGTGAGTGGTTTTCAAATTGATAATTTAATCATATCTGGAGAGTCATCAGAAATTTCAATAATTGATATTAACTTTAGTAGTACAATTACTTTTCAGGGTAAAAATGGTGACAAAGAATTTCATGATATCTCATATAAATCTCAAATCAATTTAATAAGTAGTTTTGATATTGCAGGAGAACTAAATGAAATAAGTGATAATGTTAAAAATTTATTGAGTGAAAAGGAACTTGCCAATAGCTTTATTGTCGAGAGCAACAAAGGAAATGCTAGCTCTATTTCAAAAGATATAATTAGTAGCAATGGGGAAGTTTTTAAATCTGTTAATAAGACTTTAAATTCAGTTACCATTGCAAATCCAGATTTTAAAATTGACTTTGGTGAAATGGGGTTAAGTTTCAATTCAAATAATTTAGCGATCGGGTCAACTAAATACTCTAATTTGTGAAATGCTTGGACTTCGGGACAATCAGGAAGTGATTTTCAAATAAAATTTAGAGATGAAATTAAAAAATTTAATTTGGGAGAAGACGCAGATTTAGAATTTTTAGTAGATGCATTAACTACTAATGAATCTAATCAAATAGCAACCAGAACTGAATCTCAAAATGTTAAAAGTAAAGTTGAATTATTTAGCAATATGTCAGTTCAAATTAATTTATTCAATGTGGAAGAAAACCTAATGAGTAACTATACTTTCAAAACTCAATTAGACAATAGCTCACCGAACTTTGAATTTAATGTCCTAAAAGACTCAAGACTTATTTCCTTGTTTGGAATTGATATAACTGATTTAAAAATAAAATATAAAAATGATTCTTTGGAATTAGCAGATAACTTTATTGCTGTTCGCCAATTAACTGAAGAAAAAGATACAATGACACTATACAAAAAATTTATAAAGGATGTATTGTTTTATCAAGCTTACATTATAAACCAAGGTCCAGGATCAGAAATAGATTCGTATACTAAACGTGTATTTAATCGCCCAAGTTACTGAAAAAATAATGTTCACATTAATCAAATACTTGATTTTGCTGATTATAGCGAAGATCTTTGGGATGCTGCCAATGAGGACGCAAAAAAAATAAAGGAATACTGAGAATTTACAAATTATTTTATTGGACAAGGTAATACTTCTGGAAGTTTTTTTGCGCAAACAATGTTTATTGATGAAAGAGGTAATTTTTGACTCTCACATATTGCCGATGGCTCAGCGTTTAAAATTGGAGTATCGGTACAAAATATGTTATTTAGTACATTTTTATTTTCAAACGGTGTTAAAGATCGTAATATTACATCTGCTGGTTTTGGAATGCAATGAACTAATGATCAAATCAAATTTGGATCAGATATTAATATGAAAGTAATCTAAGAAACTACGAATTCCACTATAATATTGTAAAATAAATTATAAATTAATAAATTTATGAACATCTAAAGCAGATTAAATATTTGGAGGTAACTCTTTTTATTTAAAAAATGCGCTATGATGTTCTTTTTTTTGGCACTAAGTTGTCAAAAAAATATTAGTGCAAAATTTTAAAGTTATCCTTCCCAAACACCCTAATTTTTATAAGTATAAACTATAGATAGTTAATGAACAATTTAATTCATTTTTCAAATTACTATCAAGGAAATCTTATTTTAAATTTAATAAAAATTGGTCACCACAATATTGTGAAAAATTACTTGAATCTCATTAAATTTCGATAAAAAAACTATTTAATTCCTTAAATAGTTTTTTTCATTAAGTTTTAACTACTCTGCTGCAGAACTTAATCGCTCTACAAAATTAATATTTGGCATTGCACGTAGATTAGTGACAATTTGATTTAAGTGATTATTATCTTTAACTTTAACTAAAAATTTACCCTTCACTTGGAGCTCAGCATCAGAAACCTGGACACTAGCATCGTATACTGAAGACTTTAAATGCGAAAATGTCTTTGTAATATCAAATAATAAGTTGGGGCGATCATCACCTTTGATTTGGATTTGTACAAAATATTCTTTAGTTTCAACAACATCTTTATTTCAAATAACTTTTATTAAGCGGCTGCGCATTTTTTCATTTTGAATATTTTGACATCCCGTATGGTGAACTTTAATACCATCATTTTTAGAGACATATCCAATAATATCTTCAAAAGGAATTGGCAAACAGCAGTTAGAAATTGTTGTTTGGATATTTTCGATTCCAGCAACAATGATGTCATTTTTAAGTCTTTTGTCAATATATTTTTTACTTCTAAATTGATTTAAAAACTGATCGTTTTGGTTGATATCATTGTCAACAAAAACTAGTTCAACCGCCTCTTTAATTGTAAAGTCTTTGTTTGCAACCGCCAGCAAGAAAACATCAACGCTATTATAGTCTAATACTTTTAACTTTTCTGTAATTTGCTCTTCACTATTTACTTTTCACTTTAGATTGTTTTTCTCAATATATTTATTAATTTCGATTCTTGTTTCAGTTATTAATTTTAAAGTATTGAGTTTTTTAGACTTTGTTTCATTTTCGTTTTTAGCAGCTAAAAATTTACGAATTTTACTACGAGCAGCATTAGTTTTAGCATGTTTTAACCAATTGTCATTTGGTTGTTGTTTGCTGCTGGTCTTAATTTCAATAACTTCACCTGAATTTAGGATTGTGTTAATTGGTGAGAAGACCCCGTTAATTTTTGCCCCTGTTGTATGTTCTCCAACTTCAGAGTGGATTCGATAGGCAAAATCAAGAACCGTTGATCCAAATGGTAATGTAATCACCTGTCCGTTTGGGGTCAATACATAAACCGATGAGGTAAAGAAGTCCGATTGAATAGTTTTTTCCAAAAATTTATCTTTATCATATTCATCGGTTTGGTTTTCAAATTCTACACCACTACTTGATAACTTCTCTAAGTCTATAATTCTAGTAAAAATATCAATTTTTTCGTCAAGTTCTTTTTGCTTTTGTTGAACATCAATAATTTCATCTTCTTTGTAACGTCAGTGGGCCGCAGCTCCTGATTCGGCAACCAGATCCATTTCAAAAGTTCGAATCTGAATTTCAAAGATAACTCCGTTTTTATCTGAAACTGTTGTATGTAAACTACGGTAAAGATTATTCTTTGGTGTGGCAATGTAGTCTTTAAAACGTCCTGAAAGTGGTGTGAAAATTTGGTGAACAATTCCCAAAATTTGGTAACACTCATCCACACTGTCTGTAATTATTCGAACCGCTAATAGGTCATTAATATCATTGAAGTTTTTTCCAAAAAGCGTCATTTTACGATAGATAGAATAAATTGTCTTAGTTCGACCAAAGATTTCAATATTTTGCAATCCCTTTTCATCATGCAAAACAACTGATAAATAGTCAATAATTGCATCAATTGTTTGAGAACGTTCTTTTAAATCGCGTTCCAAAAGTAAAGAAATCCGATTATATTCCTCGGGATTAATTATTTTAAAACTTAAATCTTCTAGTAAAGTTTTGGCAACTTTCATTCCAATACGATGAGCAATTGATGAATAAATTTCTAAAGTCTCACTTGCAATGACTTGTTGTTTTTCTAATGGCAGATTTGTTAAAGTCGCCATATTGTGAAGACGGTCAGCAATTTTGATAATAATCACTCTGATATCTTTTACCATTGATAGGTATAATTTTTTTAAATATTTAGCTTTAATTTGTTGGCGCTTTTCTTTTGAAAAATAAGTTACCTTAGTTACAGCTTCAACCAGGTCAGCAACCTCAGTGCCAAAGCGTTTTTCAATTTCTTCATATGTTATTGGGGTATCTTCGATGATATCGTGTAACAAACCTGCAATTACTGTCTTAGGTCCCATTCGTCACTGTGCTAAAAAATAAGCGGTTGAAATTGGGTGAATAATATATGGGTCCCCATTGCGGCGTTTTTGGCCCCGATGGGCTTTTTCAGCAAATTCATAAGCTTCACGAACTTCAGCTAATAATTCCGGTTTGAAAATATATTTTCGCATTTCCAAATCAACTGTATCATAGTCTCAAACTTCAACAAAATTAAAACTACTAACTGCACGTTCACGACTCATATGGACTTCCTTTAACTCTATTTATTAATTATAACAATAAAACTGATTTTGTTCAAAAAACAATAAAAATACCCAAAACTGGGTATTTTCTAATATTCTAACAGACTTTCTAAATTATAATTTTTGAAAATATCAGCACTGTGTAAAAATTTTAAGTCAGCTAAGAACAAAATTTTTTTAACTTCAGCTCCCTGGCTCTCAATTAATTTAATAATTCCTTCTGTGGTTCCCCCGGTTGCTAAAACATCATCAATTATAGCAACGCGATCTTTGGGTTTTAAATCCCCTTCGTGAATTTGTAATTCCCCAGCACCATATTCTAAAGAATAATTTGTTTGAACGGTTTTACGAGGTAACTTTCCTGGTTTACGAATTAATACTAGCCTTTTATTAGTTGCAAAAGCAATTGGAGCTGCAAAGAGAAAGCCTCTAGCTTCTGGTGCAACGATAACATCAATCTCTGATTCCAAGATTTTTTGAGCCATTGCCTGGATTGCAAATTTAAAAGCATTAGCATCATTTAATAACGGAGTTATGTCTTTAAAGATAACTCCTGGTTTGGGAAAATCATTAACGTCTGTAATATAATTTTTTAAATTCAAAATATAATACCTCTAATCATTAATGCCTTCTATAATTTGTTCTTCTTGTGAAACTTTTAAGCTGTTTACATAACGTTTGAAGGCTAGTCGATTTCGTAAACGAGTTTGTTCTAAGAAAATTCAAATTGGAATAATAATAAACATTGTCACTAGCATTGCAATAGCGACCCCAATTAGAAGTGACAGTCCAAAGCTAAATATTTTTGGCATTGTTAATACTAGAGCAGCTGAGATTGCTAAATAGAATACTCCAATTAGCATTAAACGCTTAATAGCAAAGTTCATCACGTCAACAATTACTTCTTTTAAATAGTTGTTTTCCTTAGCAGCTCTTGAAAGTTTAATAGCGTTAGCTTTTTTTAACTCCCTTAATTTCAACAGGTGATCATGGCGAGCAATTTTGAATTGTTTTTTCAATTCTTTTTTGTCAACTTTAGTAATTTCTTTACTTTTTAGTTTACCACGCAGCTCTTTTCTTAGAACTGCAATCTCTTTTCGATAAATCGCCTTGTTTTCACGGTTATTAACTGAAATATCAATTTCTTTGTTAAAATACAAAGTTAGTGAATATTCATTTTTACTTTGAATTAATATTTTTCCATGATTTAAAATCATTATGGCATTTATTAAAATAAAACTTATCAACAATGATCCTGAAATAATTACAGTAAATCCTAATGGAATTTGGAAAACAATAATCGAAGAAACAAACGCTGCTAATCCAAAGACCATTGCTAGGGTAATCGCTACATAGTATGTTCATTTAAAACGAATCAAAATGTAAATGATTAATGCTGCAATAATTATTAATGTTGATAGTGCAAGTTGTTTAATCAACTCGCTACTTGAAAATGGATTTAAAATTAGTCTTTCTACTCCACGAGAAGCATCATTTTGTGAACCCGCTGGTTTATCGGTGAATTGAACTAAGACATTATTAATTGCTTTTAAAGTTTTAGTGCGTGTTTCTCTGAATTCAAACATTATTCAAGGAGTTGGGTCAGCTACAGCACCTGTTTGGTCAAATGGAGTGTAGTTTGTTCCATAATTAACTCTAACACCACTAAGTGACAGTGATGAATTTGTCATCAAACGGAAGTAACTATTATTTGAGAAAATAAACTCTAGTGTTTCAGCAACTGCTTTAGTTTCTTTTTCTAAACGTTCAGCTTTTGGTACTGAAGGTCCCACAACTAAACTAGCCGCTTTTTCTTGTAATTCTGATGGAACTTCAACGTCTTCAATTCATCAAGTATTTTTACTTAAATCTTCAACTTTTGAATAACTGGTTTCAATATAGTCCCCTCAAATGAAGAATTCAGTTCCATGGCCATAACTACGATCATAATTTGGTCCAACAGATAGTCCTAAAATTGTTGCAAAAGCAACCATTGCCATAATTATGATTAAAAATACTTTACTAAATTTAAAGATTCCACGTTCTCTTCGTTTTACACGAATTTTTTCAGCAGTTGTTTTTGGTTCAACTGGTTCGCTAATTGCGGCTACACTATTGTTTTCACCCTCAATTATGTCACTTTCTAACAACTCGGTTTCAATACTGAAATTGTTATTAATTAAATATTTATTTTCTTCAATTTGAGCCTCTAATTTAAAGATTTTTTTAGGGCTTTCTAGAGCTTGTAATTTATCTTTTTTAGCTTCAAATTTTTTAATTTTTAGTTCTAATTTTTCAACAAGTTTTTTTTCATAATTTTCTTCACGAATTTTATTTTTTTCTATCGCAGCTTGGCGTTTAACTTTCAACTGTTCTAGATTCTTTTTAACTTTAATTAATTTTTCTTGATTTTTTGCAACTATTTGCCCTTGCTTAGCCTCAAGTTTTTCTAAAATTTTTGTCAATTTTGTAACTTGAAGTTCTTGATTTGTTTCTTTATAGAAAGCAATTTTTTCATTAATTTTTGTGATTTTTGTAATTAATGGATTTGGGTTTTCCAAAACCCTAATTTGATGGTTTAAACTATTATATTTAATTTCAATTAAAATTGATGATTTTTTACCAACTGTGGTGTTAAGTGCAAATAATTTAGGATTACGATCAATTAAATCAGTTTTAGCAATTAAATAAACCATTAATCTCATTACAACAACTGCGAAGAAAATTGTTAAAAATCCCCCAAGAGTAACCAAGGTTGCAAAACTTTTTAAAACATTAGATGCATTTCAAAAAAGAATCATGTTGGGGATGATTAGAACAACTGAAGCATCAATTACTCCACCAAGAGTATCACGATGGGAAATAATAAATGATGATCGAAAACTACGTTTTTTCAAATACATACTACGTTTCATTGACTCAAATAAGGTAATTGACATATCTAAAATTAATCCAACAACAATTGCAATTGCAGCAATTGATTCGACCCCAAATGGTAATGCAAACAGGTTCGCAAAGACCATCATTAGTACTACTGTTGTTGAGATGATAATGATTGTAAATAGCCCTAGCAAGCGATAAAATACCAGTAAAAAGATAGCAATTAAGATAGCAATTAAAATCATAACAACTGCTGAAATAATTAGAAAGACAGGGCTAACTAACCCAGATTCTTCACTAACTGAAAATACGAAGAATGAGAAACCTTTTGAAGCGGCTGCAAAAGCTGCTTCAGCAGATTTTGCTTGGGTAAAGGTTTTTGTTTCAGCAAAGAAGGCTTTTCCCGAATCACCAATAAAACCACCGGTTTTTATTGATGGTTCTGATTTTGAAACATTTCCTTGGTATAGAAAGTACTTTGCAAAATTAGTCTCATCAACTGAAACTGCAAGCGATACTAAGTTATCTGAAAGCATTTCAAATAACTCTTTAATATTTCCTAAATCAGTTGTAGTAGTTGTTGAATTTTCAGTATACCCCTTGATTGGCTGACTATATTTACCAGTTCCCCCAGCAATAAAGTCCTCTTTTACCGAGTTAGGATCATAAATATATTTTGTTGTATCTGATAAATAATGTCATGAATCCATAACTTTTCTAAAATCTTCAACAGTTTGGAATTGCGAGTTTGGAGCGATTAAACTTTCGCGAAGTGTGGTTGTTCCATTAATATCAACATAAGAATATTCCCCAAAAAACAAGTCAAAAAGAACTTTTCTTTGAATTGGATTTTGCGATTTCAAGTATGTTTCACGCAATGGTTTTAAAATTTTATTAAATCATGTTTCTAAAAATTCATCTTGATTAGTTCTTGATAGTGAATAGTAACTTCTCACATCTTCAAACAGTCCATCAACATCTGTTAAAATACTCATTACTTCAGCTTGACCTTCTTCAGGATTTAAACTGTCAACAATTTCGCTAAATTTTCCTCCAACTGTTGGCAATTCAAAGCGAATGAAAGGTGCATTACGTGTCCCTTGACCCATTGTAGTTGCACTAGCTCCTGAGAAAACGTCACTCATTTTTGTACGTTCATTATTTTCTCCAAAAAGCAGGTCTTTCCCTGAACTATTGAAAATGAAAATCCCCCCACTGCGTTGAATATCACTGCGAAAACGACTTTCATTATTATCAAAAGAAGATTTTGGTGCTGAAACTCTCAAGTAGTTTTTTCCAGCAACTCGAACATTAATCTGTTGGTTACCCATTGGATCAATTTTCGAACTTAAAATTTCTGCGGCAGCAGCAGCATCCCCATTTGGTAAGCTCCCTGAGCTTTCGCTATTATTTTTAGAATTATCAAAAACTCCAACGGTTGCCACAAAACTTCCGCTAAAATCTTTACCCAATTTAATGCTTTCATTTATTGATGCTGATGATAAGAAAACCCCAAAAACCATAGCTAAAGTGATTAAAATTACTGTAAAAAATCTAAAAAAGTTTTTCTTGCTTGTTTTTGACTTGAAGCTTTTGTTTTTCATAAAATCACTATCCTTCTAAAATGCTTTTTAAATCTGTTTCAATTGAGTTACCTTCTCTTGTATATTCTTTAATATTTAAATATTCCATTAAATAGTTTATTTTAATATTGAAAATATAATAAGAGGCATCGCTTATTGATTTTAAACGTTTCCCATTTAAAATAAATTTTTTTAAATAATCAACTAAATCTGCTATTGAAATGCTGGAAATTTTATGACGCAATTCTATTGTTTTTATTTCCAACATTGCCAAAACATAGTTACTAAGAATGTTATTTGATTTCAAATCTTGCAAAATTTACACCACCATAAACAACTTCTATTATTATATTGATTAATTAGCTATTTTTCAATTTTTTTAGAAGTTTTTTTAGTTTTATTTTTAGCTAAGCGTCGGGCTTCTCGCTCATCTCGGCGGCTAGATTTAACATACGCTACTTGACGAATTTTTTCAAGTTCATTTTCATCAGAAACAACTGACTGGTGAACATACTCACGTTCCTCATTTTTTTTGGTTTCAAATTTGAATAAACCTTTAACTTCTTTGGTCTTAATTACATTGACTTTTGCAAAGGGATCAGCTGTGAAAATAAATTTTTCAATTACATCTCAATCCATAACTGACATTGAAACCATAATAATGCTTCGGTGCAAGTAATTACCTGTGGTTCTATTAGTTGCATCTCAAGACATAATATCGTTTTCATAACCATTTTCTAACAAAACATTGCTGATTTGATGCATTAGTTTGGTAGTGATTAGGTATGTGCGAATTTTGTATTTTGGATACAAAGCATTAGTCAACATTCCTGAAGTAAAAACTAATAAAATTGAGGCAAATAGAGTTGGCCCAAAAATAAATTTAACCCTTACTAAAATCTCCAATTGGAGTGGTAATTTACTATAACCAGAGGTGACCGAATCAATACTTAAATAATTTCAAATTAAATCCTTTTGATTTGGTAACAATGGCATTGAAACAGAACTATTAACAATAAATAGAGCTTTATCTTGATCAAAAACTATGGCATTTTGATTAACCAATGGTGAAAAAGTTCAATAAAATTGAGGGTCAAATTTTTCTGGATGCTCAGTTCAAAGTCGAACGAAATCATAATCATGATCATATAAGTCTCCTAGTAAATCGCCATTATACTTATTAAAAATATTGTGGTTAAACATTGAGCTAAAAAGGTTAACATGGTAGCCATTTAAAGTAACATCATTTTTACTTGAAAAACTCGAATCAAAGTCAAGGGATTTTAAAGCAGACAAAATCAGGTCTGGTGAGAAAAGCGATGGATTTAGAACAATCGCATTTAAGATTATAATTACTCCCAAGATAAGTAAATTGATATTTCGATTTAAACTTCCTAGAGGCTTTGATTTTTTTCTAGAAATTCAAACAGTAATAAAGTCCATTCCCCCAGTTGAAGAACCAATTCGATATATTAATGAGTAGGCCGCTCCAACCATAGCACCCCCAATTAGGGCAAACAAAAACAATCAAATAGAGTTATTTCAACTATTAGGATTTGAGTTCAAAATATTTATATCAATTAACATATGAAATTCATTGGGATTAACCAATGGTAGAATTCTTAGGATTTGGTCAAACCCGATTTGTAAAACAATGTATAAAAAAGTAGTGAAAGTAAATTTTCAGCCTAAGCGAACTATTCCAAAAATCATTAATGGAATATTTAAAAGAAAATAATAGACAAAGTATAATGCGGCTTGAGTTGAGATTTCTGGTGAAGTTAATAATCCAAAAAATCGCGCCAGAGAACCTAAACCTGCGGGAAAAAGTCCTGTTGGTCCTGTTGAAGTAATAAAATAATCGAAAGCAATAGTTACAAACAAAGCCGCCATCGCAACCATTCCCAAATCTTTTAAAAAACGAATTTTAAAATAGTTAGCTATTAAAATTGATTGCTCTCGGCGAGAAATTAAACTTTTTTCAATTTTTGAATAATTCGCAGATTGGGTGGCTTTATCTTCAAATTGCTCTTCAATAACTTGACCATCTTCTGTAATTATAATTTCAGTTGTATCAACATTTAAATTTGCAGGAATTACTGAATCTTTAATCAAATTTTTTTGTTCTTTATTTGCTTTCTTCTCTGACATAATTATTCCCTCTTTGTAAAATTGCCCAATATTTAAATAATAAACTAAATATTTAAATTTTTTAAATAAATTACTTTTTCTTTTTTAAATTATTCAAACTAAAAAAGTTAGCATTTTTACTGACACGATTGGCGATTTGGTCTCTTAAAACCTCAACGTCATTTGGCCTTTTATTTTTTTTAGTAATTTGTTTTTTTCCAGTAATGCTAATTTTTAAAAAATCTGGAGCTAATTTTTTTTCAATAATTTCTTGATTATTTATATTTTTTATTTTAGCTTTTTGTAAAAATTCACCAAATTTACCGTCAAATTTATGAACCTCATTTTTCTTCGCTTTAACCTGCTTAGGTGATTTGGCAATATTCTCAAGCTTATTTTTTTGCTCATCTTGATATCTTTTCTTTTCTTCCAAAAATTTTTGGTATCCGGTTTGTGTTGGTGTCTTCAAAATAAACTCCTTAAAATTATTTTACTTAAAAAAATAAAAAAAGAAACACATTTTTAGTGTTTCTTTAATAACTATTTAGTTACTTCGTTTTTTAATCGAACAGTTACTTTGAATGATCCAACTTTAATTGGGTCGTAGTCATTTCTTGAAATATCTACAACTGTGTATTTTTGTTGGTTTGATTCTGAGTAACCCAAGAATTTAATTGGTTGGTTTGCTTTTTTAGCAGTTTCAATAAATACTGGGATTCTTCTGTTTCCGATTGCTGGAATTTTTAATAAAATAGCAATTTTAGTAAATGGTGATTCCACTTCTTTCAATTCGTTGTTTAAGAATTTAATAAATTCATTAACGACTAATTCACTACCAAATTTTCTTTCCTCAACGAATTCGTGAGTTTGGTTATTTGTAATGTAGAAAGAAACTAAAGGATCACAAGTTACCATTAAGTGTTTGTTTAGAGCTGTTGTTCCATCGTATGCATATGATGATTTGTCTTGTGAACGGTCAGCAATTGTTTTAGCGATTGCTTTAGCAGTTTCTTCAATTGTGAAGATTTTTTCTGATTTAACATCGTATTTTGCTGAACGGTTTCATAATAATTCATCTTAATTTACATGAACATTTTCTAAGAACATAACTTTTTTCAATCATTTTTTAGGAGCATGTTTTCATTCATCTTCCCCTAAAATAATTTTACTTGGTCCTTCTTCTTCAACTTTTTGTTTCATAACTTCAACTAAGTCAATTGCTTCTGGTTTTAAACCTTTAGCGTCAAGAGCCATTAGAGATGGTCCTGCACCTGAAAGTAATTGAGTTGCAGCTGGGCTGAAACGTTTCACTCATGAATCATGTTCGATTTCAAATAAGTCATTGATGATATCTAATTCATCAAGTGAGTTTTTACTGAAATCAAGAACTAGTTTTGAAGATAATAAATTTAATAATCTTACAAGTAAGAATTTTAAAGTATTAGTTGTTTCATAAATTTTAAATTTATGTAATGGATCATTGTCTCAAGGACTTAATGCATTGTTGTACATAATTTTCATTGCAATGAAATTTACTGTTGATTTTTTTGCAACTTGAGCTAATGCTCCTGCTTCAGTATCAATTACGTCAATTGTTTGTCCGTATTTGTCAACCATTTCTTTAAATTGTTTTGAGTTGTAGATTAACATGTCAGCTGTTCCAACAATTCCATCTGAAACTCCTAATTTAAAGTTTTTAACTGTTTGAACTAATTCAGTATCGAATTGGAATGCTTCTGGTTCGTGAACAATTTGTCCATATTTAATATCTTTAAAAACAGTCAAATCTGCATCTCTGTAAATGAATTTAGTTGACATAACAGTATCTGTTGTATCAAATTTATCATTTGTTGATAGAGCTAAGTCAATGTTTAAAACAGTTTCTAAGTTTTTGTACTCTTCCATTAAATATGTTATTGCCATTGCGGCGTTTGCCTTACCATAACCAATTGTAGCTATGATAAAGTTTTTTCCTCTATACTTCAAGATTTGAATAACCATATTTCTTCATCAGTACTTTTTAATAGTCTTGATGTCGTGACGGTCTTTCAATGTGAAGTATGCTGTTGAGATAATTCCTATCATTATCTTTGTGCACCTCATTTTTCTTCATCGCTCTTTATGTATACTTTAATAGTCTTACATAAAATGCTAATTAGATTATATTTTAATTAGAAATGTAATTCAACAATATTAGCATTTTTTTTAATAAACACCCTAATAAATGTCTCTTATAATAGTATTTACCTTTAAAATAAAATATTTTACTCTGTTTTTAAAATATCCAGAGTTACTGAAAAGTTTTCTCCTGAAATTGCGGAAATAAAATGACCTGAAAAAATAAAATTATTGGTTCCAATTCCTGACATATGAACATGAATATTTCGGTCCGTAATTGAACCATTAAAACTTGAAATAATTGCAGTTTTTTTCAAAAAATTTTTTTTATAAAATATGGGATCTTCTTTTTCAAGTGTCCCCCATTCAATCTCTTTACAGTAACCAAAGCCATAAATTGTTGCCTCAATTATTCCGTATTGAAAAACAACATCATTTAAAATTGCCTTTATATTTTCCCCAGAATTCATAATTAAAAGAATTCGGTTTGAACGTTCTTTAATTTCCATTTTTATTATCCTCTTTCAATTTGGAAGTTGGTTTTTTCTTCGATTTAATGATTTCCCGACCTTGGGCCGCTAAACGAAGTTCTTGATTCACTTGATCAATTTTAGCTAATTCTTCTTGTTTTTCAGGAGTCAAATTATCTAAATTTCTCAGTGTTGAATTGAGCGACTTCACTATTTGTTCGCTTGCATTTGGGTCATCTGGATCGTAATACATATTATTTTCAAAAATATCTAAAAAATCCTTATTTGGACTATTACCAATAAAAACCGAGTGGAACCGATTATAATTCTCTTTTAGGGTTTTAATATTATCACGTAATTTTGGCGATAAATCTTGAACCATAAAATCTGAAATAACTAATAAATCCCCACGTTTTCACTCTTCTTTATACATTTTTTTAATCGCCAACTGAAACGCTGGTGTAGCGTTGGTATCACCATAAAAAGACTTGGCCAAAAATTGTAAAATTTTCTTAATTGGGAATTGATGGGGATTAATTTCAATTTCAGCAATTTGGTCATCTGAGAAGTTAATCAAAACGACTTCGCGTTTATCCTTCAAGGCTACCTTACAGATTGCTAAAACCAAGGCTTTGGCAATAAATTCTCCCGAACCTTCCATAGACATACTAGTATCAACGCAAATAATAAATTTTCCTTGCTTTAATGGAATTGGAGCTTCGTATTCAACATCAATATATTCTTCTTCGGTAATTTTTTCCTTACTGTGAAATAAAAATGTTTGTAACTTATTTTCAGAGAATTTCTTAAAAAAAATTGTTTCCAAGGCTGGATTAAATAAGTACCCCAATTCTGCTGGCAAAATAAGTTCTAAATCTTTTGACTCTGTAATTCCAACAATTTCTTCAGGATTATACGGTAATTTTACTTCGGTTTCAAAATAGGACAATTTTTCGGTAATGTTAATCTCAAATTTATCATCTTCCCCATTTAAGCGTCCCAAAATTTCTGCAATCTTTAAAATTGATTTATCTTTATAGAGATAATCTGAAAATTTATTTATTGTGTCTAAATTTTCAATAACATCTTGATCTTCAATTTCTGTAACATCTTCAAAAGTATCTTTTAGTAATTTATGGGCCTTAGAAAAATTGGTATAATTTTTAATTAACTCATAAACATTAACCAGGTAGTTAAAGCGCAAGTCCTGGATTGATTTTAAGCGAAAGTCAACAACTCGTTTTGTCAGCATAAAATTTCACGCACTTAAAAAATCTTCTAATCCGATTTGAGGGTTGAGATCATCCTTTAAAATCTTATTAACGATTTCATCAAATTTTTTTAAGAAAGTTGAATTAAATTGTTCGAGTTTTTTACGTATAACACTAAACTTCTCAACAAAGTTCATCGAATTTAGTTTCGGGGTTAAATAATGAAAATAATTAATTTCTTCATTAATTAATTCAGGTAGTTTAATTGTTTTTGCTGATGATTCCATCGCTTCGTTATAAAAACCATTAATTTTATCATCAAATTGATTTGCAACTGACTTATTTTTGGCCTTAAATTCTTTAAACATTGAGTTGTCCAAATCTTCAGCTTTTAATTTTTCGATTGCTAAGCGTGTTAATTCCTCAGTTTGAATAGTGTTTGGCTTCATCACTAACTCCTTTTAGTTTTTAACTTTGTAAGTCGTTGACTTGGTCAACATCCACATCAAAGGCAATTGCTATTTCGCGATTATAAGTCTGGTCAAAGAAAATACAATCCATATTTACATATTTTTTATAAATTTTATACATATTTGAACTAATTTCTTTTACATCGTTTTCTAATTCTTGCATTTTTTGGTTCAATTTTAAGGTTTCTTTATTATACTCACCAGCATTATCATTTTCAATAAAAAGCTTTTTATCAGTCTCGATAAAGTAAATCTGATTGGCCTTATGATATTGCACTGCTGAAATTTTGCTTCCTTCATAACGAGTTTCGCTTGATCCAAAGAATACCGGAACTTCTAAGCTGGTTCCCGGAACTGCTGCTAGTTTATTTCAGTCCCTAGCTGAAATAAACAAATATTTTGATTGTTCATTTCCTGAGGGGTTTAAAATACGATAATAAGTTCCTTGGGTTTTAGATTTAAATGGTGAATCATAAATTGTTAATCTTAAAAACTGACTTTCAACTTGATTTATTTGCACCGCTAATGCATCAACTTGATTTAACAACTGATGCTTTTGCCCCCTAAAATCGTGCCCGAATTTTTCTGAAAAAGCAGTATTAAAAATTTTGCGATATTCTTGCTCTTCAGCTTCGTTATCTCAAATGCAATATGGAATACAAAATAAATCTGGTAAATCTGTTTCACTACGACCATTAAAGTATGCACTTGTTTTGATTAAACCCGAGATTTTTTTTCAACGTCGGTCTGAAATATAAGCTTTCCCTCCTGTTGATTGTGTTAATTTATTTCTAAAATAATGAATAAAATCTAAAGTTTCGCGTGATAACACAACTTTACGAGCTTCAGACTGTCATTTACTCAATTCGCTATTGCCAATTTGTAGATTCGGGTCGACCTCAACATCAAGGGAAGACTCTCCAGCTAGCAATTTTTCAAAGTTTTCCTTACTTTTTAAACCATGAGCGATGTAACGAATAATAAAACGATCATACAAGGCTTCAAGACCCTCTCCAGGTGTTGGAAGCTCATTTGAAGCTGAAATAAGTAGGTTTAGAGGCACTTTAATGTCGCGTCCACCATTTCTAAATATTTTCTCATTAATTATTGTTAGTAAGGTGTTTTGAATACTTGGTCCGGCTTTTCAAATTTCATCCAAAAATCCAACATTAGCCGCAGGTAGGTAGTCATCAATAACTCTAACATAACGGCCCTCTTGTAGTTCTTTAATATTGATTGGTCCATAAATTTCTTCTGGGGTTGAAAATTTTGACATTAAATATTCAAAATTTTTGCCTTCTCTTAATGCAAATTTAACTCGTCTTGAAATTAGAGATTTTGCAATCCCTGGTTTTCCAAGAAGAAAGATTGATTCTCCACCTAACATTGCTAACATTGATAACTTAAAAATTTCTTCTTTTTCAAAAACCTCAAAAGAAATTGCTTCAATTAATTTTTTAATTCTCAAGCTTATATTCATAATTGTAAAATCTCCTGTTTTCTTGTTCAATTAATCTTCAAAAATTTCTTCACGACGTTTTTGATATTTTGCCTTCTTTATTTTTGAAATATTTTCTTTAATATGATCACGACGAATTTTTCGTTTAATTTCAGCTAATTCGGCCTTGCGTTTCTTTTTATACCCTGGTTTAACCTTATCTTTTTTATATTTTGCTACGACCTTTTTAGATGCAATTTCACCTGGGGAATTAGGGTTATAAAATTTTGGTTTTTTTGTTTTGATGGTTGTTTCAACTAATTTGTTTTCAATAAACTTGTAGTTAACAAACTCAACACCAATTTTTCTTAGATCATCAATTGAATTTTGATTATCAGAGTTATGCAAAACAAAGCTTTGGCCATTAAAATTATTTCTTCCGGTACGACCGCTACGATGAATATAATAAGATAAATCATTTGGCAAGTCAATTGAAATAACATGACTAACCCCATTAATATCCAAACCTCTTGCCGCTATATCTGTTGCAACAATATATTTAAACTCATTATTTTGGATACGTTTTTGCATACTTGAACGCATCCTTGGATCAAGTCCAGCATGTAATTCCCCGACATTTGTAATATCCAATTCTTTTAGTCAACTAACAACATTTTTTACCTGATCTTTTCGATTGACAAAAATCATAACAATAAATGGATTTATTGAAGAAATCAAATTGTTAAAAACTGTTTGATTTTCTCTATTCTTAGTTCAAATCAAAGCGTGCTCAATATTTTTGTTTGATGGTTTATTTTTAGAATCGTCAATAAATAAGGCATTATTCAAATATTTAACTAAAAATGGTTTTAATTCATTTGGCAGCGTTGCTGAAAAAAGCGAAATATTAACATTTTCATTAATTCTTGATAAAAGGAGGTCAATTTCTTCGATAAATCCTAAATCAAAAATCATGTCAAATTCATCAATTACTAGAAATTTTGTAGTTGTTATTTTCAATGAACCATTTTCATACAATTCTTTTAATCTTGATGGGGTTCCAACGACAACCATTGGCTGCACTTTTGAGAGACTCTCTTGTTGTTTTGTAATATCTTGACCACCAATAAAACAAGCTTTTGTAATTTCAGAATTAAAATTTAATATTTCATTCACATTTGCATAAATTTGACGAGCCAATTCTCTTGTTGGAGTAATAATTACCGCTTGAACTTTTTTTTCTAAAATATCTATGTTATTTAAAATCGGCAATAAGAAGGCGTGCGTTTTTCCTGTTCCTGTATGTGCTTGGGCAACAATATTATTATATTTTTTAATTTTTGGAATTACCTTATCTTGAATTGAGGTTGGCTCTAAAAAATTAATGCTTTTTAAAGCATCATTTATAAATTTTTTAAAACCAAATTTTTCAAAGCTCATATTTTCACCTCTTCAACTTGATAAATTATAGCATATTTAGTGAACTTAAAGAAATTACTCAATGGAGTGTTAAATAAAAAAAACAAACCGCCGAGTTAGCTAGTTTGTTCAATAAATGAAATATTATTTCAAAAATCAAAAACAGTTGCACTATAATCAAGAGTAATCGGTGATAAGTGGTACTCACCTTCAATATCAAAATTGATGTCACTTAATAAAAATGGTTTACTCGTTGTGATTATTCCTTGAGAGATCACTCCAAAATCACTTGAAAAATAGGTTTCATCAAATTTTAATATATTTCCTTCTTCAGACTTTTGGATTGCTCTTGGATTTGAAAGTTTTTCATCAACTGTTCCGTCTTCATTGTAGTGAATTTTGCCAAGCACATTAAATCTAACGTATTTAGGTAATGGGGTTTGATTTAAATCAATATTATAGTAAATGAATTCGGGTTCTTCTGGTTCTTCATTTGCTAAAATTTTCAAATTTTTATTGGGCTTAGAATAAGTTTCCTCTAATATAAGATTCTTCTCTTTCAATTCCCATGGAAGTAATTTTTCATCAAGAAAAGTAGCATTTATAATTCAACTATCCAAATCCACAAATAAGCTATCAACCAAATCTTGAATGTTATTTACATCAGCCTTCTTAAAATCAAACAGTAAGCTTTGTTGACGGATTTTTTCAAATACCCAAGATAATTTACTATTCTTCTTTGAAATTTGATATAAAGCTTCATTGGCTAAAACTCCTGCTGGAGAATTAACTGCAAATGCCGCTTGGGTTTCAACATTTATTTTATTATCTTGAAAAAATTCTGAAAACATATCATCTAATTGTCGCTGTAAATTGGCTGAAAAGTACGTTGGCAGTTTTAGATTTGAATTTAGAAAATCTTTATCAGTAATATTTGCAACTGATGCAATTTTTTGAGCATCAGAAAATTTATCTCTTGAATTAAAATAACAAGAAATTGTTGAAGAAGTACTTGTAGTTATAAAACAAAAACTCAATAAGACTTTTAATAATTTTCTCATAATTTAATTCCTTTTTTTTAAAAATGGCGGAAAGTCAGGGATTCGAACCCTGGGTTCTTTTACAAACAACGGTTTTCGAGACCGCCTCATTCGGCCGCTCTGACAACTTTCCAATAATTGTTAATTTTCAATTTCTTTATTCAAAGAGTTTGAGTTTTTATTTTCTTTTTTTAATTTAAAATGCCTTGAAGCTTTGGAAAATACAAAGACAAGTCCTATGAAAATAATTCATGTTACAATAACCAATCCTAAAAAGGCGCCTCCAACATAAACTAATCACATTCCAATACCAGCAACATGAAGATTTAAATTTTCAAGATTAAATGCTCATAATAATACCTTGTAACTTTCTGAAGGCTTTAATGAGCCCCCATTTACGGTAGTGATTATTGCACCAATTATAAAAAATAAAGTTGAGAGGATAGACAGGTGGACTATTTTGCTTCAACGATAATAATTAATGACTTGAGGGAAATGTTTTTTTATTTTATAATTTATAAGATAATTGGCAGTCATAAAATAAATTATTGGAAAAAGAATAATCAATGGAAAATATGCTACCACTGCCCCCATTATTATATACGCTTTACTTGCCCGACTGGCATTATTTACAAAAATAAAATAAACACCATGTCTAGCTAATGCAAATCCATTTAATCCATTTCCAAAAGTTCCAGAAACATTTCAGGTGATTGTCAAAAAAACTAGTAAAAATATCATAATTCAAAAAATTCAAAAAATTCTTGATATTTTTTTATTAGTTCTTAATTCAATTAGAAATTTTTTAAACATAAACACCTCACTAATATTTTAAAGTAAAAAAATTGTTTTTTAAACATTTTAAAGTAAAATATTCAATATAGTTTGTCGGTGATTTTATGAAGGTGATAAGAGTTACTCCAAGAGGGTTTTGTTTGGGTGTAGTCAAATCAATTAAGTTGGCTAAGCAGGCAATAAAGGATTATCCAGAAAATAAAATTTATATGATCGGAAAAATAGTTCACAATGATAAAATTGTTCAAGAATTTAGGGATTTGGGTGTAATATTGCTAGACGATAGCAAAAAAACAAGAATGGATTTATTGAATGAAGTCGAGGCAAATCAAGTTGTCATATTTTCAGCACATGGCACTGATCCAAAAGTTATTGAAGAGGCGAAAAATAAAAACCTAATTATAATAGACACAAAGTGCGAGTGAGTTTTGAAAACAGAGGATTTAATTAACGAATTTCTTTCAAAAAATTGAAAAATAATTTTTATCGGTAAACAAAATCATCCAGAAACAATCGCTTTAACAAGCTTAAGCAAAAAAATTTCGCTTGTTACCTGTGATGAAGATATAGATAACTTGCCCACAACTTCTCTAAAAATTATGGTTACTAACCAAACCACTTTATCAAAAATTGATACTAAAAAACTTTATGATAAAATAAAGTCTAAATTCCCAGAAGCTGTTTTTAAAAATGACTTATGCGATGCGACCTTAGAAAGGCAAGAAGCTGTTTTGAGACTAAATCCAAATGATGTTGAACTTCTTTTTGTTGTT